>JAUHXY010000131.1 GCA_030426785.1 bacterium
ATGCGATTGTTCCTTGCTTGCGCGCTGCTCCCCCTCTTCGGCTTGCCCCTCGCCGCGCCCGGAGCGGCCCAAGACCTGCCCGCCGGCTACGACCTGCCCCCGCAAAGCATCGTCGACATCGTCACGGCGGATCCGATCCCCAGCACGTCCCTGAGCCCCGACGGCCAATGGATCCTGCAGATCGAGCGCGACGCGTTGCCCGACATCAGCGAGCTCGCGCGCCGCATGCTGCCCTTGGCCGGCATGCGCATTGATCCGGTCGCGAACGCGCCCTTCCGTTCGCGTTTCTCGCGCAGCGTGTCCTTGCGACCGACCCTGCTCAAGCCCGACGGCCCCAGCTTGGTCCGCATCCCGCTGCCGCCGCAGAGCCAGGTGGCCGAAGTCTCCTGGTCGCACCGCTCGAACTGCTTCTTCGTGGTGACCGTCAGCGCGGAAGGCTCGAGCCTTTGGTGGGTCGCCGCCAACGCGCCCGAACAACCGCGCCGGTTGACGCAGCGACTTTGCTCGGTGCTGAACCGCCCGCGCTGGTTGCCCGACGGCCGCCGCGTATTGGCGTCCATCTGGCCGGACGGCCGAGGCCCCGAACCGGCCGCGCCCGACGTGCCCCTGGGCCCCAACGTCCAAGAGTCCTCCGGGCAGCTTTCGCCCACGCGCACCTACCAAGACCTGCTGCGCAGCCCGCACGACGAAGCCCTCTTCCGCTACTACGGCACCACGCAGTTGATGGCCTTCGACCCCGAAGCGGAGGCGCGGCCCATCGGGGCGCCTGGAATGATCTTCGATGCCTCGGTGGCCCCCAACGGAGCTTACGTCTTGGTGCACCGGCTGGAAGGGCCCATGAGCTACGTGCATCCCTGGCGTGGTTTCCCCTATCGGGTCGAGTTGTGGGACGGAAACGGCAAGGTGCTGCGCGAGATCGCGCGCATCCCCATGGCCGACAACATTCCGATCGGCGGAGTGGCCAAAGGTCCGCGCTCGGTGGATTGGATCGCTTCGCGGCCGGCCACCCTGGTGTGGCGCGAAGCCCTCGACGGCGGCGACCCCAAAGCCGAAGTGCCGCACCGCGATCGGTTGCTCGCATGGGCTGGTCCTTTCGAAGAGGCGCCCGTCGAATGGCTGCGCGTCGAACACCGCGTTTGGTCCCTGCAATCGTTTTCTCACGCTGCTTGGCTGGGCGTGCGCGAGTACGATCGCGATCGGCGTTGGGTGCGCACTTTGCTGCACAACCTGGAAGACTCCGGCAGCGCCCCGATCGCTCTCGAAAACCGCAGTTTGCGCGATCGCTATGGCGATCCGGGACGGTTTTTGATGGTGCCGGATGAATCGGGACGATGGGTCGTGCAGCAAGAAGGCCCCTTCGGGTACCGCACGGGCAGCGGTTCGTCCCCCGAAGGCGATTTGCCCTTCTTCGATCGCGTCGACCTGCGCACCGGCCAAAGCGAACGGTTGTGGCGCTGCGCGCCGGAGTCCTACGAAACGGTGCTGGCCGCTTGGATGCAGGCGGATGGCCAGGCGCCGTCCCTGATCACCCGTCACGAAAGCCAAGACGAGCCGCCCAACTTGCGGCTGCGGCGGCTCGCGTCGAATTCTTTCGATCCGATCACGCAGTTCGCTGACCCGACGCCGCAGGTGCGCTCGATTCCCAAGCGCCTCGTACACTACGAACGCGCCGACGGAGTCCCGCTGTCGGCCACGCTCTACACGCCCGAAGGCTGGCAAGAGGGCCAACCCTTGCCGCTATTGATTTGGGCCTACCCAATCGAATTCAACGACGCGAAGACCGCGGGGCAAGTCTCGGGCAGCGCCCATCGCTTCACGCGCATGGCGGGTTCGTCGCACCTATTGCTCGCCACCCAGGGCTACGCGATCCTCGACAACGCGACGATGCCGGTCATCGGAGACCCCGAGACCATGAACGCCACGTTCCTTGATCAAATCGTGGCCTCCGCGCAGGCCGCGATCGACTTCGCCGTGGAAAGCGGTGTGGCCGATCGCGAGCGGGTGGCGGTGGGAGGCCACAGCTACGGCGCCTTCATGACCGCCAACCTGTTGGCCCATTGCGACCTGTTCCAAGCCGGCATCGCGCGCAGCGGCGCCTACAACCGCACGTTGACGCCCTTTGGTTTCCAGTCCGAGCGCCGGCCCCTGTGGGAAGCCAAGTCGGTGTACTTCACTATCTCGCCGTTCTTGGCCGCAGACCAAATCAACGAGCCCTTGCTCCTGATTCACGGCGAACTCGACAACAACAGCGGCACCTACCCGATGCAGTCGCGGCGCTTGTACCAAGCGATCAAAGGCCTCGGCGGCACGGTGCGACTGTGCATGCTGCCTTTGGAGGGCCACGGCTACCGGGCGAAGCAATCGGTGTTGCACACGCAAGCCGAAATGCTGCGCTGGCTCAACCAGCACCTCGCGGCCTCGCCGAGTGCACCGGAAAAAGCCCAAGAGAGTTCCACGAAGAGCGCTCCGCTGATCGAAGCGGGCGCGCCCAAGTGATCGGCTAGCGGACTACGAACCCTGGCCCTGATACACGGCGAACACGGCGCCTTGCGGATCCTGCAGCACCGCAAAGCGACCGTAGCCGGGAATTTCGGTCGGACCGTGGCAGGAACTCCCGCCGAGCTCCAAAGCCTTGGCGTGGGTCGCTTCTACGCTTTCGACCGCCACGTACGGCAGCCAATGGTCGGGGATTTCGGGCGCCGGTTTCGTCACCGCTCCGCCGATCGCTTCGCCTTCTTGGGCGTCGGGCGCGGCTAGGAAGGTGTAGTCGAAATCCCCCATGGACACCGGTTGGGACTTCCAACCGACGACTTCTTGGTAGAACGGCAGGGACTTGCTGAGGTCGCTGCTCATCAATTCCACCCAGCAGAAGTGGCCGGGCTTTTGACTCGGGCCCCAAGAATCGCGTTCGGGGTGTGCGGGTTGGAAGGCGATCAGAACGGCGCCACCGGGGTCGGAGACGGCGAGCAACTTGCCGGTGGACGGAATGTCCATCACGGGGGTCAAGAGTTGGCCGCCCGCGGCCTCGGCGCGCTGCTTGTAGGCTTCGATGTCCGAAGTGCCTACGTGCACGGCCCAATGGTTGGGCGCATCGCCCCCACCGTGCTTCGGCATGACGCCCGCCACGGTTTGGTCCCCTTGGTAGAAGTGCACGTAGGTGGCGCGCTCCTCGGGTCGGGTCGTCCAACCGAAGAGCTGCTCGTAGAAGGCGATGCCCGCTTCGAGATCCTCACAGGTGAGTTGATTCCAGATGATCTGATGGTCGAGGGACATGGTTTGGGGATTGGGCTGGGATGGGTTCTCGCGGCGAACCAGCGTATCATGGGCCCATGGACAAACGCCGGAAAAAGGCCCTCAAGGACAAGAAGCGCCAGGCGGCGCGCCAGCAGGCAGCCCAAGCCCAACGCACCCCCTCGCACTACTTGCGGGAGTCCTTGACCCTGCTGCAAAACCGCAAGGAGGCGCAGGCCGAAACCTTGTTACGGCAAGGCATGGATCGCTTTCCCGACTCTCCGGAGTTGTACGCCAACATGGTGCACGCGCTGTACATGCAGGGCCGTAGCGCGGATGCCCTCGAGATGGCTCGCGCGTGCGTCGAGAAGTTCCCCGACTTCCCCGACGGCCACAACAACTTGGGCGTCGTGTACAAGTTCGAAGGACAGATGGACGCTGCCCGCGATTGCTATCGGCGGGCCCTCGACCTAGCGCCCAAGAGCAGTGAGTTTTGGCGCAATTACACCGCGCTCAAGAAGTTCACGCCCGAGGACCGCGAGGAGATTGCACAGCTCGAAGCGTTGGCCCAGCAGCGGCGGCACGACCCAAAAGCGCACCCCGCCATCTTCTTCGCTTTGGGCAAAGCCCTCGAGGACATCGGCGAGTACGAGGAGTCCTTTCGCTGGTACCGCAAGGGCAACCAAGTCATGCGCGCGCGCTCCAAGTACTTGCCATCGGCCTACGAGACCTTGATCGATGCAACGATTGAGCGGTACGACCGCGCCTACTTCGAGCGGCCCGCGACTACGGCCCCCTGTCCCGACCCAGCGATCTTGGTCATGGGGACCCCGCGCTCTGGCTCCACGTTGATCGAACAGGTGCTCTCTTCCCATCCCGAGCTGGAAGGCACGGGCGAAGAAGCGGACTTGACCCACGTGCTCTCCTACTACGCGGACAAACTGCCGGGAGCTTGGAAGGGCGGTCGGGAGATCCCGCTCAATGGCTTGTTGCGCATGGTGCGGGGCGTGGCGGAGGCCTCGGACGATGCCCTGCGTCAACACGCGCAAACCTACTGCGATCGGCAACATCGGCGGGTTCCCGATGCCCCCCGCTTCGTGGACAAGTGTCTGACCAACTACCTGAACTTAGGGTTTGTGCTGCGGGCCATGCCCAACGCCCGCGTGATCTACTCGCGCCGCGAACCGATGGCAACGTGCTTCTCGAACTACCGCATCCTGTTCACCTCCAACGTGCAGCAGGCTTACGACTTCGAGCACCTGGCCCACCACTACGCCTTGGTCGAGCGCATCATGGACCATTGGAAGCAGTTCGCACCGGACCGCATTTTGACCGTGGAGTACGAAGACATGGTCACCGATTTGGAGGGCCAAACGCGGCGTATGCTGGAGTTCGTCGGCGCCGGTTGGCACGACGACTGCATGCGCTTCTTCGAGAACAAGCGGCGCGTAACCTCGGCGAGCGCGACGCAGGTCCGCCGACCGGTTTATCAGAGTTCGCTCGAGCAGTGGAAGCGCTACGAAAGTCAGCTCGCTCCCTTGCGCGAAGCTCTAGTCCGGCACGGCGTGCTCGACTGACGGCCGTTTCCAGCCGTACTGGCCGATCATGCTCGGAGCGACGCGGTCGTGGGCGGGCGCGAGCGTCATCACCACGCCCATCGGAGCCGGTCCCGGATCGTCGGCTCGCCCGTTGTATTGCGTCGCGCCTTGGCGCTCCCCGACCCACGCGAGCTCGAAGCGCACGCAGCGTTCCCCTTCGAATTCGATTTCGCCCAGCATGGGACCCGCGAAGGAGCGCGTGTGCGTCGCGGGTTCATCGTGGCGATCGTTGATGCGCCAACGGCCGGTTTCCTCAACCGCGCCGTAACCTTGCACGCGATAGACCTCGCGATCGTCATCGGCGGGGATGCGCACCAGAGTCCAACGCGCCTCTTGCACCGCCTTGCGTGGGTACCCCGGGCTTTGTCCGCGGGCGTTGTCGCGGCCGTGCACGCGCACGAATCGCTGGGCGAGTGATTGCTGCACCTTGGGATCGCTGCGGAGCCCGGCGAGCTCCTGTTCCGAGATCCAAAAGCGGTCCTGGTTCCACGCGGTGCGGCGCCATTCGCCGCGCATGGTTTCGGGCAAGTCATCGCGCGGCATGTCGCGGGTCGTGACCAGCAGGGCGAGGCCTTTCTCCGGATAAGCATCCGACCAACGCCAATCGACGGACAACGCTTCGCCCGCCAATCGCTCTTGCGGATCCAATTGCTCCCAGCGCTCGAGCGCTTGATCCAGTTCCTCCAAGACCTTGGGAAGGTAGCGGGTGTTCCAGGAACCCAAGAAGTGCCCACCTGGGGTCACGGCGTAGATGCCTTGGCGGGTCAAACTCTGCGAACGGCGCCCGTAGTGGCCCTCTTCCGCAAACTGGCGAAACAGGCGCGCTTCGGGGGATTCGCGGTGCTGCAGACTCCACACCTCATCCGCCGCCAGGACGAAAGAAGCGAGCTTGGCTTGCACCTCGGGATTGGACCAAACCAACTGGCGGTCGATCACGCCGTTGTTTCATGTGGACGCCAAGGGGTGCCCGTTCATGGCCCAAAGCAGGACGGGCTTGGATTGCTGGCGCCCGGCCACCAACCCCGCTCGCAGGGAAGGCTCCCAAGGCAGCCCCATCCAGGCGGTCTCGGAAGGCTCGGGCAGCACATGCTCGATCGCGGCCCGCCAGTCCCAAACCTCGGGCGTTTCTTCCTGGGAAACGGTCGACGCCAACAAGGGGAGAGCCGTCAGGCTCAAGCTGCAGAAGTGGAGACTCATAGGTTTGCCCAAAGACGGAGGATCGGAAAGCCTTTCCGAAACCGCATCGAAGCGGCGCAGAAACGCCTCACTCCGAAACGAACTTTCATTATGCCACCAGAACAGCAGAAGGGTCATCCGAACCAACGACCTGTGTGAAATTCGCTCCCGTCCAAGCGAACCCACAGCAAGATGAAGATTCGAAAAAGCATCCCCTTCCTGAGGCGCGCCGCAGCCTCCGCCAAGGCTGGACTCAGCCTGGTGGAGATCATGATCGCGGTCGCGGTGACGACCGTGCTCTTGATGGCCACGGCGAGCACTTTCTTCGGGAACATGAAATCGGTGGGTCAGGCGCGCTCCCTATCCAGCGCCACCCTATTCCTCGAGACCGTGCGTGAGGACCTGCTCGCGCAGTCCTACGGCAACCTGCAGGCCATGAACGGCAACTCCTTCTTCGACAACGGAGTCGCTGCGGACAGCCGCTTCCGCGCGGACTTGACCGTGTTCCAGACCGGGATCGGTCTGTTGCAGGTGCGTATCTCGCTCATCGACCTCCAAAGCGACACGGAGATCGGCCGGATTGTGACCGTAAGGAGCAACGTCTGATGTTGATCCGTGGGAAACACAGGGGCCAGGCCGGCCGGGGGGGATTCACCCTGCTGGAAGTCATGATCGCTGCGGCGATTCTGAGCGTGGTAGGGCTGGGCTTGACCCAGGGCCTGCAGTTGGCCAATCAAACCAATGACACGGTACAAGATCGTTCTACCCAGAACCGGCAAACCCGCAAGGGTTTGGACCTACTGCGCAACGAACTGAAGTCGACTCGCGAGAGCCTTCTGTCCATCGTGACCGAATCGTCCGGCAACCATCGGCTTACCTTTCAAGTCCCAGTCGACGGCTCCGGTGTCACGAGTTGGGGGGTTTATGAAAAGACCCTTGGCCCGGACAACGCATCCCAAAACCGTGAGGGTTGGGAACTGCGCTATGCGGTCGTGCCCGACGTGCAAGGTACACCGCAGCTCGTACGTCAAATCGTAGACGACGGGGGAGCTTTGCAAGCTCAACGCACCTTGATCAACGGACTCGTGGGATCGGGTGATCCCTCCGGGCCCGCATTCACCCTACAAGCGACGGGATCCGTTTGGGAGCTCCGCCTCGTCACTCGTCCCAATCCGAACGATGGAGCTCAAATCGACACTTTCCACGTCCGACTGAGGAACTAACAGCTATGAAGATTCGACCGCACCAATCACCGCAGCGCGGCAGCGCGCTGGTCTCGACCCTGGTCGTGTTTGTCGGCATTTCCGGCTTGCTGATCGCCTCGACCACCATGAGTTCAGTGGAAGTCAAGCAGGCGCGACGTAGCTTGGATGAACTGCAAGCCTCCGCCGTCACCGAAGCCGGAGTCGAAATGAGCAAGCTGCGCTTCCAGCGCGCCGCGGACCAATCCGCCTCTTTGGACCCGCTAGCTGGGATCGCGGCCATGTTCGATGCGGACGGCCGATGTGAGCTCTTTGCGGGTGAGCCCCTGCTCGATAACGGCATCTCGGTTGGAAGCTTCTCGTCCACGGCCTACCTTTTGGATCGCACAAACCGTCAAATCGACGTGCGCATCGACACCACCGGGTACCTGCCGGATACGCCGGACAACTTGGCTCCTGGCGAACGGGTCGAAGCCTGGGAGGCTCATTCGGTGACGATGCGCTTCTCCCTCGACGGTAGCGATGTGTTCGACTACGCCTACTTCATCAACAACTGGGGTTGGTTGTACGGAAACTCGATCTACTGCAACGGAAACGCGCGCAGCAACGGCCAGTTCGATGCTGGCGGCTACAAGCCGACGATAACCGGGCAGACGATTTACGACGGCCTTGAGTGGAACGGCGCAAAAGCGAATCTGATCGGCTACCAAGACGACAACGGGGACGGCCTCATGGACGGTAACGACGGGGGCATCTTCTCCGGTTGGGACATCGTTCGGTCTGACCGCGTTCGCGGAAACGGCGGGAATGAAGAGAACCAGCACGACTTTGAAGCCTCGGTTCCTATGCCCAACCTCTCCAACCTCACTATGTATGAGGACATGGCGGCCGCCCAGAACTCCTCGATTTCGATTGGGGGCACCACCATCGTGCAGGGCGTCCTCGGTGATGATCCGGGCGAGAAACAGCACTTGTACCTGGTCGGGACCAACAGCAACCCCATCGTCATCGACGGACCCGTGGTGGTCCGAGGCGACGTGGTCATCTCCGGTGTGGTGGAGGGACAAGGCGTAATCTACTCCGGTGGCAACACCTACGTGCCCGACAGTATCACCTACAAGCGTGCGCCCAACCACGAGCGTCCCATCAACAACCACCAAGCCAACGTGGAGGCTTGGATCACGTCGAACCAAAACCGTGACTTTCTGGGCCTCTTCTCGGCCGAAAACGTGGTCGTCGGAGACTTCACCGATCCGACTTGGCGGTCCTACGTGAGCTCCTGGATGAGCTCTTCCATGAACCAGTCTGCGGAGGACGCAGGCGAGGACGGCATCCCGAACACGCGGGCCGGACGAGACGGCATTCTGGGCACCGCCGACGATGACGTCCTGGAAGGCGATGGTGTGTTCTCCGTGGAGTACTACACCGCTGCCGATGCCGCTGCAGGCACGATCCCGCCCGGCTTCAGCATCGGCGATGTGATCCCTGGAAGCGGTGAGGATATCGATGGCGATGGTCGGTACGACTCGACGACCACCCTGGCGGACCTGGACTTTCAGTCTCCGCTCAACACGGCTAACTTCGCCGGCAACATGCCGTCGGGTGGCATTTCCAACTACTCGAGCGTCTCGAGCATGTACGCCAACAATCTCGACGCCACGTTCTACACCAACCACAGCTTCTGCTACATGGTGCTTGGCGCCCAACCCGCCAAGATCAACGGCGCGATGATCGCGCGGAACGAGAACATCATCTACGGCACGCCGAGCATCGAAATCAACTACGATTGTCGGCTGCTGGGGGCCCTGGACGGTCTGCTCGGAGACATGATGCCGCGGGTACTAGCCCCCGCTGAAGTCCTGCAATGGCGTCGCGAGTACGAGGATCCGCACAGCGTGAACTACGAAAGCCATGCGGTGACGTACCAAAGCGGCGGTGACGGCAATGGAAACTCCGGGAACGGAAACTCAAACGGGAACTCCGGGAACGGAAACTCCGGCGGTAACGGCAACGGAAACGGATAAGAGGTGAACCCATGAAAGCTTGGAAGGCCTTCCCTCTCCTACTGGCTCTTGCTTCCCCCGCCTTCACGCAGAAGCACATTTCCGCAGACGAACTGGTTGGGCTCGGCAGCACGGACCGTGAGACGATCCACCCAGGCAACCCGTTGGAGGTCGTGGGAATCGACCAAGGCGACAACGCCTTTCGAACGGTATCACCAGCGCTCGCCCAAGGCGAACTCGCTGTCACGATGGTCGATCCCGAAGAATTGCGTGCCCGCCGCCTCGCCATGTACGGCAGCCAAGCGCGCTACAGCACGCCGCCCGCTAGCTCCGCCCGGCGCACTGGGGAATCGTTGACGCGGGCCCTGCCCGACTTCCTGGCCGACCGCGCTGCTCCGGATCCGGATGCGGTTCCAAGCGAGGACGACGACAGCTCGGGTTTCCCCTACTGGTTGGGTGGTGTCGCGCTGATCGGTGCGCTGGTCGTGCTGCGCCAGCGAAGCTAAGCGCGCTCCTGCGTCCGATCCAAGCGGGGCGGTCCGAACCAACGTTCGGGTCGCCCCGCAGGCTTTAAAGCCGCGTCCCGCAATCGCAGCAATATTGCGCGCCTTCTGGGTTGCGGCGAGACTGGCATTGGCGACAGGCCTGTGCGGCAGGCCGTGGTTCGCCTTTGGTCTGGGTGATGATCTCGCCGGTCACGATGCCCGTAGGCACGGCGATGATGCCATAGCCCATGATCATCACGAAGGTCGCCACCGTTTTGCCCACCTCCGTTTGAGGCGTGATGTCCCCGTAGCCGACGGTCGTCAGCGTCACCACGGCCCAATACACAGCTTGGGGGATGCTCGAGAAGGTCTGGTTGCTCTGCCCTTCGATCAAGTACATGATCGAGCCGATCACGACGACGATCGTGAACACCGCGAACAGAAAAACGATGATCTTGCGGCGGCTCGCCCACAGCGCGCGCGTCAAGACGTTCGATTCCTGCACGTACTGCGCCAACTTGAGCACCCGGAAGACACGCAGGATGCGCAAGACCCGCACCACGAGCAGGTATTGGGCGCCCGGTATAAACAGGGCGATGAAGGTTGGCAAAATCGCAAGCAGGTCGATCAGGCCGAAGAAACTGAGGGCGTACTTGCGCGGCTCGCTCACGCAGGTCAAGCGCAGCAGGTACTCGATCGTAAAGAAGATCGTCAGGACCCACTCGATCGTCCACAAGGCTTGTCCATGCCTGACGCGGTATGGCTCGACGCTGTCCAGCATGACCGCGGCGACGCTGATCAAGATCGCTACGATCAAGGCCACGTCAAACGTCTTGCCCCAGAAGGTGTCCGCTTCGAAGATGACGTGGTAGAGGCGACGCCGCAGCGAGTCTCGCGATAGGTGTTTGGGCTCCATGCCTGGGGGGATCGTTTCGGCCAGCGGCTCGGGACCGCGCGTATAGGATTGCGGGTTGGGCTCCAGGATCCTCGTCTCGATCGGGCGGGAGCCGTGCGAGATCCCGGATCCGGGGATCGCGATCTCTCTCCGCCGCGCGAAAAAGGCCTGCAACACCTTTCGGAGCCGCGAGCGTGCCCCTTAACCTCGTCCCGGCCGTCGGCCTTGAACGGCGCCCCGCCTCCCCGACCTGCCCCGGCTAGGACCCCCACTCGGTGTGATCGCTTCCCTTCTCCAAACCATCACCGCGCGCAAAGGCCTGACCATTTGGGTGCCGGCCCTGCTCGCGTTCGTCATCTCGGCGCTGCCGACCCTGTGGCAAGGCATCCCCGAGCCGATCATCGAGGATGAGTGGGGCTACCTGCTCACCGCCGACACTTTCGCGGAAGGACGTCTCGCCAACCCGACCCACGAGTATTGGGACTTGATGGAGGCGGTGCACCAATTCCACGTCCCCACCTACAACTCGAAGTATCCGCCGGGTCAAAGCCTTTTCCT
>JAUHXY010000351.1 GCA_030426785.1 bacterium
GCGCTCTACCAACTGAGCTATCGGGGATTGAGCCGGAAGCATAGCCCAGGGGGAAAGCAAGTCAAGGGCGCCTCAAGGGCTTTGTGCGGGGTCTGAGGAGGCCGGGCTAGGGTAGGTCGGGAGGCAGTGCCAGGCCGTAGCGCTGAGCCAGAACCTGGAGGTGGTGGCGCTCGTGCCCCACCATCAGCCAGGGGATGGTGCTCAGGGTCATGGGATTGCCTCCAACGGAGGCGGTGGCTTGCCAGTCCAGTTGGGGCAACGTTCGCAGCAGGCTCAAGGTGGAACGCCGCACCGTCGCGAGTTCGTTCGCCAGTTCGGCGGGGCTGAGACGGTCGAATTGCGCCGTTGCGACGAAGTCGTCCTCCTCGAAGCTGGGCAGGTTGTCCCCGCCGCCCCGAGCGAGCCAGAGCAACCGATAGGCGAAGATGCGTTCTCCATCGGCGAGGTGCCCCAAGACCTCCTTGGCGGTCCACTTGCCGGGCGCGTAGCGCGTGGAGAGTTCCCCATCACTCCATGCCGAAACCTGCGAGGCCAAAGCAGCCCCTTGGTGCTCCAGGAGGTCCAGCACGTCCCCCTCCGGGGCGAGGTCCAGGTAGTTTTGGAAGAACCGATCCGATCGAGGCGGGCGGGGAATCGTCATGACGACCAGCGCACCACACCGCAGGGCCGAGAGCAACCCGGGGAGCTCAAAAGCCGGGCCGGACGCCTCCCCTTGCACCCGCTGCCCCACGCGGTTACCCCTGGGTTATGCAAACCCTGTCCCGCTGCCCCCTGGCGCCCGAAGGCCAAGGCGTCACCTTCATCGAGCTGTTCTTTGATCTCGTTTTCGTTTTCTCGGTGACCCAGGTCGTGCACCTTTTGCACCACGGGTTGGATTGGGGTCACGCTGGCCAAGCGCTGCTCGTCTTTTGGCTCGTGTGGTGGGCTTGGACGCAGTTTACCTGGGCGTTGAATCCGGCCGATACCACCCACCCGTGGGTGGAAGCCTTGGTGCTGCTCGCCACGGCCGTGACGTTTTTTATGGCGGTCAGTTTGCCGACCGCGTTCGGGGACCATGCGCTGCTGTTCGGCGTGGCCTACGTGGGGGTCCGTGCGATCGGCCTCGGTTTGTACGTGTGGGTCACCTTTCACGACGTGCGCTACCGACAGGCGGTGCTGCGCTTCACCGCCTTGTCCCTGTTGGGGCTCGCCGCCGTACTCGCGGGCGCATGGCTCGGAGGCGTTTGGCAATACGTCTTTTGGGGTGCTGCCATCGGCTTGGACCTGTTCGCGGCCCTGCTCGTGGGATCGGACGAAGGCTGGAACCTCGACCCCGAGCACTTCGCGGAGCGTCACGGCTTGTTTGTGATCATCGCGCTCGGGGAAGGCATCATCGTCGCGGCTCACGGCTTGGAGGCGGGAGCCTGGAACGGGAACCGCTTGGCGATCGCGGTGCTTGCGGTGGCGTCCACCTGCGGGTTGTGGTGGACCTACTTCGGGCGCGCCAAAGCACACATCGAGGAGGGCCTGACCCACCTGCGCACCTCATCCACCACCCAGGTGGCCCGGGACGCTTACACCGTGGCGCACTTTCCATTGCTGCTCGGGGTCATCGCCTTCGCGGTGGTGTTCGACCGCATGCTGGGGGCCGCGGACGAGGGCGTTGCCCCTGCCGTTTGGGTCACGACCGGGTTCGCCATGGCCCTGTATCACGGTGCGGTTGCGCTTGCAATGTGGCGCAGTCAGCGGCGGGTGGCGGTGTTTCGCGGCTTGGTCACCCTCGCCTCGGTAGGTGCATGCGCCTGGCTGACCCGGTCCGCTGCCTCCCTGACGCCGCTCACCCTGTTGGGTGGACTCGCCTTGGCCAATTGGAGCATCGCGATCGTGGAACAGCGTACGGCCTGTCCCAACAAAACCACGGCCAGCCAAATCGGATGAGGGGGCCAGCCGAAGCTCGGCCCACCCCCTCTCCCGTCTCTCCCGTGCTCTCTCGAGCGCTTATTGGCTGCCGCCGTCGGCGCTGTTGAGGAAGCGGAACAGCTCGCTGTCGGTGGAGAACAGGATGGTGCTGTCGGCGTCGATCACTTTGCGGTAGGTCTCCATGGACTTGAGGAAGTCGTACAGCTCGCGGGCTTCCGGGGTTTGATCGTAGGCCTGGGCGTAGATTTCGGTGGCACGCGCGTCGGCCGCCCCGCGGATCTCTTGGATGCGCAGGTAGGCTTCCGACTGGATCACGTTGAGGTCCCGCTCCCGGTCGCCC
>JAUHXY010000132.1 GCA_030426785.1 bacterium
ATAGTCCGTCTTGGCGGCGGAGTGGGCGATGGCCGCGGAACCAATACCGGCTTCGTTCGAGAACGCAGCACGCTTGAAGCCTTGAACCAACACTCCCAAGAAACCGCCGAAACCGGCCGCGGGCGTGAAGGCCCCTTCGATGATCTTGCCGAAGGCTTCGGGCACCATCGACGCGTTGGAGAGGATGACGAACAGCGCGGCGATCACGTAGATCCCGCACATGGTGGGTACGATCGTTTCCGCGGTGTGCGCGATCCGGCGCAGGCCGCCCATGATGACCGCGGCGACCATGGTGGTCATGATCAAGCCGTAGACCCAGCGATAGTTCCCCAGGTCGGGGAACGTGGCGACCAAGGCGTTCAGGGATTGGTTCACCTGGAAGCTATTCCCGCCGCCCAGGGATCCTCCGATGCACATGACCGCGAACATGACGGCCAGGAACTTGCCGAGCCCGCCGAGCCCCATTTCCTTCAACCCGTTGGACAGGTAGTACATCGCGCCGCCCATGACGTGCCCGTCGGGTCGTTGGCGGCGGTACATTTGGCCGAGCGTACATTCGGTGAACTTCGAGGCCATACCGAGGAAACCGGCCAGGATCATCCAGAAGGTCGCGCCGGGGCCACCGACCGAAATCGCGATGGCCACCCCGGCGATGTTGCCGAGACCGACCGTGGCGGACAGGGCGGCCGTCAAGGCTTGGAAGTGGCTGACTTCGCCCTGGTCATCGGGGTTGTCGTACTTGCCGCGCGTGACGTTGACCGCGTGCTTGAGGGCTCGCAATTGGATGAAGCCCATGCGAATCGTGAAGAAGATCGCGCCCAGGATCAGCCACAAAACGGCCAAGGGAATCCCGGGGCTGCCCACGCTCCATGAAGATCCGGTCGGACCGGTCACGCGATCCACCTTGATCGTCAGGCTGGCGGTGCCCGGGTCGATGCCTTCGGCTTCGGTGGCTTGCGCGGCTGCTTGGATCAAGGCGGCCAGGTCGGCCGGGCCCGCTAGACCGTCACTCGCAAACTCCGCTTCCGTTCCCGTGCCGCCCACGTCATAAAAGAGCACGGTCGCGATCCAACTGTTCAGCACACCTACCGCATCGTCCAGCTTGGCTTCCCAGTCCTTCTTCGGCTTGGTGGCTGCGGCGTAGGTGACCTCTTCGATGACCACCTTGTCGAAAGGAGCGATGTCGGTCTCTTTCAACCAAGCCTTCACTTGGGCGACCGGATGCGGCTCCTTGTCGCTGGCCTGAGGGGCTAGGTCACTGGCGACGGTCTCCGGCTGCGCGCCACCGTCATCCCCGGTCTGTGCGAAACTAGTGAGGGGAAGGCCCACGGCCAATGCGAGGACCGCGAGCAAGCGCAGGAGGAGAGAATTCGGCATAGTGGGGGGGCGGAACGCTGTTTGGCTAGGGTCAAGCATTTTGCCCCGCTCCCCAGGAGGATGCAAACGCCGGGCGCTTCCTGGACCCTTCCGACCCATTCGACGACGCCGGTCGCCGGATCGAACGACGCTCTGTTTCCCAAAACCCGAAAGAACCAGCCTTTGCCCATGTTTTGCCTTTTGCGACTTGCTTACCTCCTCCCCGCGTTGATCGGGGGGATCTGCGCGGAAACGTCCATCGGGCCGGCCAACGAGCAAGAGGTGGCGGTTCCCACGGCCGAGGAGCCTTGGGGCCGGGAAGACGCAGAGCTCACCCGATTGGCGACCGAGATCATGGGGCAAATCGAGTCACTGCGTGGGCTTGCGTTCCGCTCGCAGGTCGCGGCCCGTTACGCCGATCGCGCCGCGTTTCTGCGTTACGTGGAGGCGATGGAACAAGCCATGGATTCGCCTGAGCGGCGCGCGGCAGAGCCGTGGGTGGCGCAAATGCTCGGTTGGATCCCCGTCGGTATGGACCTTCGGAAAGTCCAACGCGAGGTGTTGGCTTCGCAGGTCGGCGGCTTTTACGACCCCGTGCGCAAGACGTTTTTCGTGATGGAAGGGCTGCACCCCGACCTGATCCGCATCTTGATGGCCCACGAGTTGGCGCACGCGTTGGACGACCAACACTACGACTTGCTCGCGACCGACCGACGGTTGACCGATCGCACGGATGCGTTGCTGGCGCACCACGCGGTCATCGAGGGTTGTGCGCAAGTCGTGATGACCCGGTGGGTCAGCGAGCACGTTCCAACCCTGGATCCGAAGGCTCTGCAGGAGTACCAGCAGCAAATCGATTGGAAAGTGCTCGAAGCTGCCCCGCGCTATCTGTGGCAACCCCTGTTCGGGTTGTACGGCCGTGGGCAGGCTTTCCTGGCGGCGGGTTCGGGTGGCGGCGCGTTGGGGTTGGCGCGCGTCGAAGACTTGGAGAAAGCCTACCGCGATCTGCCCCGCTCCATGGAGCAGGTGTTGCATCCCTCCAAGTACTGGCAAGCGGACCAGCGCGAAGAACCCCTGCGCGTGGAGCAGCGCAGCGCCGACCTCCCCGCGGGTTGGCAGCAGGTCTACGCGGACACCTTGGGCGAACTCTTGGTGGCCCTTTGCACCCAATCCCAAACCCGCAAACTGGGACCCTTGGCCTTGCTCGGCCTGCGCTACACCCACGACGCCGCGCGCGGTTGGGCGGGGGACCGCATCGGTTTGTGGCAGCGCGAAGAAGCGCGGGTGCTGGTTTGGGATCTGTTTTGGGATACGCCCCGAGACGCACAGGAGTTCTGCGATGCGCTATCCCAAGTGGAGGTCGAAGAAAGCTCGATCGGTCGCGCGATCGAGCGCCCCGGCGAGTCGCAGGTGCGCTGGGTGGCGTGGTCGGGCACCCCGCGGGAAGTGGCTCTTAAAGTGGCCGCCGGAGTCCGGTGTTCGACCTCCCCATGGGGTAAGATCCCAGACCGTTCCCCGCGCTCGCCCGAGGGGACGGAAGGGCCCTCCCAGACCCCTCCCCAGGACCGTGAGCCCCATTAGGCTCGCGTTCCACCCCCCCCAGGTGGCGGAACCGCATTCCCTTTTTCGCCGCACCCCCTGATCGTCTTCCCTATGTCGAAAGTGCGCGCCGCCCGATGCCTCGGGCTTTTGCTCCTCTTACCGGTGTTCGCCTGCGCCTCCGGTCCAGGCACGCAAACCCAACCGGCCGGGCCGGTGGTGGCGGAGCCCCAACCCGGAGATCCGGAGTGGCCGACCCCCAAGCCTTGGGTCGTGCCGCCCATGGAGTTCGACGTGGAGCACTACGCCTTGGAGCTCGACCTGTTGGTGCCGACCCGCGAGATCCACGGCGTTTTGGAACTCGAGTTCGTCGCCCAAACCCGGCGGCCGCTCGAGCGCATGCGCTTGGACTGCGCAGAGCTCGAAGTGCTCGCCGTCACCGATCGCGCGCAAACCAAGCTGCCCTTCCAGCAAGAAGGGGATGACCTGTACATCGATCTGGCCGAAGGGGTGCCGTTCGGCGACTACGCCACGATCGTGATCGAATACCGCGGCAAGCCGCGCAAGGGGCTCTACTTCGTGCCAGGCGATCCCTCCCCGGAAGTCTTCACCCAAGGCCAATGCGAGGGGACGCGCTACTGGTTGCCGTGCCAAGATCGTCCCGACGATCGTGCTACGAGCGAGCTGTCCGTGCGCATGCCGCAAGCTTGGGTGTCGCTGGCCGCCGGCGAACGCGTCGAGTCGCGCGTCGAAGGCAACGTGCGCATCGAACGTTGGCGCATGGTGACGCCGCACCCGGTGTACCTGAAGACCTTGGTAGCCGGGCGCTTCGATCGTCAGGAGACGGTGGCGGGTCACGTGCCGCTGCAATTGCTGCTCCCCGAGCGCTGGAAGGACTTCGGTTCCGGGTTGGCGCACGTAACCGGTCAGGCGCTGGACTTCTTCGAGCGTTTCACGGGATATCCCTACCCCTACGCGAAATACGGCACGAGTTGGGTGCAGGACTTCCCTTTCGGCGGCATGGAAAACGTGTCCGCGACCACCTTGACCGATCGTTCTTTGGGTGGGGTCAAAGGCATGCGCGACTCGAACCCCTACGGTTTGATCGCTCACGAAGCGGCGCATCAGTGGTTCGGAGATTTGCTGACCTGCGAGGACTGGACCGAAATTTGGCTGAACGAGGGTTTTGCGACCTACGCGGCAGCGGAGTTCTTGCGCGATCTGGAAGGGGAGGAAGGCCACCTCGCCCGTTGGCGGGACATGCGCCTCAGCTTCCTCAAGAAAGACCAGGGTGACAACCGTCGTCCCCTGGTGTACGGATCGTGCATCGACCCGTTCGATTTGTTCTTCTCGGGACACGCTTACCAGGGGGGCGCGCTGTTTTTGGCCTACCTGCGTTCGTACTTGGGTCCGGCGGTCTTCGATCGCGGCATCAAGGAGTACGTTGGATCGCACCACGGCCGTTCGGTCACCACCGAAGACCTGCGCGCCGCCATGGAACAGGTTTCCGGCAAGCCGCTGGCACGCTTCTTCACGCTATGGGCCGAACAAGCGGGGCATCCTGAGTTTGAGAGCTCTTGGAGTTACGACCAGGAACGCGGACGAGTGTTGTTGAGTTTGAATCAAACCCACAACCGCGACAGCGGTCTGCCGAACAAGTACCAAGGCACCATCCACGCCGAGGTGCGTACCGATCAAGGCAGTCAGATCCACCAACTGCGCTTCTCCGAGCGCCGCTCGATCCTCGAGATCCCGTGTCCGCAGTTGCCGATTTGGGTGCGGCTGGATCCCGAAGGGGTCTTTCCCGCCCAACTGACGCAAAAGCGCGGCGAGCGGGAGTGGCACGCTCTGGCCCAAGCGGGTCTTGACGGAGCCGAGGAGGAGCGCTTGCCGCTCGATATCACGGCCCGTCTCGAAGCCCTCGACTACTTCCTCGAGAGCAACGAAGGCCTGGCGGAAGGATTGCGCAGCTCGCGCTTGCAGGTGGTCCGACGCCTCGCGCAAACCGACCCCGACCCGGTCGTGCAGGTGCGCGCGATCCACGCGTTGCTCGGTTTGTCCGGCGAAGCCTCGCGCGAAGCTCTGCGGCACCTAGCCCGCAGTTCGCCCCACACCGAAGTGCGCGTGGCGGCTTTGCGGGCCTTGAGCCAGTTGGCTCCCGTCGAGATCACCGCTGGCTTTGCCAAGTCCACCTACGAGGTGGGCTACTCCTGGGACACCATGGGGGCGGCGTTGACCCTCTGGCAGCGGGCGGACCCCGCGGCTGGCTGGCAAGCCATCCAAGACGCGGTCCAAATCCCCGAAGCGCACGGCCCGTTCGCGCCGACCTTGATCGCCGCTTCGGCCGGGGTGCCCGCCGAACAACGCGTGCCTTGGTTGCTCTCTTTGGTGGGGGAGTCCGCCGGGATCAGCCGATTGCGCGTGGAGGCCCTCAAGGCCCTAGGCCAACACACCGACGAAGAGCGCGTCCGCAACGCGTTGATCGAGCAGTTGGGCTCGCCCTCCTTGGGGGTGGTCGCGGCTACGGTCCAGAGTCTTTGCACCCGCGTCACGCCGGAGGTGCGAGCCGCGCTGGTCCGCCACTACCGCACCTGCTTGGACCCGCGCCAGAAACGTCAGATCGAAAGGGCGATTCAGGCCGCTCCGAAAGCGGAGACCCAAGCGGTTTCTCAGGCCGTGCAATAGGCAGTGGGCGGGTGAACCATGGCGTGGATCCGCACCGTCTCCGATGAAGAAGCCCGCGGTCGGCTCGCCAAGTCGTTTCAGGCGGCGCGGGAGCGGGCCGGGCACGTGCACGGCATCGTTCGCGCCATGAGCCTCGCGCCCGCGGTGCTCGATGCCTCCATGGGCCTCTACCAGCGCATCATGTTTGCGCCCCGGGGGCTCACGCGTCGCCAGCGGGAAATGCTGGCGGTAGTGGTCAGTCAGACGAATGACTGCCACTACTGAATCCTCTCGCACTTGCGCGACCTCCAGTTGGAGGTGGAAAACGAGAACCCTGGGGAAGCCGACGGTGCTTGGTGGAAGACCTGGCGGAGCGGTTGGCAAAATCAGGAGCTGTCGGCGGTGGATCGCGCCTTGTGCGAGTACGCCGTACGGCTCACCCGCGATCCCGCGCGGGTGACGGAGGCGGATTTGGACGCATTGCGCGCCCACGGCCTCGACGACGAGTCCCTGCACGATGCGATCCAAGTGATCGCCTACTTCAACTACATCAACCGCATCGCCGATGCGGTCCATGTGGATTTGGAAGACGACATGGAGCCTTACCCGGAAGGTTAGGCTCCCGGTCCCGGCCTAGCGCGGAACGAGCTGCAGGCTGCCGTCGCTGATCAGTTCGTAGGTCGTGTCCAAGCTGGGCAGCTTGCTTTGGGTCGTGTGTCCATCGGGCCACACCACTTCGACCTCGACCGGTGCTTCGGCGGGGCCGAGACCGAACAGCAACTCGGGAGCGTTGCCGCCCAAGTAGCCGATGCCGGCGCGCAAAGCCTGGGTCCAAGTGCGCTCACCGGCTCGCACCGTTACGCGGGATCCGATGCCGTGCGCATTGCCCTGCAGGTTGCGCAGGCGCAAAGAAAGGGAGTGTCCTTGGCCGCGCGGCGCATCGTTGCGCAAGAGTTGCAACCAGCCGTTGTTGGCGGTGATCAACAGGTCTAGGTCTCCATCCCGATCGAAATCCCAAGGCAGAGCGCAGCGTGAGGCCCGTTCGGACCGCAAAGCGGGACCCACCGAGGCGTAGGACGCCTCCACAAATCGTCCGCGGCCTTGGCCGAGGAACAATTGGTTGGGTTGTCCGACGCAGATGCCCGTTTGCGCGTAATCCGGGCTGGTGTAGCCGTTGACGACTAGGAGATCCAAGTCCCCATCCAGCTCACAATCGAAGAAGGTCACGCCCCAAGAGGTCACGCCCACTCCCGACGGTCCCAGCCCGGCGGCCACGGTCGCATCGCGGAAGTTGGCGCGTCGCGACCGGTTGGCGGAATGGCGCGAGTGTTGGTTCAGGTACAGCGCGTTGGATTCGAGCTGCCAGTTGCTCAGAAACAAGTCTTCATCGCCGTCCTGGTCCACGTCGCCCAAGTCGAGCCCCATGCCGCCGCGCGGATCGTCGAGTCCGGCCACGAAGGTTACGTCTTCGAAGGTCCCGTCCCCGCGATTCAAGTACAACACGTTGGGGGAGACGTCGTTGGCGACGTACAGGTCGAGGTCGAGGTCTTGATCAAAGTCCCACCACAATGCCTGCATGGACAGGCCGGTGGGGTTGTGCACTTCGAGGGCCGGCGCCACGTCGGTGAAACGCACCTCCCCGTCCTGCGAGTCGTTGCGCCACAGCACGTTGGCTTGGCCTGGGAAAGCGAAGGGCAGCATCTCGACGGGGTCTTCGCGCTGGAAGCGCTCCAACTCGTCCGCGGGGGGCATTTTCTCCAGGTCGTAGTCCAGGTAGCTGGTCACGTACAGGTCCAAATCCCCGTCCCCGTCGTAGTCCCCCGCGCACACCGAAGCGCTCCAACGGCTGGCCAGCTCGGCATCGTCGCGCAGGCCCGCGGACACACTCACGTCGCGGAAGGTCCCGTCCCCTTGGTTTTGGTACAGGGTGTCGGCGCCGTAGTTCGCCACGTAGAGGTCCAGATCGCGATCCCCGTCCACGTCGAAGAAGAGCGCGCCCATTCCTGCGCCGGTGTCTCCGACGCCCGCGCTCGCGGTCACGTCCTCGAAGCGGCCGTCCCGTCGATTGCGGAACAAGCGGTTCGGTTGTGCGGGCCAACCTTCGCGCCCGCCGCCTTGCACGAGGTACACATCGGGCCAACCGTCGCCGTCAAAGTCTCCGATCGCAGCACCCGGCCCCATGGTCGGGCGAATGTCCATCTGCAAGTCCGGGCCCTCTTGGTGCAAGAAGCGCAGGCCTGCTGCGTTCGTCACGTCGAGCATCCAAGGGGCTGGGCTGGCTGCCGCTTCGATCGGCTGTCCGGCCGCCGTCGGTTCCCAGGGCTGTGAGGAGGAGACCTGCAAGGTCCAGGTGTGATCGTCGGGCAGGGTGGCGAGGCGCACGCGCCAGAGCTGCGCTTGGCCGTGCCACGCTGCGGATTCCTGGGAGTCGCCGCGGTCGCCGAAGGTCGGCCGCAGCGGTCCGTGTCCCCGGAACGGCTGCCAAGCAAAGGCGCTCGGCAGGCGCGCTTCGTCAGCGGCGACGGCTTCCACCTCCCAGGTTTGTACTTTCTGGTCGGGAATGCGTTCCACTTCGCACAGCACCAGCGCGTCGAGCTCCAAAGCGCCCAACTCGATCGTGAAGGGTTCTTGGGGCTCGACCAGCCAGACGGAATCGCCGCCGGCGGGCCGCTGCATCGTGCCTTTGTCGGTCTGGATTTCCAGCTGCTGCGGCGCGCCCCACTCCGATTCCAGGGGGAACAACACCCAGGCCTGACCCTCGAGAACCGCTGGCAGCGTCAGCGTTTCCACGCTCTGGCCTTCTCCATCGCGCCGCATCCAGGGCAGCGGGTCGATTCCGAGGTCGTGGCCCCAAGGCAAAGGCTCGCCCAATTGCCACAAGCCGCGTTCATCCTGCACGACTTCCGTGTCGACCGGATGCGCGACCGCTTGCACTCGAAGTTCGGCGGACGCGGGCAGGCCCGTGGTGAGCCACTCGACTTCGTCCATCCACGCGGCCGCGCAGACGCGGCGCTCCGAACGGGTCTGCAGGGGAAGGGTCCAAGGACCCTGCCCGTCTTGGGTGCCGACGATACCGACAAAACCCGTTTCGGCGCGCACGGCGAGCGTGGCCGGAACCGCCGGGGGAGCGGTTTCAGAGGCTTGCGCAGGCTGCGAGCGGGAACACGACCAAGCCAAGGCGAGCAGGCTGCCACAGGCGAGCCACGTTCCGATAGATCGAGTGGGGGAGAGCGGTTTCATGGGGTGCGGTGGTGGGGCCGCATTCTATGGAATCGCAAGGCGCGGCGCGGCTCCCGCCCACGTTTCCCGCACGCGATGGCGAAGGCGAGGCTTAACGACTCGGGGAGCGCCCTCGCGCTCCCCGGGGTGCCCAACTCGTGGGCAGATGCGTGACGGGGGCGAACCAGCGTCGACGACTCGTCGCCGGTCCCAGCAAGCCGTGCCGGGAGCCCGTCCGCAGGGCTATAGGAACTTCAGTTCGGCGATCTCCCCGATGCCGTAGTCCTCGCTGAGTTCCTTGTCGATGTCAATGATGCGCACGCTGCCTTTCAACGGGTTGAACACGAGAGAGCCTCGGACCTGTTTACCGTTTTTGAGGGTGATCTCGACTCGGTCGGCCGTCTTGGCGGCGTTGAGGGCGTCGTATACTTTTTCGGGGGACACGATTTTGGATTGGCTTGTGGTGGACATGACGGAGAGGGGGGTCCGGGGACCCGGTGCGGATGGTGCGAGCACCCGACGGAGCTCGCGAGGGGGGGCGTCGATCGCCGCAGGCGTTCGCGCAGGGTGGATTGGGGATCACCAATAACCATTCCCGAAACCTTTCCAGGAGACCCCACCGCAGCGGACCCTCGCCAGTCTAGCTGGGTCAAGAACGGCTGCTGGCAGATTGCGGATGACGATTTTCCTCCGTGGGTGCGGACCCGTGGGAGGAAGCGTTGCTGTGGGATCGCGAGAGCAGGCGGTCTAGGTGCGGTATCAGCAGACTCGACCAGGTCTCGAAGTTCGCACCGGCCGCGAGCTGCTCGCGCAGTTCGTCCACGGTGCGGAAGTTTCCTTGCAGTTGGTCGACTTCGCGCACTTGCACGTCGCCTTCCACGACTAAGGATTGGACCCAACCCAGATGCACGGCTCCGACGGCGTTGCTGTCGTCGTTGAGCAAGCCCAGGGTCTGCCAGTGATAGCGACCTTGGACGTGGAGCTCCTCGTCGAGCACTTCGCGGTGCGATGCGGCACGGATTGGATTGCGCTGAGAATCGCCGCCCGTGGTGGGCGAGTCCTCGCCCACACCGACGTCGATGGGATTGATGTGCCCGCCCACTCCGATCGAGAGTTTGTCGTGCAGGCGCGTTTCCCCTCCCTTTTTGGTGCGCGCCAAGCACAGCACTTGGCCATCGCGCACCACCAGGGTGTAGGGGATGATCTGTTTCCACTGGGGGCTACGCTCGGCCCGGTCGCGCTCCACGTAGAAGCCATGCTCCGCAATGCTGGCTTCGATGCGCGCTTGCCAAGAGTCTCCGTCGCGGCCACCGGGGGTGTTGCGTTCGTCGGTCTCGGGTGCAAACGGCACGAATCCGTGCGGATAGCACTCGGGAAACAGAGTTTCCCTGGGGACGACGAAGACGAACTCCATGGAGAGAAGGGGGGTTGCCGGGAGCGGGCCTCGCTTCACGGGCTGCCAAGTGATGGCACTTAGGCTGTTGCGCGCGAATCGGCTGGCAGGGGGAAGCGAGTGGGAAGGGATGCGGTTCCAACGCGCTTTGACGAGCGACGAACTCGAAGGCGTGGGAGAGAAGAGCCCTCGGCAAGAGAGAGGGCGGCGCGAAGCACTCTTCGCGGAGCGTACTGGGAAAGTGGCGTCAGCGTCCCGGATGGGCGCCGACCGGCAGTGGCTGGTACGGGGCCAGCAGAGGGTTGTTGTGCGGTTCAAAACGCACGGTTGATTCCACGAATCCAATCCCGAGTTCCCGCACGTTCCAATCGAAGAATAAGTAGGGGTTGAAAATCTGTCAAGGTAGGGAAAGGGTGCGAAACGCGAGGAGTTTGGGCGCTCTCTAGCGCGCGCGGTCTAAAACCCGGATGTCTCACCTCGTGTCCCTCGCGTTGCCCGAGCCTTGTCCCACCAAGAAACACTCGCGCCGGGAGTTTGTTGGGACGATCGTAGGCGGTTGGTGCCCTCGTGTTTCGAATCGCACCGGATCGTTGCGTCTGGGTCGCAGGTGGTTCTGGCGCTTTCGTGATTCCCGTGCTTCGGCGGGGGAAGTGGACGTGAGTTGCCTTGTAAGCCGGATTCTGTACTCCCGTGGGGGAGCGACGGCCATTTCTCTAGGACTGCGGTCGCCCGCAATCTCCAACGACCTACCCGGAAGGCTGGGGCGCGGGTCGCTCGCCATGCACCTTCCCTATTTGGTCTTTCTCCGAGTGGGGTTTACCTTGCCACCCCTGTCACCAGGGGCGCGGTGCGCTCTTACCGCACCGTTTC
>JAUHXY010000133.1 GCA_030426785.1 bacterium
CGAGATGGGTGACCGGATCGTGGAAGCGCGTGCGCATCGACGGCCTCAGCTGCCGGGCGGTCGGCCTCGCGACCAGCCGCCGGACCTCCCCGCCCGACAGGGTGTCCGCTTGCCGGTCCCAAAGCTCTTCTGCGAGCCCGATGCCCGACAACACCGTCTCCGATATGCGTTCGGTTTCCCAGCCGCCTAGCTCTTCCACCCGGGCCGTCAGCCGGTCGTGCTCCTTCATGAGCCGTTCCAACTCCTCGGGATTGGCGTCGCCCATGGCTTCGCCGACTTGTTCGAGTTCTTTGGCGACCCGCCGTGCCTCTTCCAAACCCCCTTCGACGTACTGGCGCACGGTCAGGCCTGCAAAATCGGGGTGCTGGGGCACGAATCCCAGGCGAGTGCCTTTGCGCAGCACCACTTGACCCCAATCGGGGGTCTCCTCGCCGGTGATCATGCGGAACAGGGTCGTCTTGCCGCCCCCGTTGCGCCCCACGATGCCCACTTTCGTGCCCGGCTCAATCGTGAGCGAAGCCCCCCGCAGGACCTCTTGCCCTCCGTAGTGCTTCTTCAGGTCCTTCAGGATCAGCAGGCTCATGGCGGGGGAATGTACCCTCCCAAGGGGCCGGCGACGATACCCGATCAGGGCTTTGTGCGGGGTTTCTAGCGAGTCGGCGACAACCCGCGTGAAGTGATTCACGCTCGTGGCTTCGTCCCAAAATGCGCCGTTCACGGTGGGCGCGCCACCTTCGGCGGTCAGTCCTCCAACAGCACAAAGGGGAATTGTTCCAGCCACTCATGGGACCAAGTTTGTTCCGCTGTTTGCCCCGTCCAACGCACGGGTACGGTGCGCTCGTACCGCAGAGGTTCGTTGGTGTCCGGATCGCGCGTGAACTTGCGAAACACGATGGAATGCACGCTGACCGGAATGCCTCGCACCACGAGTTCATCTCCCTCCACGTTGCTGGGCCAACGCACCTGCATCCCCGCCGCTGGACCGACCACGGGGTAGCGCATGGGCGCGCGTTGTAAGACGAAAGAATGACCGGGACGGGGCCCGCCTTGCCAGCGGATGGTGAGATCCCCCAGGGTCACTTCTGAGCTCTCGCCCGGCAGGAGGGAGTCGAGGATGAGGGATCGTCCGCTGTGCCATCCCCCGTAGTTGCCAGGCAGGGTCTGCGGGACACAAATCAACAACAAGGTGGGTGGTGGCTCGGCAGGATCGAGTCGGTACCAGCCGTTGCGATCCATCGGGATGCGTTGCGTGCGACCACGACTAAGAAAAACGAACTGGCCATCTTCATTCATTTGTTTGGTGTACACGGGAACGAGGAAGGGGCTCGCGGCGGCGCCGTGCACCTGCACCATGCCTTCGGCGCCGTTTCCGATCGACCAGGCTGGATCCCAAGGGATATGAGCTACCTCCCCGGGTGCCAGGGTGACCAAAGCGGGGCGGGCCAAGTTGTCGGGCTCGTCTGGTGTCGGACGAAACGGGCCTGGCGCTCGAGCTTTCGCGAGGGATAGCGGTCCGACGAAGTAGTTGCCTGGCAGCAACGAGAGGATGTGATGGTTCTCGACTTCGCCTTTGACCTCCCCACTGCGGGAAAAGGAAGGAATGTGCGGGCTCCAATCGGTGACGGCGACCAAGCGGTGGGGATAACCCCGGGGAATGCCCTCAATCACGATGCTCGCCGTGTGGAGGGGGAGCGTGACGACCGTGACTTGATCGGGCTGCAGATCGGTTTCCGGTACGACCACCAGCGTTCCGCTGGCCTCCACCGTAAGATCGCCCCGGCTGCGGTCGAGCGGGCCGATGATGGGCTGCTCCGCACGGAGGCCTCGAGTCGCAAACAGAATGCGGCGCGTGGCTGGCTCCGAAACTTCAACGGGGCCTTGGTAGGGAGAGCCGTCCGAGAACTGCACGGCCAGCGAACATTGGGTCACCGGCTGTAGGGAAACGGTCGTCAGGCTTTGGCTGCGAACCGCTGCCCAATCGATGGTCGCGTTGGGCTCATAGCCTTGGACCCACAGGATGAATTGGTGCGCATCCTTCGCGGCGCATCGCTGCCGTTGCCTATCGAAACGCCCTTCGAAAGGAAGGGATAGGCGCCCCTGCCAAATCCTGGATTGCATGTCCGCAGCTTGGGGGGGATCGGGGTGGATGTCCAAGGGAGTGCGCAACCACGGTTTGTCTTCCCCTGGATCGTCCGTTTCCAGAAATGGCATGCACGCGAACTCATAGAGCTTGTCGTGAATCGGTTCGCCGGTCACCGCATCCAACAACCGCAACCCCCCCGGGGGATGCGAAACATCGACTCGAATCTGCTCGCCGGCGTCTACACGGTCCAGGGCCACCTGGGCGCCTGTTGGGTCCGTTTGGCTCGCTGGAAGACTCGCTAGCGTCCAGGACTCGAGGTGCGCATTGCGCAAGGCCCGCAACCAAACCGGTCCTTCGCTTTCTGCCAGCCGAATTTCTCCCACTTCATCGGTCGTCTGAAGAGTGCGCTGCGCATCGGTTGTCTCAGGCTGCCAAACTTGGACTTCGAGTCCCACCTGGGGCGCCAGCGTCTGCGCGTCGACGAAGCGGACGACAGCCGCGGCGGAAGAATATACCACTTCGCGAAACTCGCCCGGCCGCAGGTGGAAGCGCTGCAGGGGCTCTTGGGCTGGACCGAGCAACGTCGCGTGAACCGGCAAGCCCGTCGCAAAAGTCACAACCCCATCCATTCCCGTTTGAGCCTGCTGGGTCGGAGCGTCGCTGCGTTCTTCAGGGGAATGCCAACTCCCCCCGTCCCATGGCGGACCCAAACGTGGCCAGGCCGCTTCCAACGTATAGCGCACCGAAATGCCCTCCAGGCCGATGCCTTCCGCATTGACGACTCGGAGGGTCGATCGACTTTTCGCTTCTAGTTCCATCGTCCCCAAATCCAGCGTGGACGAACTTTCGAAGGCGCCGGCAAGCTCCATGCGGCGCTCTTGGTAATTGGGTGCTTGGACCAACAGCCACTGGGGCTTCCGGTCGGCGGAAAGGACCCAACCTTGTCGAAGTTGTTGGGAATCCGTGATCCAAACACCATTCAGTTCCACGCGCGCAAGCAGTGCAGCTCCGGTAGCTTGATCGACGACGTTGCCTTGCAAGCGCCACTGCGAGGCCTCGACGACTTCTGGGCGTTCCTGGGGGGAGTTCGCTTCTTCGCGCCCGGTCGCTTCGGAGGTAGAACGCAGGGGTTCTGTTTCCCTCGCGATCGGATCGCTACGTTGCTCCAAAGGGACCCAATCGTCCGTGCGTGGCACCCATCGCAGCAAAAGCAGTGCTGCCAAGGCCACCAATCCAAGAATCACAAGGGTCCGCATCTTGCCCCAGGGCCAAGTGCTCGGCCCGCTCGTGGCATTGTACCCGGCCCCTCGATTCTTCGTTGTTCGTTCGTGCGGCTCGCCGCATGGCTCGGGTGGAGCAACCGAAAACTTCCAACCCGACGGACCCTGACCATGGATGGACGGTTGGCGCCCGCCCATTTGATGGCAACGGAATGCAGGACGAACCGTCTAGCGCCCTCAGCGCCCCATATCCGGGCGAGGCCGTTTGACCATATGCACTTCGCCTCTGGTCCAAGAGCGAAGCCTGGGACGGGGAGGCATCGCTTGGGCCAGCACACTGCGGCGGCGGTCGACCCAGTGAATCTCACGCCGAATACGGTAGAGCTCGGGGTGCCGGTGTTCTTGAAGCGCGACGAATTGTGGCTTTTGTGTTTCTGGATGAATGCGGGGGACCAGGATGGGCGCGGGTCCTTCCCCGAGGTAACCATCCTCCAAGCGATCGAAGACCTGCGTGCCGCTCTTCCATTGAACGTTTGCGGCTTGCTCTTTCCGGTCGATCCACTCCCGGCGCAGGTCGACCAGGATGGCTTGCAGTTGTTCGGCCGACATCTGCTCGTAACGCCGCGTCCATTGGGAGGATTCGTTCAGCGGTGGCTGGATGGCGTGCTGCGACCCAGGGGCCGAAGGGGCCGAGCTAGTCAGGGCTGGGCTCACTTCTGCGCGGGGCTCCGTGGGAGCTTCGGAGGCCAAGAGATCTTCCCTACCGAAGTTCTCGTGAGCGCGCTGATCCTCACTCGCCGTCAAGGACGCGCTGGTTCTCCCGATGGACCAAGCAAGAATGCCTCCGACAATCCACACCGCCAAGCAGCGCAGGACTAAGGGTCGTTTCCAATGGGGGGAGGGCATAGTCAAAGGGGCTCGCCAGCAGTTAGCGGGGTAACCCTCGCAGGTTATCACCTGGCAGCCATTTTCGTGCTTCCTAGTCCACCACGGCCACTGCGGGGCTCCCAGGGGCCGTAAAAAGGCGGCGACTCGCCGGGCCCCCCGCGATAAGATTCCCCCCATGCCCGCCGTTGCTCCCGATGTTCGTGTTCATGAGGCGCGAGTGCACCTCAATCGGCCCTGCGGGGATGATGCGTTTGTGCTGGGGGTGACCCTGCCCGAAGAGATGGCGCCGCTGCGGGCGGGGCGCTTTTTCATGTTGCGGCGGAAGGACGAGTTGTCGCCAGAGATTCCGCGACCGTTTTCGGTGTACCGGCAGACCGGTCCGCGTGAGCTGGAGTTCCTCGTCAAGATTCACGGCCGTGGTACGCGGGCGCTGCACCAGAGCCGCGCAGGCGATGTCCTTGTGACGATCGGTCCGCTCGGGCTCGGGTGGCCCGACTGGCAAGCGAACGCCGGGCCGAAGTGGTTCGTGGCCGGAGGCATTGGCAGCGCGCCTTTCATGATGGGGATCGAGCAAGCCATCGCCGCCGGTGTGCCCGCCGATCAGATCACCTACGTCTACGGCGGTCGTACGAAGGGTTTCCTGTACGACTTGGACCTCTTCACGGACTTGGGCGTGCGCGTCATCGCTGCTACCGACGACGGCAGCGCGGGCTTTCACGGCAACGTGGTGCAGGCCTGCGAACACCTGATCGAGAGCGAAGGGAAGCCGGAGCGCGTGCAGGTGTTCACCTGCGGACCCGATCCCATGATGAAGGCGGTCGTAGCCTTCGCGGACCGCCAAGGGTTTGAGTCCTGGGTTTCCCTCGAAACCTACATGGGCTGCGGTGTCGGCATCTGCAACGGCTGCGCGGTCGGCACGACGCCCGAAGGGCAGCTTGCGGATTGGCCCGTGGCCAAGTGTTGCACCGATGGACCGGTCTTCCGGGCCAGCGACATCCGCTTCTAAGCGCTTACTGCCCGTCTCCGGGAGGTGCATCGACGGGCTTGGGTCCCATCAATTCCGGCCCGTTAGCGCGCGCGTACTTCAATTGGCCTTCCAAAGCCTGCTGGACGGCGCCACGGAAGTTGTCCTGCGTGGGGACTTGTTCGATCAGCTCTAAAGCGCGCTCGAAGACGGGCACCGCTTCCGCAAAGCGACCTTGATCGCCCAACAGCGAGGCCAGATTGTATTGCAGCCAAAACTGGCCGTCGTCCAGCTCGATGCCTTCCCGCCACGCGGCGATGGCGGCGTCGTGTTCGCCGAGCTCCTTGAGGCACCCACCGGCGGCCAACTGCACTGCCGCCATGCGACTCAAGCGATCCGGCCGTCCCGCCCACGGATTGGGCAGTTGCTGCAGTTTCTCGATCCACCACAAGCAGGCCTCCCAGTCGCGCCGGGCTTGGTCCATGTGCATGTAGTCCATCAAGGTGTCGGGGTTGTCCCCGATCCATTGCAGTAGGTAGATCTGCAAGCGTCGCCGCGCGGGGCTAGCCGTGCCCAGGGAGTACGCGCGTTGGATGTAGTCCCGCGCTTGTGCCTCGCTCTGCGGATCGGCCATCAGGATCTGTCCGATCAGGGCATGCGCCTCGAAGTTGGTGGAATCGAGTTCGCAGGTGCGCCCGAGCGCGGCCACCGCTTCGGTGGCTCGGCCGAGTTGGGCCAGGACTTTGCCGCGCTGCAGGTGGGCTTCGGCGTTGTCGGGCTCTTCGGCGAGCACGCGATCGAACTGGTTGAGGGCGATTTCCCACTGCCCGCGCACGGCGGCCAGCATGCCTTCGAGATAGCGTACTTGGGGAAGCGGCCCGTGCTGCGCTGCGAGCTGTTCCAGCTCATACGCGGCCACTTCCACTTGCCCCGCGTCGATCAAGGTCTTGATGCGCGCCACGGCATCGCGCATGCCGTAGGGCCGGAAGCGCTGGGCCTCTTTGAACGCGTTGGCCGCTTCTGCGAATTGGCCCTGGCGTCGCTGGACTTCGCCCAAGGAGTACCACGCTTCGGGGCTCTCGGGGTTGGCCTCGACAGCCTTAGCTGCCGCCGCACGCGCCTTCTCCCAGTCCTTCGCGGAGTAGTATGCGCTCGCCAAACCTACCCAGGCTTCGTGGCGGTGGGGGAAGGCCATCGTGAGTTGCTCGAAGGTTTCGATGGCCGGACCGATGTCGAAGTTCGGGGGCAATTCCCCGGCTGCGATCAGCGCCCAACCCTGCCCCATGTTGGCCTGGAACAAGTCCTCGACCGAAACGATGGAGTGCGAGCCCAAGGGGGGCCTCCGGCTCGAGCCGTGCACCAGATAGCTCAATTCTTCGAAGCGTTGGCGCATGGGGTCACCTTCGCCCAGTTTGGGGGCTTCGTCCCCGTAATCGCGGTTGAGGGTCAACACCGTCAAGTAGCGCACCAGCGCTTCTTCTAGCTTGGCGTGGTCTTGGTCCCGTTTGTACTGAGCCATCAGCTCGCGACCCAAACTCCAATGACCCACCGGAACTTGGGGACTCTCTTCGATGGCGGCCCGGAAAAACGTTTCGTTGTTTTGGTAAGCACCCAGTTCCTGGTGACTCCAAAGCGCGAAGGGCACAGACAACCCCAAACAGAGGACGAAGCCGCCTCGAGCGTTCACGGTGCGTGCCAACAAAGTGCTCGCGAGCGCAGCGAAGGCCAAAACGGGCAGGTACAGGTAGCGATCCGACAGCGGGAACGCTCCCGCCGATTCGACCATCACGATCTGCGGGCCGAGCCACACGATCGGCACCGCCAACCAAAAGGCCGCCTTGCGGAAACCGCGCAGCCAGGCCAATGGAACGCTGGCCAGCCAAATCCCCGCGAGCACCAACAGGACCGGATAGGTGGAATCGCCCGGCGGAATCTCAGGGCGCACCCCGTGGAAGAAGGCCAAATCCACCGGCCACAGCAGCAAGCTCGCGAAGCTGCCGAGCAACTCGAAGCGGAACGAGATCGTGCGCATTCCCTCCAGGCCGAAATCGACGATGGCGCCAGCCAGCCCCGCCCCCCAGGATTCGAACACGAAGACGCGCGCCCCGAAGTAGGCCAGCAACACCAAGAAAAGAGGGACTGTCGCGCGCAACGCGTCGGTCCACGACCAGCGACGCCACCACCACAGCAGCAAGAACGCGAGCGGCACCGTGCCCGCGGCTTGCTCTTTGCTCAACAGACCCAGAGCTAGGCTGAGCATCGCCCAGGCGAGCTGCCAGGGTTGTCGCCGATCGATCCAGTCGAGAAACGCCGTCAGCGACAGGATCGAAAACAACCCGATCAGGGGGTCGTTGATCGATGCGGCCCAGGCGACCGACTGCACTTGTACGGGGTGTAGGGCGAACAGGAAGGCGCTGCCCCAAGCGATCCAAAAGCCGACCTCGAGGCGTAGCAGCAGGCGCACGGCCATCAAGCTCGCCAAGAGGTGCACCAACCAAGAGGCGAGGTGCGGACCCCACGCCTCTCCATCGGACAGCCACTTGGCGGCGGCGAGCACCTGTAGGGTGAAGGGCCGCCAAAAGCCCGTGGGCCGGGACTCGATCGAGTCGGGGAACTGCCACAGGGGGTCCGCCCAGTTCTGCAAGGGCCCCCAAAACGTCAACAGCCGCGGGTTGGTCTCGATCAGCTTGTAGTCGTCGTAAACGTACCCGTGATCCAGCACGGCAGCCCCGTAGACCCACATCAAGCAGAGCACCAAAAGCCCTGCCATGAGGAGGTGAGGAACCGAGCTGGGGCGGGAGGACGTCATGGATCGGGGCGCGCTGCGCAGCCCTTAGTTAGCACCAATCCCGGGCCATGTCACGAATCGCACGGCAATCCATGCCCGTGTTTCGAATCGCACTGTGCGCCTGCGCACCTTCGCTCAGGCGCATCCTGTCGTCTTGGCGTTAGAACCCTGAGCAAAGCGACCGGGGCCGGCGAGCAACGCTCACCGGCCCCGGTCGATCGCCACGTGGGCTAACTCGTGCGGTTATTCACACCAAGTGTGGCTGACCGCGTTCGAGAAGTTGGCGTGGCCGGAACCCGCCGGGGTGTCGCGGTGCCAAAGCTGGAAGTTCCAGGTTTCGCCGGCGCTGATTTCGCCACCCGGGGGCAGGTCGTTCAGGTCCAGGGCGTAGGCCACTTGACCGAACATGTCCACTTGCACCACGTCCAGACGGTAGAACTGCGATCCGTTGATGCACAGGAATCCATCGCTCACGAACAGGAGCTGGTCGCCCTGACCGTAGATGAAGATTCCGAACTCACCGGCGGGCAAGGAGCCAGCCGCCAAGATCGTGTCGTTCATCGCGATGTTCTGCGAACCGAAGACCGACAGGGTTCCGGGAACGCCCGTGGAGTTCGGCAGGTTGGTGCAGACGATCTCGTTGGACGGGCACTGGGTCGTGGTGACGTCGAAGGGCCAAGCGTTGGACAGCGCGTTGCCGCCGTTCAAGCCCGTCTTGCGCACCAGGATGTCGCCTCCGCGAGCGTTGGAAGGCACGTTGACGGTGATCTCGGTTCCCCCGTTGGTGGAGGGGACATTGAGCACCTTCAGGGGCGTTCCGTTGCCTTGGAAGTCTTCGCGAGTGAACCAAACCTCGTTGGTCGCGGCGAAGTTCGAACCGTTGATGGTGATCGATCCGATGTTGATCGAGGAGATCGAGGTGATGATGGGCTTGGACGCGGAAGCCGCGCCGTAGATAGCCTGCACACCGGCGATGTCGTCGGAGTGGATCGAGCGCGGACCGGTTTGGCCGTTGCTGGTGGAAGGCGCCATGGTGGCGGCCCCGGTGCCCGAGTGGCCCAAGCCCAAGGAGTGTCCGTACTCGTGGCAAGCCACGGATTGGATGTCCATTTGGCTGAAGCCGATCGAACCCGGACCGTCGGCCCAGTTCCATCCAGTGTAGAAGCGCATGCGCCAGTTTCCGGAGCCGGTCGACTCCACGTAAGCCAGCACGCCGCCGCTGTTGCCCGAAATGTTCGAGCAGATGTTGTCACCGATGTTGCCGACCACGTTGGCTTCGCCTTGGAAGCTGGGGTCGAAGTTGGCGCCGCCCGAACCCAGGCCGCCGCTTTGGGTGGTATCACCCGAACCGGTGCCGTGCAGACGGGAACCCCATTCGATGGCACCTTTCCAGATCGCCATCACCGCGCCCGTAGCGCCGGGGAATTCCGGGTGGGGGGTGGTGTTGTTGTTGGCGCCGGTGTTGGTGAAGCCGTTGAAGACGCGGAAGTCACGTTGGTTCAAATCCAAGCTGTGACCCAAAAGTGCGTAGCCCTCGGTGGTGTTACCGCCGGTGAAAACCGCGGCCGCCGCCAAAGCCAGACCCGTGGGGAGAACGAGAGATAGTTTCATGGGGAACTCTCCTGGGCTTAGCGGGGTTGCTCAGAGTCGAACAGACGCACGTTGCGCTGCAAGCTGCTGAGGTGAATGTTCGAAGGAATGGCGTAACCATCCCCGCGGCCTTGCACGATGACGTTGCCCCAAGTGTCCTTGAAGGTCGGGTAAATCCCGCCGTGCGCGGCGTAGATCGCGTTGGAGGCGAAGTCGCCGCCCATGTTGTCGGTCCACTTGTGGAAGGCCAGCACTTCAGCGCCCACCTTGACCACGTCGGCTTCCGGAGCTTCGGAGTTGTACACCCCTTCGGTTTCGTTGATGAAGCCGCCCGAGTAGCTCACGTTGACCAACTTCGGAGCGCCCGTCTGGACGTCCGTACCTTTGATGGTCAGGGTCGTGTAGTACAGCTCGGGTCCGTCGATCGGGTGATCGATGCGGATCGTCTGGCTGGCTTCGATCGTGCCGTAAACGGCTCCGTCGGTCTGCTCGACCATTTGCTTGAGGTCGAGGCGCAGGATTTGCGCATCCCCTTGGGTTCCGATCGCAGCGAGCAAAGCGCCAGCGATCACCCAAGACTTGGGAAGGATTGCATTCATCTGTCTGAAAGAGGAGAGAGAGGTCGTGGAAAGAGGCTCGGTAAGGCGCTCGGCAGGCTGGGCCATGAAAGGCGTCATCGGTTCCCGGCGGTGTCCCTGAGGGCATACCGGGTCCTACGGTGAGCGGGACCGATCAGGTCTTGGGACGGAAGCAGGATCCGCCCGGTTCCCCTATTAGTGTAAGCGTACCCCCTTAAGAAGGGGGAAGCTGACCCATTTGAGGCCGGCCCTATTCGGGGTGGTCGTGCCCTTCGTGACGGGTTTCTATGGGCTGGAAACTCGGTTCCGGAACGGGGTACGGTCCGTTTTGGGACACCCCCTGAAGCCCCAAATCATCGGGGAAGCGTGCCTGAAGGGACTGTAGGGCGTCTTTGGCTCGCGCATCACCCGCGCGCAAAAGCGCCATCACCCAGGCTTTCTCCGCCTCGAAATCGGTGGGATCCTCCGCCAAAACCAGCGCCCAAATCCCGTGGGCCGCTTTTGCCTGCCCGGACTGGTCGTAGGCAATCGCGAGCTCGCGTAAGAGTGCGCGATCTTCAGGAAAGCGACTTCGTAGGCGCGCTAGGCGCTCTGCGGCCGCTTCAGGCTGCAGGCTCTCCAGCTCCCCACGGGCCAAGGACCGCTCTAGCTCGTAGGGCTGACCCAGGTGTTGCGAGAGTTCCGGCATCCAGCGCATCAACGGTCCCACTTCGCGCTTGCCCACCAGAATGCGCGCCAGCCCGCCCGCCATCTCCTCGACGAATGGATCCGGCGGCAAGGCCAGCAAACCTCGGCTCATGCGTTCGATCACCTCGTCGTTCCACTCCAGCCGCTGGGCTTCGGATTCGAACGGCGAGCTATGTTTTTGCATCGACTGCAACGCGCTGAGCG
>JAUHXY010000352.1 GCA_030426785.1 bacterium
CACCGGCGTGGCGGGATCGGGTAAGTCCACGACCTTGGCGGGCATGATCCAACACATCAACCGCACGGCAGAGCGGCACATCATCACGCTCGAGGATCCCGTCGAGCTGATCTTCACCGAAGATCGTTGCGTGATCAGCCAGCGGGAAGTGGGGACGGACACCACTTCGTTCGGCGAAGGACTCAAGCACGCTCTGCGCCAAAGCCCCGACGTGATTCTGATCGGGGAGGCGCGCGACGCGGAGACGGTCATCGCCGCCTTGGAGGCCACCGAAACGGGCCACATGGTCATGTGCACCATGCACACCGTCAACGCGGCCCAAACCATCGAACGCTTGCTGGGCTTTTTCCCGGCCGAGCGGCACGAACAAATCCGTCAGCGCATGGCCGACACCTTGGCCGGCGTGCTCAGCCAACGCTTGATCCTCGATAAGTCCGGCGTCCTGCGCCCCGCCTTCGAGCTGATGGTGCCCACGCCGCACATCAAAGAGCTCGTGGCGGAGGGCAAAACCACGGAGATGTCCCGGGTCATGGAGCTGGGTACCGAGCCTGGCTTGATCTCCTTCAACCAGTGCTTGCTGGACATGGTGCAGCGCGGCGTGGTCGAGCTCGATCGCGCCCTGGAAACCTCCGACCGGCCCGAGGAGCTCCTGCTGTCCCTGCGCGGCATCAGCGCGGGCAACGATCGCTCGAAGGCCGGACAGCAATCCACCAACCTGCGGCGCCGGGCCACCGACCCACCCACGGGTGGTCCGACCCTGGCCAAGCCGCAGAAGCCTTCGGATCCCTTCCAGCGCTGATCGCAGGGCCTGCCAAGGCTGCTGTTTCCCTGCGAGGGTCCCCCCGGGGGCCCTCGCAGGCGTTTTCCAGGGCCCCGCGGCGGATTTTCCGGAATAGGGGCCCCCGCTCGCCGTCTAGGAGGCAGACGCATCCGGCGTCCCCAGCGGTGCGCCCGACACGCGCTTTTTCCTGCACCCGTTCGGCCGGGGAACGCCCTCGCTGCGGGCCCGGCGCCCCGCTAGGATGGGACGACAAGCACCATGAAGGTATCCACCATCAATCTGTTCGCCTGGGTCGGCTCGCTGGCCATCACCGGCACCCTGGGGGCCTACGTCTACGACTCCTACGGGGAACTGCAGGAGCCCGCTCCCTACGCCGCCAAAGAGGACGAGGTGGGTCGCAAGCGCGCCGCCGACGCCCTCGGAGCCGCCCGCAAGATCCGGCCCGCCAAGGAATGGCGCATCGGCTACGAGGACAAGGTCGTGCCCAACTACGTGGGCCACGATTGGGTGGGCAAACCCGAGGTCAAGCAACCGGATCAGCCGGTCATCACGACGCCGGTCGAAAAACCGCGCGTCGAAGTGGCAGACCTCCTGTTCCCGTCCTACTTCCAGGTCGATACCACCGATCCGGGAGGCAGCATGGTCTTGGTGCAGTACTTGGGCGAGTTGGCGACCTACGGGACCGCCGAGCTGCGCGTCGCGGATACCCTGCCCGAACCGCATGCGGGCATCACCGTGGTTGCGATCAATACCGACTCGATCGAGTTCAGCTTCGCCGAAGAGGGCCGCGAAAACGAGACGTACAACCCCAACTACCTGGGCGAAGATTTCATCTACATTGTCAAGGAAGGGGAAGAGGTGCGCGAGCAGCGTTTGGAGAAGATCATCGGCGAGGCCGGTGAAATCCCCGACACCCGGCCCAAGACCACCTCGTCGCCCGCCCCCAACGTCTTTTTGGTCGGCACCGATGACGCGGCGTATCTGAACCAAAACTACGAGACGATCCTGTCCCAAGAGGTGCGCACGCGCACTCGGCGCGGCCCCAACGGGGAGCGCGCGGGCATCGAAGTGATGGAGGTTGCGCAGGGCTCCTTCGCGCAGCGCCACGGCGTGCCGCGCGGCGATGTGGTCATCTCGATCAACGGACACCCCGTCAACTCGCGGCAAGAAGCCATCCAGTGGGCCAAGGACAACGGCGAAAACATTCAGGTGTTCGAGGTCGTGGTGGAGCGCTTGGGCCGCCTGCAAACCCTGACCTACCGCAAACCCGATCGCCAGTAGGCCCGATTCGCCGTCGGACTGCTGCCGGTTCGTCCCTACGCTCCTATGACCGGAACGCCGAGCGCCGGTCGCGACCTGTGGTGCGACCTGGGCAATACGCGCCTCAAGTGGGCGCAGGTCGACGATCAGGGCGCGTGGGTTGACCTCGCGCCGC
>JAUHXY010000134.1 GCA_030426785.1 bacterium
CAACGGGTCGTCCGAGGAGGGGGCTTCGATGCCCCCAGCCAAACAGGCGAAGTAGCCATCCAAAAGGATGGCCTCCTTCGAGGGCCACCAGCGGTACAGAGTCGCCTTGCTCACGCCAGCGCGATCGGCCAAGTCGGCGCTGGTGATCGCGCACAGGGGTGACTCCCGGAGCAACTCGTAGGCAGCCGTCAAAATCGCTTGGCGGGCTTCTTCGCTGCGAGGGCGACCGGGGGGTTTGTGCGGTTGATCCTGCAAAGTCATGGTACGAGCCGGGGCGTCTTGGGTGTTTCCCTTGGAAACCTTTTACGCTCCTGGAAACGAAACTGCAAGTTTCTTATTCTTTCCCCTTGTGATCGCGCCGATCCCTGATACACAACTAAACCCTCGGTTTCGTAACCAATCTGCAGACAGCTCACATGTCCCTCCCCTCTCTCACCCGTGCGGTCCGAACCGCCGGGCTGCCCGCTTGGTGCCTCGCACTGGCCGCGACCCTCGGCTGGAGCCCGGAGGCGCACGCCCAGCAACCTTCCCCGGTCTACGTCGAGCCGGTGGCCCAACAAGCGGTCCAGCAAACCGAGCGCATCACCGGAAGCCTGCGGGCCCGCTCCACCAGCATGATGGCCGCTTTGGAAGAGGGTGTCTTGCTGGAGCTCTTGGTCCGTGAGGCCAGCGTCGTGCAAAAGGGTGACGTGCTCGCGCGGATCGACACCCGGCGTTTGGAGGCTTCCAAAAGCCAGGTGCAAGCGGACCTTGCCATGGCGCAAGCCACTTTGGTCGAGCGCGAGGCCCAACGGGCCAACGCCCAAGCCGACCTCGCCGCGCTCGAAAGCGCGGCCCAGTCCGGCGCGGTCTCCGAACGCGATCTACGCAACGCGCGCACCATGGTGCAAACCCAAGCCGCCTTGGTGGAAGCGGGCACCCAGGCGATCGAGTCCTTGCGAGCCTCGCTTGCACTCCTGCAAATCCGCATCGAAGACGCCGTCGTCAAGGCCCCTTTCGCCGCTACGATCACCGCGCGCCACGCCGAGGTGGGTCAATGGATTCGACCCGGCGATCCGCTGGTGACCCTGGTATCGACCGGACCCCTGGAAGCTTGGCTCAACATGCCCGAGCGCTTGATCGGACAAGTGAATTTGGCCACAGCGTCGGTTCCCGTTCACCTCGAAGCCACCGGCCTCGACCTCCAGGGGACCCAAGCCCGGCTGATCCCGATGGTCGATGAACGCTCGCGCTCCTTGCCCCTCGTGTTGGATATCCAGCCGCCGGCCGCAGGTTCCCTGCAACCGGGCATGTCCATCTCCGCCCAGGTCCCGGTGGGAGCCAAAAAGGCCCAGCTGATCGTCCCGCGCGACTCCATCATCCGGCGCGGCAATAGCAGCCTCGTGGTGAAGGTCGGTGCCAAAAACCTAGCCGAACACGTGCCCGTCGAGGTGCTCTTCACGACTCCTCAAGGCTTCGCGATCCAGCCGCTGGTGCCCGATTCTTTGGCCCCGGGCAACCAGGTCATCGTGGAAGGCAACGAACGCATCTTCCCCGGCACGCCGGTCGCCCCCATGCCCAAAGACGCGCCCCAAGGCCCGGGCACCGAAGCTCCCGCAGAATCGCCCGCTGAAACCCCTTCCAGCACCCCATCCGATCAGGACTCCCAGCCCAACGAGGGAAACGAGGGATCCGACCAGGAGTAAGGCCGCGTCCGCACGCACCGACTCGAACCTTCCATGAATTGGATTCAGCTTGCCGTTCGGCAACCCAAAACCGTCGCCGTCGGCGTGATCTTGGCCCTCATGGGCGGGATGCTCGCGTTGACGAGCGTGCCGGTCCAGATGACCCCCGAGGTGAAGTCGGTGGTGGTCACGGTCTCGACCTTCTGGGAGAACGCCTCCGCCGAAGAGGTCGAAAGCGACATCATCGACGAGCAGGAAAAGCGCCTCGGCAACCTGTCCGGCCTGGTGTCGATGACCAGCACCAGCCGCGCCGGTGCGGGCGAACTGCGTCTTGAGTTCGCCACGGGCACCGACATCGACCAAGCCATCGCCTCGGTCGCCCAACGCCTCGACGAGGTGCCCGGCTACCCCGCGGGCGTGTTGCAGCCCGAAATCGAAGGCCTCGATCCCGAAACGCGGGACTACATGTCGTGGGTGGCGCTCTCCACCTCCGACCCGAACTTCGACGCCACGACCCTGCACGACTTCATGGAGCGGCGCCTCGTGCCGCGCTTGGAGCGCATCGAGGGCATCAGCGAAGTCGGCATGATGGGCACGCGCGAGAAGGAGATCCACCTGATCGTGGATCCCATGGAACTCGCGCGGCGCGGGGTGACCTACAGCGAGCTGCTCACCGCGATCGATCTGTCCAACGACAACTACTCCGGCGGCAAGCTGCCGGAGGGCAAAAACGACATCCGCATCCGCGCGGTGGGCCGTTTCGCGGACGTGCAGGAAGTGGGCCAATTGGTCGTGCGCCGGGATCCGACCGGCACGATCTACCTGAGCGACCTAGCGCGCATCGAAGAGGGCTACAAGGAACTCACCACCTGGGCGCGGGCCCGCGGGCACTTGATGCCCTTCTTCAACTTCACGCTCGAACACGGCGCCAACCTGCTGGGCACCATGGACCGGCTCAAGGCCGAGTTCGACAAACTCAACGCCCCCGGCGGCTTGCTCGAGCTGGAAGCCCAACGCCTCGGCATCGACGGCAACCTCAAGCTGGTCGTCAACTACGACGCCACCACCTACGTGGAGGATGCGATCGGGTTGGTGCAATCCAACATCGTGATCGGCGGCATCATCGCCACCGTGGTGCTGTTGCTTTTCCTGCGTTCCTTCCGCGTCGTCACGATCGTCGGCCTCGCCATCCCGATCTCGGTGATCGCCTCGATCATCGTCATGATCACCTTGGGTCGCACGATCAACATCGTGTCCCTGGCGGGCATGGCCTTCGCGGTCGGCATGGTGGTCGACAACGCCATCGTGGTGATGGAAAACATCTTCCGGCACCTGGAGATGGGCAAACCCATCCAGCGCGCAGCGATCGACGGCACCAAGGAAGTTGCCGGCGCCGTGCTCGCCTCGACCTTAACCACCATGGTCGTGTTCCTGCCGATCCTGTTGATCCAGGACTCTGCCGGGCAGCTCTTCCGCGACATCGCCCTCGCCATCATGGCGGCGGTCGGTTTGTCGCTGCTGGTTTCGATCACCGTGATCCCCTCGGCCGCAGGGGTGCTGCTGCGCCGTTTCCGAGCGCGCACGCAGCCCAAAGCGACCGGCGACGGCCCGCGCGAAGTGCCGCGCGGCTTCTTGGTGCGCGCCATGGGCGGGTTCTCCGCGTGGTTGATGGCGTCGCCCATCCGAGGGGGGCTCGTCACGATCGGTTTCCTGGTAGGTACCGTGGTGGGCATCCAAAAGCTGATGCCACCTTTGGACTACCTGCCCCTCGGCAATCGCAACATCGTCTTCGGCATGCTGATGCCGCCGCCCGGCTACAACCTCGACCAGCTCAAGACGATCGGCGAGCGCGTGGAAGAGGTCATTCGCCCCGCTTGGGAAGTGGCCGGCACCCGCTTTGACGTGGAGCGGCGCCTGTTGGGCAAGCCCCTGGGGGAAAGCGAAGCCATGTTCGAACCCGTCGGCCCCGATCGGCGTCAGCCGTTCCTGGACGTGCCGATGGGACCCGAGGGCCCGGACATGGCCAATGCGGTCGAAGTGCTGCCCCCGCCCCTCGACGACTACTTCATCGTCGGCTGGAATGGGATGATCTTCCACGGGGCGATCTCGATGGACGCGGAGAAGGTCGTGGACCTGATCCCGCTCATGAACGCGGCGGTGACCGGAGCCAACGCGCCCGACGTGTTTGGATTCGCCTTCCAAATGCCGCTCTTCCAAGCGGGTGGCAACAGCGGCTCGGCGGTCAAAGTGGACCTGTTCGGCGATGACCTGGACAGTGTGCAAGCCAGCGCCGGAGCGCTGTTTGGGGCGCTGATGGGCACCTTTGGGCCCATGGCCATCCGCCCCGATCCGATGAACTTCTCCCTGCCGACGCCGGAACTGCGTTTCACCGCCAACGACGAGCGTTTGCGCGAGCTGGGTATGAGCCGAGCCGATGTGGGTTACGCCATGCAGGCCAACAGCGACGGTTTGTTGCTGCCGCGCCAGTTCGAAGCGGACGGAGACCTCAAGGATCTCAAGATCATCAACGGGCGCGGTGCGGGCGATGACCCGGTCGGCGCGCTCCAAGACGTGCCGCTAGCCACGCCCAGCGGCCAAGTCGTACCGCTCGCGGACCTGGCGGACATGCAGCGCGTGACCGTGCCCGAGGTCGTCAAACACGTGAACCGGCAACGGGCGGTGACCTTGGAGGTCACCCCCCCCACCGGCATGCCCTTGCAGGCCGCCATCGATCAGATCGAGCAAACCGTACAAGGCCTGCAACAAGCCGGCGCCATCGCTCCCGGCGTGGAAGTGGGCATGGCGGGCTCCGCGGGCAAGCTGACGGACATCAAAAACGCCTTGTTCGGTGACGGCACCCTCGCGAGCACGGCCACCAGCAGCATGGTACTCGCGTCCGTCGTGATCTACCTGCTGATGGTGGTGTTGTTCCAGAGCTGGCTGTATCCCTTGGTCATCTTGGTGAGCGTGCCGTTGGCGACGCTGGGAGGATTCGTCGGACTGCGCATCGTGCACCTGTGGAGCCTCGAGGACCGCTACATGCCCGTGCAGAACATGGACGTGCTGACCATTCTGGGCTTTGTCATCCTGGCTGGCGTGGTGGTCAACAACGCGATTTTGATCGTGCACCAAGCCCTGAACTTCCGCGAGCAAGACGACATCGGCGCGCTGTCCGCCATCCGCCAATCGGTCGAAAGTCGCGTGCGGCCGATCGCCATGAGCACTTTGACCTCGGTAGGCGGCATGTTGCCGTTGGTGCTGATGCCCGGTTCGGGCTCGGAGCTGTACCGCGGCCTCGGTGCGGTGGTTGTCGGGGGTCTGCTCGTCTCGACGGTCTTCACCTTGGTCTTGGTGCCGATCCTGTTTTACGGGGTGTTGCGCCTGGGCGGAGCTCCTCGCTGGTCGGAAGCGGAGTTGGCGGCTCGCAAGGCCGAAGATCAGTCGACTAGCACCCCGCCCGGCACGCCGCCCGGCACGCCGACCACCGCCCTTCCCGCCGAAGGAGTGACGTCATGAAACATTCTCTCGCTTGGATTCTGGTGTTGGCGGGCGGCTGCCAAACGGTGGGGCCCGACTACGTGGTCCCCGAGGTCGAGTTGCCCGCGCAGCACCGCGCCGACATGCCCGCTTCGAGCGCGCAAGCCGAGGAACCCGCCATGGACCTCAATCAATGGTGGGCCGGCTTCGACGACCCGGTGTTGAATGAGCTGATCGCGCGCAGTTTGCGGCAAAACCATGATCTGCGCTCGGCGCTGGGTCGCATGCACGAGCTGCAAGCGCGCTACCAAGTCAGCGATGCCGCCGCCGGCCCGCGCGCGGAAGCGAACGCGCAGTACCAGCGCCTCGGCATCTCGGAAAACACCGACTTCGGTCTCTTCCCCGGCCAGAGCCGCGAGACCGATGAGTTTTCGATCGGACTGGGCTTCGCCTGGGAGATTGACCTGTGGGGTCGCTTGGCCCGCTCCATCGAAGCGGCCGAAGCGGACTGGGGCGCCTCGGTGGAAGCCTTCTGGGCGGTCCAGGTCAGCCTGACCGGTCAATTGGCGGAGACCTACCTGCATCTGCGCGAACTGCAAAACCGTTTGCGGATCGCTGAGGACAACGTGGCGGTCCTCGAACAGAGCGTGCAAACCGCGCGCGTTCGCTTTGAGGCCGGGCTCGTGCAAGAGCTCGACCTGCTGCGCGCCCAGACCGACTTGGAAAGCGCCCGCGCGGCCTTGCCCGAGTTGGAGCGTGCGGCTTGGGACACCAGCGCGCAGATCGCGCTGTTGGTCGGCGAACAACCCGGGCGCCTCGATGCACTCTTAGCGCCGCAAGAAGGGACGAGCGGCGAAACCGAAACAGAGGAAAGCCCTCTACGCAGCGCCGCCATCCCCACCCCCATCGGGCGCTGGGATGCCCCCATCCCCGCGGACCTGGTGCGCCGTCGCCCCGATATTCGGCAGGCGGAACGGGCCCTGGCCGCGCAAACCGCTCGGGTCGGAGTCGCGACCGCTGAACTCTACCCGAGCCTCAACCTGACCGGTTCCCTGGGTTACTTGGCGGCCGATCTGCACAACCTGCTGGAAGAGCCGAGTATGACCCACGTGCTCGCTCCGGCCCTCAGCCTGCCCCTGTTTTCCGGTGGCGGCCTGCGGCAAAACATCGCCGTCCAAGAAGCCGGTGTCGAACAAGCCTTGGTGACCTACGAAGCCACCATCCTGCGCGCGCTGCACGAGGTGGACCAAGCCGCCGTGGGGATCCGCTTCGAATCCCAGCGTCTCGCTTCCCTCGAACGCGCCGTCACACAGGCCACCACGAGTCTCGAACGCTCCCGCACCCTGTACCGCGAGGGTCTCAGCGACATCGACGCGGTACTCGATGCACGCCGCGCTTTGTTCTCGCTGCAAGACCAAGCCGCCCAGGCGCAAGCCGCCCACTCCCGCGCCTACGTCAGCCTCTTCCGCTCCCTGGGCGGCGGTTGGCCGATGCCCCCGGCGACGAACTAGCACCCAGTTCTAGCGGCGCAAGGCCGTCTCGAATATCGGGCGTTTCCCCTTGGGCCTGCCCTCAAAGGGGTTGTACGGTTTTGCCCATGACCAAAGGTCCCAGCATCCGCCGGCGGCGCTTACGCGTCGCCGATTACGAATCTCTTAAGTCTTCCATGATCGAGGCCTACCCCGACATGGACAACGCGATCTGGAAGCCCGAGCAGATCGAGAAGTTGATGCGCATCTTTCCCGATGGGCAACTGTGCGTGACGGTCGATGACAAGGTCGTGGCCGCTGCCCTCGCCATCATCGTGGATTACGACCTGTACGGGGACAAACACACCTATACCCAGATCACGGGCAACTACAGTTTCGATACGCACGATCCTTCGGGCGATGTGCTGTACGGCATCGACGTGTTTGTGCATCCCGACTACCGGGGTTTGCGCCTGGGCCGGCGCCTCTACGATGCTCGCAAGGCGCTGTGTGAAAAGCTGAACCTACGGGCCATCGTGGCGGGCGGGCGCATCCCGAATTATTCGAAGTACGCGGACAAGCTGAGCCCGCGCCAGTACATCGACAAGGTGCGCCACAAGGAATTGCACGATCCGACCCTTTCCTTTCAACTGAGCAACGATCTGCACGTGGTGAAGGTGTTGACCGGATACTTGCCGGGCGACACGTCGAGCAAGGAGTTCGCCACGCTCATCGAGTGGAAAAACATCTACTACCAAGAGCGCCGAAAAATCGCCGGACGCCTCGACAGCGTCGTGCGGCTCGGCCTCGTGCAATGGCAAATGCGCCACTTCGAGGACCTCGACGCGATTTGCGAGCAAATCGAATTCTTCGTCGACGCGGTCAGCGACTACCAATCGGACTTCTGCCTGTTCCCTGAGTTGTTCAACACGCCGTTGATGGCCAAGTTCAACCACCTGAACCTAGCCGACTCGATTCGGGAGTTAGCCAAGTTCACCGAGCCCCTGCGGGATCGCTTCATCCAGTTCGCCATCTCCTACAACGTCAACATCATCACGGGCAGCATGCCGATGATGGATGGCACGCAGCTCAAGAACGTGGGCTTCCTGTGCCGCCGCGACGGCTCGTGGGAGATGTTCGAAAAACTGCACATCACCCCCAACGAGGTGCATGCCTGGGGCATGGTGGGCGGCGACAACATCCGGGTGTTTGACACGGATAGCGGCAAGATCGGCATCTTGATCTGCTACGACGTCGAGTTCCCCGAACTCGCGCGCATCATGGCGAACGATGGCATGCAGATCCTGTTCGTGCCCTTCCTGACCGACACGCAAAACGGGTACGTGCGCGTGCGCCGCTGCGCGCAAGCCCGCGCGATCGAGAACGAGTGTTTCGTCGCCATCGCGGGCAGCGTGGGCAACCTGCCCAAGGTCGAGAACATGGACATCCAATTCGCGCAAAGCGCCGTTTTCACGCCCAGCGACTTCGCCTTCCCGACCAACGCCGTCAAATCCGAAGCCACCCCCAACTCCGAAATGACCTTGCTGGTCGACGTGGACCTGGACTTGCTCAAAGAACTGCACACCTACGGCAGCGTGCGCAACCTCAAAGACCGGCGCACGGATCTGTATCGCTTGGAGCGACTGAGCAAGTCTTCCAAAGGATCCAAAGTGGCCCGCAAAACGAAGAAGCCTTAGTACCGAGCCGAACCGTTCCTTTGAAGCTGCCCACGCTCGAAGCACCCCGCCTGAGCCTGCGCTGGCTCACCCCCGACGATGCGCCCGCGCTCTTGGATCTTTTCTCGCACCCCGACGTCGCGCGCTACTGGAGCCGGCCGGCCATGACGGAACGCGCACAGGCCGAAGCGCTCGTGCAATCGATCCAGCAGCATTTTACTCAAGGCGACCTGTTCCAATGGGGACTCACCCTGGCGAATGCAAACCGCGTCATCGGAACCTGCACCTTGGCTTCCATCGACCGCTCCAACCGCCGCGCCGAGCTCGGCTTTGCGCTGCACCCCGATCATTGGGGCCAGGGCCTGATGAAAGAAGCCCTACAGGTCCTGATCGATCACGCCTTCAGCGCCCTGAACATGCACCGCCTCGAAGCGGACATCGACCCGCGCAACACGGCATCCCTCCGCTTGTGCGAACGGTTGGGCTTCACCCGCGAGGGCTACCTGCGCGAGCGCTGGATCGTCGCTGGGGAATGGTGCGATACGGTGCTTTACGGCTTGCTCCAAAGCGACCGGTCCGTGTCGCACGGAACCCCATAGGACACGACCTCCATCAGCCTGAACTAGGGCGCTGCGTCGGGTTGCTCCTATTGGGTCGTTGGGTCACTCCGGGTAGGTCCCTTGAATCGATGGTATCCTATCCTGCGCAAAACGGCCTCTGTGCAGGTGTCGCAAGAGGCTAGGTGTCTGAGTCCTTCGCCATTTCTAGCCATTCATGTTCTGCCCGATCCTGTTCTCTGCGGCCTCTTTACTCTCCTTTGGCCCGATGGCCGCCTTTGGGCCGCCATCAGGGGCTGATTGCGCCATCCCTGATGGGCTGGAAGAGAATGACACGCCCGGTCAAGCGTCGGTACTGGGTCCGGGCTTTTATCCAGGCCTGCACGTGGCACCCGACGACGTCGACTACATATCCGTCTCGATCCCGCCAGCAGCCACTTTGCGGGTTCGGACGCGCGCAGAATGGCCCTTGCTGGTGTCTGGGCCCAGCACCTTGCCCAGCTATGGTTATCCCTGCGAACCCACGGACGGCGCTTACTTTCAGTACAACGCAACGAGCTCCACGGTTTCTCAAATCCTGCGAATCGAACCCGCCATTGCAAATGCGTGCGTTGCCTACGATTTGCTAATCGAAGTGGAAGCTTCCTCAGCCTCCGTCGCCATGGACTGTTTGGAGCCCAATGATGTTTGCCTTACGGCTACGCGGATCTCCGACGGCGGCTATGGAGGTCTCTGGCTTCGACCAGGAGACCTTGATTTCTATCGGCTAGAGATCGCTCCTTTTGCCACCCTCACGGTGGGCGTGTTGGTCGAAGGTCACCCCCTTTGCCAGGCCATCCAAGGTTCGCTCCTCAACGGCGACGCCGTGGGATGCGGCGGAAACAGCACACTGGTTTTGGATTCGGATGACTTCTCTTCCTACTTCCTCACGCACACCAATCCGAACCCTACCCCGCTACCGGTGGTCCTGCGGTTGGACAACGTTGCGTGGCTTTGTCCAGGGAATCAAACCGGCTTTCGATATGGGTTGGCCATCAGTGGTTCCCACCCTTTAGGCACTACGGAGTTTTGCAGCCCGATGAACTCCAATTCGACAGGAGTTCCGACCCAGTTATCCGCCTCGTGGGGCACTGGCAGCGAGTTGGGGCTCCAACTACGGGTCCACGATGGGCCACCGGGTCAATGGGGTTACTTTTTGGTAGGCAATGGCTTCCAAGAACCTGGGTTGCCAGCCGGGCAAGGCCGCTTTTGCTTGTCGCCTTTAGCAGGCGACCGAGTGGGGCGCTACCACCGGGCAGGTACCCCTCTTTCCTCCCTGGGATTTTTCGAGGCGGACGGCACCTTCCGCAACGTATCGAACACTTCGATCAGCGGGCATGGCTTCGACGTGCCGGCGGCCCTGCCATACTTGGGCTCAGCGACTATCCAACCTGGGCAAACGCACCACTTTCAGTTTTGGCATCGTGAATCGGGTGGAACCTTTCAGTTCTCCAACGGTGTCTCGGTGCAGTTTTAGGGTAGTGCGGGTGTAGTACACGTCCCCGTTACCGGTCCCTAATCAAACTCCGGCAGCGCAAAGATTTGGACCGTGAGGGGCTCCTGCCACGACAATCGGATGAGCTGGGTTCCCTCTGGATCTAGCTGCCAGATCGGGACAGACTTTTCCTTTTCGCCGAGGGTCAAAAGCACCCCTTGCAAAGTCGGTACATGGATGAGGCACCCACCGACCAACAGCCAATCGCCAGCCAGCTGGACTTCTCGCGGAGGGCTGTAAAAGCTGCCGGAGATGGGGATATCGAGGAAACGGCTTTCTCCCGAAGTGGTGTCGAGGATAGCGATGAGGCAGCCTTCTCGGATCCCACCCGCGCGGAGAGTATCCACGACTGCGAGTTGCTTCCCGTCTTCGGAAACGTCCCATCCGGTGATGTCTCTCCACCAGCATCCGTCGGGACGCTTGGTG
>JAUHXY010000135.1 GCA_030426785.1 bacterium
AAGCCCGGCCGCACGGGTCGGCACGAACCGCACGGGCTCGTTCTGCGCGTCGGGCAGCGGCAGGTTCTGCTGCCCACTCATCGGCCCGCCCTGCACCGTTTGGAGCAATACCGCCGAGGGGTGCACATGCTGCGCTCTTGCCGAGAGGAGCTGTTGGCGGTTCGCGCGCAGGTGGAGGAGCTCGCCGGTCCCGACGGTACGGGGGTGCGACCCCTGGACGCAGATCCCGACGGCCCCTACGACGAATGACCCGACCGCGAACGTAGGGGATTCGACCGATGGAGCCGCCGCAAGGGATGGAGATCGAAGCTTGGTTTCAGGCGAGTCTGGCCTGGGCGGAGGCTCAGTTGGCTTTGGCCTGGAAGGCGTCTTCCCGTGGTCCAAGCGCTTTGCCGGAGGCCCTTCGCTATCCGATCGACTCGGGCGGCAAGCGCTTGCGCCCCTGTTTGGTACGCCTCGTCTGCTTGGAGTGCGGGGGCAGCGAAGATCAGGCCGCAGCACCCGCTGTCGCCATCGAGTGGCTGCACACCTACTCTTTGGTGCACGACGATTTGCCCTGCATGGACGATGACGACCTGCGTCGCGGCCGCGCGACGACCCACCGGGTTTTCGGCGAAGCCACGGGCGTTTTGGTGGGGGATGGGCTGCTCACCATGGCCTTCGAACACCTGGCCACTCATGGGGGCCCGCAGGCGTCCGCGATGGTGGCGGTTCTGGCCCGAGCTGCTGGCCCAGCGGGCATGGTGGGCGGGCAGTACCTGGACCTCGCCTCGGAGGGCCAAGCGGTCTCTTTGGATGGGATCCGCGAGATCCATCGCCTGAAGACCGCGGCGCTGATCGCGGCGGCTTGCGAGCTGGGAGCCTTGGCGGCGCGAGCTCCAGCCAAGGTGCAGCAAGCCGCAGGCCGTTTCGGTTGGGCCCTAGGACTCTGCTTTCAGGCCGTGGACGATTGCTTGGATGTGACCGGGGAAGCGGCCGAACTGGGCAAAACCCCGGGCAAAGACGCCGCCACCGACAAAGCGACGTTGGTGCGGGCGCTGGGTTTGCACGGTGCCCGGGCGGAAGCGGAGGAGCGGGCGGCAGAAGCCTTGGAAGCCGCCGGGCAAGCGGGCTTCGACCCGAACGGACCGGCATCCGCCTTGGTGGCGTGGTTGCTGGCGCGACGTTTCTGATCGGGATTAGGGCAAGCTCTGGGGGGTTCTCTCTTGCGGGCGGGCCCGGAGGGGTCGACGATGGGGCCATGGTCGAATCCCAGCCCCACGCGACCCCTCCGAACGCGACACCCGGCAATGCTACACCTGACAACGCTGTACCGGGCAACGCGACCCCTGCGAACACGAATCCGGCCTCGACTCCGGTCGGATCCCCACCGGCGGTTCGCACTCCGATTCCGGAGCTGCTCGAGCGTTGCCAGAGCCCCGCAGCGCTGAAGGAGCTTGACCGCCAGGAGCTGCCGGAACTCTGCGCCCAGATGCGCTCGTTCCTGCTGGAGACCGTCCAGGCGACGGGTGGACACTTGGGGTCCAACACGGGCATCGTCGAGTTGACGGTCGCCCTGCATTACCTCTACGACTTCGCGCGCGACCGGCTCATCTTTGACGTATCGCACCAGTGTTATCCGCACAAGCTGCTCACCGGGCGCCTCAGCGGATTCGGGAAGCTGCGCCGGACAGGCGGGTTGTGCGGCTTCACCAACCCGGCGGAGTCGCCCTATGACCTGTTCCACACCGGGCACGCCGGAACTTCGATCAGCTTGGGGATGGGGTTGGCCTTGGCCCGTGCGCACGAGGAAAACCCGCCGCAGGTGGTGAGCGTCATCGGGGACGCCAGTTTGGGGGCCGGGGTCGCCTTCGAAGCCATCAACCACGCGGGTGCGTCCGGCGCTCGCATGCTGGTGGTCCTCAACGACAACGAGTGGTCGATCTCGAAGTCGGTGGGGGGGCTGTCCAAGTACCTGTCCCGCATCCGCGCGAACCGCCTGATGCAGCGGGCCGGACAAGAGACCAAGAGCTTGATCCAGGCGATTCCTCTGATCGGGCCGCGGGTGGACAAGGCACTCGACGACTTTGGCGAGGTCATGCGTCACGCCTGGGTTCCCGGCCACATCTTCGAAGAGGCGGGCGTGCGCTACGTAGGACCGGTGGACGGTCACGACGTGAACGGGTTGATCGACGTGCTCTCGCGTGTGCGGCAACTCGACGGGGTGGTGATCTTGCACGTGTTGACAGAAAAGGGGAAAGGGCACCCCGACGGCCCAAATCACCCCGAACGCGTGCATGCCGTCAAGCCGAAGAAGCCGGATGCGAGCATGCAGTACAAGACGGAGGGGCAGCGCGAAGCGGCTACTCCCTCCGGCAAGGCCTTCACGACCGCCTTCGCCGAAGCGCTCGATCGTTGCGCGCAAGCCGACGTGCGGGTGCACGCCATCACGGCGGCGATGCCCTCGGGCACGGGGTTGACCGGCTTTGCGGCACGGTTTCCGGGCCGCTTCCACGACACGGGCATCACCGAGCAACATGCGGTCGCTTTGGCGGCGGGCATGGCGAAGGGCGGATTGCGGCCGGTGGCAGCCATCTACTCGACCTTCTTGCAACGCGGGTACGACCAGGTGTTCCAGGAAGTCGCGTTGCAGGACCTGCCGGTGGTTTTTGCGCTCGATCGCGCGGGCCCGGTGGGCCAGGACGGGCCCACGCACCACGGGGCGTTCGATATCGCCTACCTGCGCACCTTGCCAAACTTTGTGCTCGGAGCTCCGCGGGACGAGACCGACATGCACCGCATGTTGAGCTGCCTGTTGTCGCAAGAGCACCCCAGTGCCCTGCGCTACCCCCGCGGCAATGCGCCCGCCCAAGAATTTTTGCCCGCCGCCGAGCGGGTTGCCATGCAGCCCGGCCGCGCGGAGACCTTGCGCGAAGGGCAGGGGGTTGTTCTGTGGGCCTACGGTTCCTTGGTGGAGACCGCGCTGTCCGTGGCGCAGGAATTGGCCCAAGAAGGACGCTCCATCGGCGTCGTGGATGCACGTTTCGTGAAACCCTTGGACGAGGCGCTTCTTCGTGAGCATCTCCAACAATACGACCACATCGTGACGCTCGAAGCCCACCAGCGCATGGGGGGCTTCGGTTCGGCGGTGTTGGAAGCGGCCAACCGCCTGCCCGGCTTGGATGGCGTCTCCCCTGCACGGATCAAAATCCTCGGTTTGCCCGACCGCTTCTTGGAGCATCGCACGACCGTGGAAGAGCAGTTGGCGGAAGCGGGCCTCGACCCCGAACGGGTCGCCCGAACCGTCCGTCATCTGTTGGGCGGGTCGCGGCGCGCGGAGGGCGCATCCTCCTAGCGGGGCCGACGAATGGATCGCCAGCAACCCACCGGAGTTCCCGGTCCGCGCGTATGGGACGAGCCTGTGCGGCGCGTGCTCGTGCTGGGGGACGGACAGAAGCTGAGCGTCGAAAACACCCTTGGACCGATGGTGGCGTGGCTGCGCGCACGCGACTTGGCGGTGGAGGTCGAACCGGATGTGCGCGCCTTTTCCAAGCGCACCAACTCGCCGCCGCCGACCGATTTGGTGGTGGTGTTGGGCGGGGATGGCTCGGTGCTGACCGCGGTGCGCGCTTTTGGTCCCAACCCGGTACCGGTCCTCGGGGTGCACTTCGGTCGAGTCGGATTCCTAGCACCCGTCTTGGGCAATGCCTGGGAGGCGGGGCTGACCGAAGCGCTGGAAGGTCGCTGCTTGGTGGAACAACGCATGCGGTTGCAGGTCGAGTTGCCGGGGGGCCATGTGCACTACTGCCTCAACGATGCCGTCGTGTCTCGACCGGCCGCGTCGGCCATGGTGGCCTTGCAGCTCCTCGTGGATGGTCAGCCGGCTACGGAATACCACGCGGATGGGTTGATCCTGTCGACGGCCAGCGGTTCGACCGCCTACTCGCTCGCCGCCGGCGGCCCGATCCTGGCCCCCGAGCTGCAGGGCATCGTGGTGACGCCCATCAGCGCCCATGCGTTGGCCCACCGGCCTTTGGTGCTCGGACCCGGCTCGGAGGTCGTGACCGAAGTCTTGCGCAGCCGCAGCGGCGTGGCGGTCGTCTTGGATGGACAGGAAGTGGCGCGCCTGCAGGAAGGGGTGCGCTTGACCGTGCGGCGCTGCCCGGTGGATTACCCGCTGTTGGTTCCTAGCCAACTGGACCCCTGGCGCCGACTGTCCGATCGCCTGGGTTGGAAAGGCAGTTTGGGTTAGGCCTCCGCCTCGGAAGGCGCCTCCCGTGTGTGGCGCTCTTCTCCCTGGATCAGTCCGTCCACCATGCGCAGCACGCGATCACAGCGGGTCCCCAAGTTCTCGTCGTGGGTGACGAGCAAGAGGCCCAATCCGCGGCGCTCCTGCTCTTCGAACAAGAGTTCGAGCACCTTTTCGCCGGTGGCCTGATCGAGGTTTCCCGTCGGTTCGTCGGCGATCATGATGGGGGGGTCCAGCAGCAGGGAGCGCGCGATGGCGACCCGCTGTTGTTCACCTCCCGACAGCTTGCCGGGCCGGTGCTTGAGGCGCGCGCTGAGGCCAAAGCGGTGCAGCAGTTCGAGCGCGCGTTCTTTGTACACCTTGCGCTTGCCCAGGTACCCCAGCGGGCCGTGCTGGATCATGGCGGGCAGCATGGCATTTTCGAGGGCCGTCAGTTCGGCGAACAGGTGATAGAACTGAAACACGTACCCGATGTGCGCGTTGCGCAAGCGGGCGCGTTCGGCGGTCGATAGGGCCCAGCCATTGCGACCGACCACGTGAACCTGCCCTTGAGTGGGTCGGTCCAGCAGACCTAGGATGTTCAGCAGCGTCGTTTTGCCGGTGCCCGAAGCACCCATCAAACACAAGCGTTCGCCCGGGAACAGGTCTAGATCGACCCCGTGCAGGATCTCGAGCGTGCGATCGCCGACCGGGTAGGAACGCTGGATGCCGCGGGCTTGGATGAGGGGGCTCGAATCACTCATAGCGCAGCGCATCCACGGGGTTGAGGTAAGCCGCGCGCAGGGCGGGGATCGCGGCGGCGATCAAAGCCACCGCGATGGCTGCGACCGCGATGGCGACGATGCCGGTCCACTCGATCACCGTGGGGATGTGATCGAAGTAGTAGATGCTGCGGTCGAAGATTTGAATGCCGAATACGCGGCTGAGCCACTGCTCGAAAGGATCGATGTAGATCGCCGCGTACACCCCGGCGATGACGCCCAGGACAGTTCCCACGAGGGCTTCGAGACCTCCGATGGACAGAAACAGGCTCAGGATGCCCTTCGGCGTTGCGCCGAGGGCCGACAGGATGCCGATGTCGCGCCGCTTTTCGGACACCATCATCGACAGGATGGCGAAGACCCCGAAGCCCGCCACGAGCAACACGAGGCCGAGCATGATGCCCAAGAGCGCACGCTCGTTTTCGATGGCGGCCAACATCGAGCGGCGGTTGTCCTCCCAGGTCAGCAACTCCCACGGATAATCGGGGTCGCCGAGGGACTCGGGGGCGGGGTGCAGCACGTTTTGGGCCGCTAGGTCGCGGCGTAGCTCGACCTTCGCCGTCTCCGCATCCCGTTCGTAGTCGGCCAGCTTGACGACCACTTGGCTGTACTCGTCGTAGCGCCCGAGCCAATCCCCCAAAGCGCGGCGATCCATGTAAACCCGCTGCAGATCCATCTCGTTGAAGGTGCTGCGGAAGGTGCCCGCCAAGAGGACCTTGCGGTTGGCGGTTTGATCGAACGCGCCGGTCTCGGGATCGATGGTGGCGGTGGCCAGCTCGAGGGTCTGGCCTTTGTGCAAGCCCCAAGCTTTGGCCAGACTTTCGCCCATCAAAATCGTGTCGAGGGGGCGCTCGTCGGGATCGGGCTCGTAGTTCTTGGGGTAGGCGAATGGATCATCCAGGTCGTCGGGCCGCGCTCCGAAGAGGTGTTTCTCTTCGATCTCCAGGTCCTTTCGCAGGGAGGTGGCGGCGTATTCGAGCTGGGGGTCGATGCCCACGAAGCTGACCATCACCATGCCCATGCTGGAGGGGTCGCTTAGCACGCCCTCGCGCCGGGGCGGGACGAGCATGCCGTACCACACGAGCTGAGGCGCGGCGGCGACGACCGAGGGGTGCGCCAGCACCGTGTCCATCATCGGCTGCACCTCCCGGGTCAGCATGGCACCCGTTTGCCGCACCGGAAGGTCGAAGGATGGCGCCACGACCAGGTCCGACAGATGCCCGCGCAAGTGCTCGCGGCTCTTCTCCAGAAACCCGGACATGATCGCCAAGATCAGGATCAGGGCGGAGACGGCCACGAAAATGCTCAGCGTGCCGATCCAGTTGATCGGCCGCATGCGGATGTAGCGCAGGCTCAGGAAGAAGCGATACACGCTAGGCGTTCTCCTCGCTGGCGTCGTCGTCTTGCGAGGCGATGCGGCGCATAGCGGGGAAGAGCAGCACGTCGCGAATCGAATCCTGGCCCGTCAGCAGCATCACGAGCCGGTCGATGCCGATGCCGAGGCCGCCGGTGGGGGGCATGCCGAACTCCAGGGCTTGCACATAATCCACGTCGACCTCGGCGGGGCTTTCGGGGTCCTTGCTGGCCACTTGGGCTTCGAAGCGTTCGAACTGATCTTGCGGATCGTTCAGCTCGGTGAAGGCGTTGCCCAGCTCGATGCCGTCCACGAAGATTTCGAACCGTTCCGCCAAGCGCGGGTCCTCCGGAGAGCGCTTGGCGAGGGGGCAGATCTGCACGGGATAGTCGCACAGGAACAAGGGGCCGATCAGATCCTTTTCGACGGTCTCTTCGAAGACGTCGTTCATCAGTTTCCAGTAGTCGCCGTGGTCCTTGACGCCGAGCTCCTTGGCGCGCGCCCGGACGGCGGCTTCGTCATCGAATTCGCACTGGTTGGCTTCCCGGAAAGCCTCGATGTACGAAACCCGCTGGAAGGGAGCCTTCAAATCGAAGGTCTTGCCGCGCCACTCGACTTTTGTGGTGCCGTGCAGCTCCTGCGCCAAGCTCGACAGCATCGATTCGGTGATCTCCATCATGTGGGTGTAGTCGGCTTGCGCCTGGTACAGCTCCAACATGGTGAATTCAGGGTTGTGGCGCAGGGAGAGCCCTTCGTTGCGGAAGTTGCGCGCGATCTCAAAGACGCGCTCCATGCCACCGACGATCAGCCGCTTGAGGTAAAGCTCCGGCGCCACGCGCAAGTACAGGTCGGAATCCAGCGCGTTGTGATGGGTCACGAACGGACGCGCCGTGGCGCCACCCATGATGGGGTGCAGCGTCGGCGTTTCCACTTCGAGATAGCCGCGCGCCTCCAAGAATTTGCGGATGCTCGACAGAATCTGCGAGCGTTGCCGAAACACCTCCATCACCTCCGGTGAAGCCCACAAATCCACATACCGGCGGCGATAGCGCGCTTCTTTGTCGGTCAACCCGTGCCACTTCTCCGGCGGCGCCGCCACCGCCTTCGCGAGCAACGTGATCTCTTCCGCCCAAACGGTCGGCTCACCCTTTTGCGTAAAGCCCAACTCTCCACGCACCGCGACCAAGTCCCCGGCATCCAGCGACTTGCGCTGGGGCCACCATTCACTCAGCCGCCCTTTCTGCAGCCCGACCTGCATGCGCCCGGTGCGATCCATGACGGGAGCAAAGATGAGCTTCCCAAAGTCGCGCATCCCCACCAGCCGTCCAGCGAGCACCACACTCTCGCCCACGAGCGCACCCGGCTCTTCCGCCGTCCCCGCACCCATCAAAACCTCACCCACAGGCACAGCTTCCACCCCCCGGGCCGGATACGGATCCACCCCAGCTTCCCGCAACGCCGCAACCTTTTTGGCCCGATCCTCTTGCACGATCTCAGTCATAGCGGACCCAACCTACCCGGATCCCACCCCGCAACCAACTACCCCCAACCACTCTTCAACTCCCCACGACAGAAACTTACCCCGAACCCCCAAGCCGAGAAGCCCCCTCCAACCGCCAGCCAGCAATCACAAAACCCCCGACCGACCCCATTTAGAGCCCCCGACGAATCAACAACCAACGGACCCAGAGACAAAACAACCAAGCAACCCACGGCAAGGCAACCCACAGACCCCCGAACCAAGGCTCCATGCACACCTCAAGACCCGTGGGCCCCAGGAGCCGTGAGCGTCAGGACACGAGGACCTCAGGAATCGTGGACATCAAGACACGAAGGCCTCAGGACAAATGGGCCTCAGGACAAATGGCTACTCCCAACCCCGGCACCCCTCACCGCGCAGTTGTTGCCCCACGCCATCCCGCGTCCGGGTCCGTCAGGACCCGGCGCCAAAAAAGGTCCAGCCTCGGCCCGCGACCCTCTCCAGTCCGCACCCCTTCTCGAGGCGCCAGCCTCGCCCGCACCTGCCCCTCTCCGCGACTGCCGCCGAGGCTGGTGGAGGATAGGGGATTTGAACCCCTGACCTCTTGAATGCCATTCAAGCGCTCTACCAACTGAGCTAATCCCCCGTCCCGGCACACGCTACGCCAGCGGCGTCCACGCGCGGACGACCGCGAGCGGTCATCGGGGCGGCCAGATTGTTGATTGGTGGGGCCTGAGTCAAGACTAGGACAGGGATTTTTCGGCCTGGGAAGGATCTCCCAGGCCGCTGGACGCCTATGCTCCTGCGGGCCCCGCTGGGGCCTTTTGTCTTGGTGCCGACCCGCCGGCCGCGAGACCTCGCTCGACTCGGAGCTAGTTATGGAAAACGCCTACGACCCGAAGCGCATCGAAAGCCGTTGGCAGGCCTATTGGAAGCAACACCAGACCTTCCGGGCCGCCAATCCGGGGGACCCCGGATTCGACCCCGAGCAGCCCAAATATTACGTGCTCGACATGTTCCCGTACCCCTCCGGGGCGGGGCTGCACGTGGGGCACCCGATCGGTTACATCGGGACCGACATCGTGGCGCGCAAGAAGCGCATGGAAGGCTTCAATGTGCTGCACCCCATGGGGTACGACGCGTTTGGCCTGCCCGCTGAACAGTACGCGATCCAAACGGGCAAACATCCCGCAGAGACGACGGCCGAGAACATCGCCACCTACCGGGGGCAGATGGAGCGGTTGGGTTTGAGCTTTGATTGGAGCCGGGAGTTCGCCACCTCCGACGTGGACTACTACCGCTGGACGCAATGGATTTTTGCCCGCCTGTACGACCGGGGTCTGGCCTACCAGACCGAGGTGCCGGTGTGGTGGTGCGAGGAGCTGAAGACCGTGTTGGCCAACGAAGAGGTCATCAACGGGCGCAGTGAGCGCGGGGACTATCCCTGCGTACGGCGGCCATTGCGGCAGTGGATGTTGAAGATCACCGCCTACGCGGATCGTCTGCTGGATGACTTGGAAGGCCTGGATTGGCCGGAATCGGTCAAAACGATGCAGCGCGAGTGGATCGGGCGCAGCGAAGGGGCCGAAGTGCGCTTTGCCATCGACGGCATGCCTTCGGAAGGATTGACGATCTTTACGACCCGCCCTGACACGCTGTTCGGCGCGACCTTCATGGTCGTGGCGCCCGAACACCCTTTGGTTGGGGCATTAACCACGGCGGAGCAGAAGGCTGCGGTCGAGGCGTACGTGCAGGCCGCAGCTTCCAAGTCCGACTTGGAGCGCACCGACTTGGCGAAGGAAAAGTCGGGCGTGTTTACGGGCGGCTATTGCCTAAACCCGGCCTTTGATCCGAGCGACGAGCGCGCCCGCATCCCGGTTTTCGTGGCCGACTACGTGCTGATCAGCTACGGCACCGGCGCCATCATGGCCGTGCCAGGGCAAGACCAACGCGACTGGGATTTTGCGAAGGCTTACGACCTGCCGATCGTGCGCACGGTGCAGCCGCCGGCCGAATTCGACGGCGAAGCTTTCACTGGCGAAGGCCCCGCCATGAACTCGGGATTCCTGGACGGATTGGGCGTGCAAGAGGCCAAAGCGCGCATGATCGATTGGTTGGTGGAGAAGGGCCTAGGCCAGGCCAAGACCACCTACCGACTGCGAGATTGGCTGTTCAGCCGCCAGCGCTACTGGGGAGAGCCCTTCCCGGTGCTACACAAGCCAGATGGCACGCATCACCGCGTGCGCGACGAAGATTTGCCCGTCGCTTTGCCGGACATGGAGGACTTCGCGCCGCCGGCGGATGGCTCGCCGCCGTTGTCGAAGGCCTCCGAGTGGGTCCACACGACCGACCCGGTGACCGGAGAGCCCCGCCAACGCGATACGGACACCATGCCCGGTTGGGCGGGATCGTGCTGGTACTACCTGCGCTTCATGGACCCGCGCAACGAGGAGGCGCCTTTCTCGAAGGAGGCCATCGAGTATTGGAACCAGGTCGACCTGTACGTGGGCGGTGCGGAACACGCGGTGCTGCACTTGCTGTATGCCCGTTTCTGGCACAAGGTGTTGTTCGATGAGGGTTTGGTGCCGACCAAGGAACCCTTCCAGCGCCTGTTCAATCAGGGCATGCTGACTAGCTTCGCTTACAAGGATAAGACCGGTAGGTTGACTCCCGTCGATGAGGTAAACGGCGAAGCCGAGCCGCCGGTTCACAAAGTGACGGGTGAGCCGGTAGAGAGAATTGTTGCCAAGATCTCCAAGGCGCTCAAAAACGTCGTCAACCCCGACGCGGTCTGCGAGCAGTACGGCGTGGACTCCTTCCGGTTGTACGAGATGTTCATGGGGCCGTTGGCCGACTCCAAGCCTTGGAACGATCGGGACG
>JAUHXY010000136.1 GCA_030426785.1 bacterium
GGTGCGGTTGGTCGGCAGTCCCGAAGACGCGGAAGATCTGTGCCAGGAAACTTTCGTGCGGGCTTGGTCGGCGCTCGATTCCTTGCGACCGAATTCGAAACTGCGGCCCTGGCTGACCCGTATCGCTGTGCACCTGTTCTACGATTACCTGCGCCGGCGCGGGCGGGGAGCCGGGGTGGTCGAGCTGGATCCTTTGGTGCACGAGCCCGAGAGCCGCGAAGAACCACCTTTCGCCGAACTGCAAGGCCGCGAGATGCAAGCCGTCTTGGCCGCCGCTCTCGAACGGCTGCCCGAGCGCCAACAGGTCGCCGTGGTCTTGCGCGTCGTGGAAGGCCGCGACTACGAAGAAGCGGCCGAGATCATGGGCTTGCGCGCCGCGACCGTACGCACCTTGGTGTACCAAGGCCGGCGCGTATTGATGCGCCTCCTGCAACCTTGGATGGGGGAGGACCGGTCATGAGCGCCGATCGCCTCCGTTGCCAAGAAGCGGCGCGCCTTTTGCAGCGCGCTTTTGCCGGCGAGCTCTCGGTGTCCGAGCGGCTCGCTTGGGAAGCCCACCGCGCCGAGTGCCCGCGCTGCGATCGCGAGGCCATCGAACAAGAACGCGTCGTGGAAAGCCTCGGAACCTACCGCGAAGCCCCCCTGCAACGGGTCGACCTGGATCGCTTCGTCGAGAAGGTGCAAGCCCGCCTCGAACCGCGCACGGCGAGCGCGCCGCCGCTTGTCTGGCCGCGCCGGGTTGCGGCCGCGGCTTGTCTCGCCGTCCTTGCGGGAGGTGCTTGGTGGTGGTCGGCTCATTCTCAATCCAACGGGGCGCCCGATCCGCCGGTCGCCCCCACGGACGAGGTCGCCGCCCAGGCTGCGCCCGAACCGCAGCCTCCCACGCCCTTGACGGAACCCGGCGAGAGCTTCGACGAGCGTTTGCGCGCCGAGGTGTTGCTGGGGTTATCCGAACAGTTGGCGGCCCCCGAACCGGAGCTGCCCCACGAGCAGTACCTCGATGGCCTGCGCCGGGAAGGCTGGCCGGTGGCGCACCTGCTCACGCGCATCGCGCGGGAACACGAAGCGCCTTTGGCCGAAACCGCGGTCGCGCAACTCGTCGCCCTCAACGATCGCACGGCGTTGCGCCAACTGTACAGCTTGCGCGACGAGTCGGCAGCGGGTCCCGCAGCGGTAGCTGGCCTGCTCGCCGTGCGCCCGGTCGCGTTCGATTGGGTGCAACGCCTGTACGCCGAGCCCACCCACGCCGACGCGGTGCGAACCGCGTGGGCGCAGTGGACGGCGGAGGAAGCACTCGAAGGAGCGCGCCGTTGGCAACGAGCCTCGCGCCGGCAACGGCCCGACGCCGAAGCCTTGTTGGACTTGGCCGGGTTGCTCGGCCGCGCGGGCACGCCTGGATTGCTCTTGGGCCTGGATTGGTTGGCCAACGCGGAGTTCGATGGAACGGCTTGGGCGCAGGCGTTGGCGCAGCAACCGGGTCTGGACTTCGCCGTGCGCGATTGGTTGGCGCAGCCAAACAGTGTGCCGGGCCGGGGGATCGCCGGAATGTTGGACCTGGCCGAGTTGCATCGGGGTTCCATGTGGTCCGGCTGGGTCGCGCAGCACGGGTTGGACTCGAAACATGGCGCTCGCGCGGTGGCGGTGTTGGGGACGTTGCCCGATATGGGTGCCCTGCGAGAGCTTTACCGCATCGGCCAAAGCAGCCGCGTGGACCGGGATGCGTGGTTGGCCGCATGGCGCGGCGCCTTGGCGGCCGATGCGCGGCGCACGGAGTGGCTCGGGATCGAAGTGGTTCCCGCCGACGCCAGCGGAGCACGCCGCGAAGACGGCCTGCGGACGTTGGGCGAAGCGCTCCTGCTCGCGCCGGGACCTGCGACGGCGCAGCTCATGGCGTGGGTAGCTTCCGGATTGCCGGGCACCGACGCTTTGACGATCGCGCTGTGGGAGCAGGTCGCGCAGCACGCGGATCTCGGGACCCTGTCCTTGCTCGACCACACCTGGGAAAACCTGGCCGACAACCAAACGCGCCAAGCCGCTTCGTTGGTCCTGTGTTTCGCCGCTTTGGGGGGCGAACCGTCCCTGCGCGAACTGCTTGCGATCGCTCCCGATCAACCCCTGACCCTCAGCGAGCGCCGCCTGTTCGACGCCGCCCTGCCTCCCAATCAACGCTCGTTCCGCGAGCGGGTGTTCCTCCTCGAACGCAGCCTGCGAGGCCCTCTCGCTTCGCGCCGTTCCGTTCCTTCCAAGTGATTCGTCACGCAACCCCTCCCAAGGTGGTGTCCCTGTGAAACGCATGCAGCAATCGTTGGTTCTTGGCTTTGGTTCGTTGGTTTTGGCCCTGCCTTCGGCGGCGAGTGGGTTGGCTACGAGTGGAATGGAGCCCCAGGCGGAAAACGAAGTCGCTCCCGACCCGGCCGAGGAGTTGATTACTCAGTCGTACTACTTGGGAGGTCTGGAACACTCCTACGCTGAAATGGAGGGCCACCTGTGGTTATTGCCCGTGTCCCGAGCAGGCTTTCACGGCTCGGTGACGTACACCGAACCTGCTGGCGAAGCGATCATCAACCTCTTCTCCAACACCTATTGGAAGGAGCTCGAATTCGACGGGCGCTGGTTGGAGTACGACGAGACCTATCGCGTTTCTTTGCGTGGAACGCAGGAGATGCACAAAAACTTCGCAGCCATGATCGCGTTCTATGCGCGCCAGATGGAGTCGACCGTGCCCTTGCAGGTGGACATCGTGCGTTACAGCCGGGGGCCGGCGCCGCAGTATCTACAGAGCACCGAGGCCGCTGACGCTTGGATTCAATCCCAACGGGCGGGTGCCCAGGTGCAAACTTTGGTCTTGACCGTACCGCACGCCTCGTTGGGCAGCTTCCAGCAACAGGTCGTGCAAGAAGTGCTTTCGGAGGTCGAGGTCGAAATCGCCGAAGGCGTAGCGTTGGCGGAAGGGCGTCCGTGGGAGGTGCGCTCAGGGACCTGGGGACTTCTCGCGGCCCACCCGGTTCAAGGCGGGCTGGCGTTGGATCTGCAGTGGATGCGCTCCGAGCGGCCGCGTATTCGCGAGCACAAGCTGGACTTGGTGACGCTGGTCGGAGGCGGGGAAGGCCCCGTGGATACGCTCGATCTTGGTGGCGTTCTTGAACTCTACGATCAACGGGCTGTGGCGGTTGGGACGTCGGTGTTTTTGCCCGATGGACAGGTTTTGCTCTCCAACTTCATCGATGGCGAACAGTCCCAAGGCACCTGCGTCGCGATTCGGCGCCTAGCCGCACCTGACGCGCCCCAGTGGTTGACCACGACTGGAAAGATGAAGGCCAAAGTCTTCATGGCCTCGATGGCTCCGTTTCAGAGTCGGAAGCTACGTTGGAATCACGAAGAGATTGGCGATGGGCGCCCCAAATCCTACGGGGCGGAGGATGGTCGCAGTTACCTTGAGCTTTACCGCGGCGACTCGAACGCCATCGAACTCCTGCTGGCCGATCGCAACGAACGCTTGGTGGAAATCTGGAACGATTGGGGACAGATCTTGATGCGCACGAACAGCTACGAGGACCAACCCTTCGAGTCCCAAGTGTCGGAGATCGACCGCCTGGCCATGCGCCTGACGCACCCCGCCCCGGCGGAGAAGAATTACCAGGTGGAGATTCAGGTGCGCAACCAACGGCCGGGCACCGACGGCATCCTGGTGCAGCAGAACCACGTGGTGCAAGCGGGCCGCGAGCTCAACATGATGCTGGTCAACGAACACGCCGAGTTGCACGCTCACCACGTCCAGATCGCCAAGCGCGCTGGCGTCTATGACCCCACCACGCGCTTGGTTTTGGAAGGATTGGTAGCCAAGCTGCAACTACAGCGCATCACCGACAATGACTTGCGGGTGCACTTCGACGGCTCCTACCAGTGGCCCGTGGGCGAACGGCGCATCGACTTGGACACCCCCTGGTTTGCTCCCTACACGCAAAAGGAGTACGGGCAAGCGGACTTCCAAGAATCCCGCATGCTGGAGCGCAGCGAGGAGGGCGTGTGGCAAGCCGCCTGGGGCGGACAAGGGGAAGGCATGGTGCTCGTGACCCTCAAGATTCACGAACTGTAGTCTGCGGGCGAAGGCGCGAACCCAAGAAAGGAGCCACCCGAAGCGGGTGGCTCCTTTCGTTTCGCTGCCGAGGCAGGCGGTTCGGCAGCGGGCATCTCGTGCGGGCTCCCCCCTAGGGGCCCGCGAGGAATCGTCTCACGAAGCGGTGAGCGGAAATGCCCGTGGGTCCCGCCGGCGCTGGAGTGCTGCGCGCAGGGCGAGACCGCCGTCGGTGGGGGAGTTTTGCCCTGCCCGGGGAGAGTGTTGGTGCCGAAACAAAAAGAAGCCCCGCCGAATGACGGGGCTTGTAGGAGCGCTGCGAGGCGTCCGGTCTAGGACTGCGCCGCCACGCGCTTCTTGGCTTTCTTGCGCTCGTTGTCGTTTAGGATTTGCTTGCGCAGGCGCAGGCTCTTGGGGGTCACCTCCAAGAGCTCGTCATCCTCGATGTACTCCAAGCACTCCTCGAGGCTCATGATGTGCGGCGGCGCGATCTTGACGTTGTCGTCGCGCCCGGAAGCGCGCATGTTGGTGAGCTTCTTCTCGCGGCACACGTTCAAGGGCAGGTCGTCGTCCTTGTTGTTGGCCCCGACGATCATGCCCTCGTAGACGGGGGCGCCAGGCGGCACGAAGAAGGTGCCGCGGTCTTGCAGGCCGTCCAAGGCATAGGGCACCACGTCCCCGGTGCGGTCGGCCACCAAAACGCCGTTCGATCGGCGCGGAATCGGGCCGCCGTCCTTCTCCCAGGACTCGAAGATGTGGGACAGGATCGCTTCGCCTTGGCTGAGGGTCAACAGGGCCGTGCGCGCGCCGATCAAGCCACGCGAGGGGATCTTGAAGTCGATGTGCGTGGTCTGGCCGATCGTTTCCATGTTGAGCAGCTCGCCGCGGCGACGGCCCATGTACTCGATGATGCGGCCGGCGTAGTCGCCGGGCACTTCGATGGACGCACGCTCGTAAGGCTCGCAGCGCACCCCGTCGACCTCTTTGATGATGACCTGCGGCTTGGAGACGGCGAACTCGTAGCCTTCGCGCCGCATGTTCTCGATCAAGACCGAAAGGTGCATGACCCCGCGGCCCTTGACTTCGGTGGCCTCCGAGCTGCCGTCTTCGCCGAGCTGCAAGGCCACGTCGCGGGCCGCAGCGGCCTGCAAGCGCGCCAGAACCTGGCGACCGGTCACGTAAGTGCCCTCTTGGCCCGCAAACGGCGAATTGTTGACCTTAAACACCATCGACAAGGTCGGCTCGTCCAGGTGGATGGCCGGCAGGGGATCGCGGTGCTCGGGGTGGCACAAGGTGTCCCCGATCTCCATCTCTTCGATGCCGGTCACCACGGCGATGTCTCCGACGGTCACCGTTTCCACGGGCACGCGGTTGAGGCCTTCGTAGCGGAAGAGCTTTTTGACCGTGACCTGCTTGTTGGTGTCGTTGGTTTCGTGGCACAAAAGGTAACGTCCGCCCAGTTTGAGCTCGCCCCGCACCACGCGACCGACGACCACCTTGCCGAGGAAGTCATCCCGGTCCAAGGTGGCTCCCTGGAACTGCAAAGGACCCTGCGAGTCGGTTTTGTTGACGGGCGTGTACTTCGAAATCATTTCGAGCAGGGGACTAAGATCATCGTTGACCTCGTCCGGCTCGTTCATGGCGTAGCCGTCCCGACCGGAGCCGTATACCACCGGGAACTCCAGTTGATCGTCGTTGGCGCCCAGCTCCACGAACAGGTCGAAGATCTCGTCGAGCACTTCGCCCGCTCGGGCATCCGGCCGGTCGATCTTGTTGATCATGACCATGGCCTTGAGGCCGTGCTCGAACGCCTTGCGCAACACGAAGCGCGTCTGCGGCATGGGACCCTCGTAGGAGTCCACCAAGAGCAACACCGCGTCCGCCATGGAGAGCGTGCGCTCCACCTGACCACCGAAGTCGGCGTGTCCGGGCGTGTCGACGATGTTGATGCGCTCGTCTTTGTATTGGATGGCCGTGTTTTTGGCCAAGATGGTGATGCCGCGCTCGCGCTCTTGCGGGTTCGAGTCGAGCACCCGTTCCTCCACGTTTTGGTTCGCGCGGAAGGTCCCCGCGAACTGGAAGATCGAGTCCACCAGCGTGGTTTTGCCGTGGTCGACGTGCGCCACGATGGCGATGTTTTTGATGGTCTGCGTAGCCATAGGATCAGCGCGGAATCCGCGCGAAAGCGCTTCCCCGGAGCCCTGTTGGACCGCGAAGCGGTCCTCGCCTGGATCGTAAGGCGATCGATGGGGCCGGATAGAAGGGCAAAGAGTTTAGGCCCTGGCCGAATCCCCGGAAATCGGCAGACGGCGAAATTTGCGACCAATTGTTGGGCCGATCCGGCCGAGAGAGCGCCGAACGTGAAGCTAGGGGCCCAGGAGCCCTACAGGATCACCTTGCGGATCTTCTGCAGCAGGTAGGTGCGCAACTCCCCGCTGCGCAGGCATTCCCCCTCCAGGTAACCCTTGGCATGGCTGGTGTAGAGCAGCTTGGGCTGCACTTCCATGGGGTAAGGGTTTCCGCTGCCCTCCCCGTAGAGCAAACGCACCTGTTGGCCGTCCCGGATAGCGCGTTCGAGGGGGCGCAAGCGGGGGCTCATGCGGGCCGGCGCCGGGCCGCGCGAGGCGATGGTCAAGGCCCGGCGGGGGCGTTCGAAGATCTCGGTCAGCAGGCTTTCCTGACCGGGTTCGCTCTGGGCTTCTGCCCGTTCCAAACACGCCTCGATGACCTTCCAGCACCACACGGCGTCCGCTAAGGCGCGATGGTGGTCCCCCTCCTCCAGGTCGAGCATCTGGCACAGGGTGATGAGCTTGTGGTCGGGGGATTCGGGGATCCAGCGGCGGGCCATGGGCAGGGAGTCGAGGAACGGTCCGCTCGGCGGTTCGATACCGGCTCGGGCGTATTCGAACCCCAGAACCCGAGTGTCGAAGGGGGCATTGTGCGCCGCCATCCAGTCGTCGCCGACCCACTCTGCAAAGCGGGTCAGGACCTCCCCGGCGAAGGGGGCTTGGCGCACATCGTTCTCGGTGATGCCGTGGATCGCGGTGGTTTCCGGCTCGATGGGGACCACGGGGCAGACGAGCGACTCGAAGACGTCCTCGATGTCTCCGTCCACCACGCGTACCGCGCCCAGCTCGAGCAGGTGCGGGGCTCCCGCCATGGTGGCGGTTTCGGTGTCCAGGCAGACGATCGGGCGCACGGGGCAGGGGCGGCGTTAGGAGGCGAGCGACTCGAAGGCCTCGTTGCCGCGCAAAAGGTCCAAGTCGGTGTTGCCGAGTTCGCTGCGCAGATAATAGCCGCGGTCTTGGGCCGTGCGAAGAGCCTGCAATGCTCCATCGGCGTCTCCGCACAGCGCGCGGATCGTCGCGACGTGGAAGTGGGTGTAGCCGTCTTTGGGGGCCAACGTGAGGCTCTGCTCCACGATCTTTTCGGCCAGTTCGCGCCTTCCGAGGCGGGCCGCCAGGTGCCCCATGTGCAAGCGCGCCTCCAGATCGTCCGGCACGTCTTTCAGGAAGATCTGCGCGGCTTGCAAACCCTCTTCGGCCACCGCCACCGCTTCCTCGGCGCGGTTGAGGTTGCGCAGCACGTTGTAGAGGTGGTCGTAGCACGCGATGTATTGGGGGCGCAAGCGGATGGCCTGGCGCAGGGCGGGTTCGGCGTTCTGTAGGTTCCCCGTGCGCACCAACGCCGAGCCGAGCAGGCGGTGCGCAAACCATTCGCCGGCGTTGAGGCGGATCGCCAAGCGGTACTCGCGGCGGGCGTCCTCGGAGTGCCCCGACAGGTGATACGCGAACCCGAGGGCGGTGTGGGCCTCGGCGCAGTTGGCGTCCAGGTCGAGTGCCCGGGCGGCGTGCTCGCGGGCCTCGTCCAGGAAGGACGGGTCGCCCTCCCAGAACAGGAACTTGCGCACCTTGGCCTCCGAAAGCACCGCGTGGGCCAACGCGCAGTAACGGTCCAAGTCGAGGGCTTGGCGCAACAGCGAAACCCCGATCAGCAGGTGCTTCGAGGTGCCCTTGTGGATGATGCGGCGGGCTTTGAGGGTGATTTGTTCGGCCTGCTTGCTTTGAGGCGATCCTTCGCCGGCGAAACCGCCGGTCAAACCGCGGCGCACGAAGCGCACCGCGGCGCGCGCGAGGGCTTCCTGCAGCGCCCACTCGTCATCGTCTTGGGCACGGAAGGTCTCCTCCAAAACCGTATGGGTGGCCAAACGCTTCAAGCGCAGCAGCAACTCGCCCGTTGTTTCCTGGACGCGAAGCTCGACGATCAGGGCGTATTCGCCAGGGGCGCCGCTTTCACCCGGATCGGCCAAGACCACTTCGAGACCTTTGTTGCGATCCAATTCGGTCGCGATGTCCTTGCGCAACGCGCCCGCCATGACGGAGCAAGGATCCCCTTTGGCGCATACGAACTCGGGCAGATACAGGGTCCCGCGCAACCCCATAGGGGCCCGTTTCGCGAGTTGGTGTTGCACCAAGAGCAGCGCATCGTGGGCTTTGCGCGCGTTGGCGAAGCGTTGCTCGGGATCCCGCTCCATGCATTGCAATAGGAACGACTCCAACTGCGGGGGAAAGCCTTGGCGCACTTCGCTGGGCTTCTTACGCGGCTCGCCATCCAGGATGGCCATGCAGACCTGCGGGAAGCTGGTGCCCGGGAAGGGCAGTTCCCCGGTGATCACGTGGTAGAGCAGCGCGCCCAAAGAAAAGACGTCCGAACGTGCGTCCAACTCCTCTCCGCGCACCTGCTCGGGCGACATGTACAGCACCGTGCCCACCAACATGCCGTGTTGGGTGATGCTGGCTTCGTTTTTGACGCGCGCGATGCCGAAATCGAGCAGCTTGATCTCGCCGTCGTTGAGCAGCATCACGTTCGCGGGCTTCAGATCCCGGTGGATCATGTCCAGGCTGTGCACGGCCGCCAAAGCGAAAGCGATGCGCAGGCACTCGTCGTAGTCGAGGGTGCGCTCGGCGATGATCTTGTCGAGGGTGCGGCCCTCGAGGTACTCCATGGCGATGTACGAGGGCCCATCGGGGATCTGGGCGTATTCGTACACCGTGGTGATGCTCGGGTGGACCTGCGCGGCGGTGTGGCGCGCCTCGTTTAAAAAGCGTTGGTCGGCTTGGGGGTCGATCTCGACTTGTGGTCGCAGGATCTTCAACGCCACGACCCGATCCAAGCGCGTGTCCCGAGCCCGATAAACCTCACTGAGCGGACCCTCCCCGAGGAGGTCGCGCTTGGGGTCAAACTCGAAGTGGGCCAGCTTCATGGTCGTGGTCGGACAGGCTAGGGCCAGGGCGGCGGGTGGGGGATCGAATCGCTCGCCTCCGCTGGACGGCCCGGGGGATGGGGACTACCGTGCCGTACTACATGTCGGCCCGGCCCAAGGTCGCGCCGCAATCGGAAAGGAATTTGCCTTTCGGTGTATTAGAAATGTACGGGAAGGCCCCTGCAAGGAAGGCCCATCCCGGATCGGACCCCGTTCCAAGTCCCGCATCGACCCCGGGTCCCCCCCATGCCTCAAACCGAACCCGACCCCGCTCCTGTCCCCAAGGGGCAGCCGAAGCCCCTGACCGGGGACTTGTCCCTGGAGCCCTGGGATTTCGAAGCGCTCGGGCCGCGCCACGCGAAGAATCCCGAGGCGAACGAGCACCGCCTCAAGACCCGGCGCAAGCTGCTCGCTTGGGCCAAGGCCTGGGTGAAGGCCGGTCCCGACCCGGCCTTCGACGTGCGCACCTCGATCCACAACCCGCACGCCTTCAACGGGCAGAAAGTGGACCGGTTGTGGGCCTACATCACACGCACCAAGGCGCAAAAGACCGCCCTGCGCAAAGTGCTGGGCCGTGAGTTGGCCAAAGACCTCGACGCCGCCTATCGCAACGCCTACCTGTGCGTCGCGATCGAGCACGAAGCGCTGGAGGTGTCCCTGCGCATCCATCCCGATGGTTGGTACGACGGACAGAACCTGCTCAATCGTGTCAAGCAGGAGGGCGCCCGCGGGTTGTTGGAGCTCTTGAACCAACTCGACGGGTTTACCTTGCGGTTGCACGATTGGAAAGGGCGCTGGCCCCTCGGCAGCCTGTCGATCGATGCTCTGGAAGAAGTGCTGCGCTTCTATCAGCCCGGCGAGCTGGGGTGGGTGGTGGAGCGCCGTTGGCCGATTCCGAGTGACTTGGCGCAGCGGGCTGCGCTCCTCGAAGGCGACATCGCTGGCACCCTGCAGAGCGAATGGGAACGCCTCGTCCCGCTGTACCGCTACGTGGCATGGTCCGAAACGAGCGACTTCCTCTTTTCCCGCTGAGCGCCATGGATTCTCGCAAGCCGCGCAAAGCCTCTTCCTACTCTTCGCAACACGGTGCGTTGTGCTCGATTTGTTTCGAGCCCCAGGCGCGCTGCCGTTGCCAAGCACCCACGGAACGCGGCGACGGCATCGTGCGAGTGGGCCGTGCCACCCAAGGACGCAAAGGCGCAGGGGTGACCACCGTGAGCGGGCTCGGCTTGCCTCCCGCCGAACTCAAGGCCCTCGCCAAAGAGCTCAAACAGCGTTGTGGTTCCGGCGGAACCGTGCGCGATGGAGTGA
>JAUHXY010000137.1 GCA_030426785.1 bacterium
CCACGAAGCCGAAGCCGATTCCGATCTGGAGCTTTCTTTTGCTTTGCATAGCTAGGTTGCTGGGTTGAGTACCAGGAGAGTTGGGTCGGTCCCCGGGAGGGAGGATTCGAAAGAAGGGCGGCTGAGAGCAGGCCGCCCTAAGCCCAGAAACCGCGGTCCGCGGCCCTGTGCTTTCCAGGTATACCGGTCGGATGCAGGACCAGGGACACCTTCTGGGATTTTTTCTGAACAAGTTTCCCGGAAACTTTCCCATCGGAGTGGAAGTCGGACCTAGAATCCCCTTAGACGGCGGGCAGGCCCCGCTAGTCTGTCGCCCATGGCTAGCCGCTTCACTCACCACGACTCCCCCGCTTCCGCTCCTCCGGGCAGCGACCTCCGTCAGAAGGTCGAAAAGCTGGGTATTGAGCTCGAAAACCGCTTCAACCAGGTCATCACCCACCTGCCCCACCGCATTGCAGGGCCGCAGATCCTGGCGAATACCTTGGGCATCACTACGGTGACGGCGAGTCGCTTCCTCAAAGCGATCGCTCAGACCGACCCGATCGCCACGATTCAGTTGCTCCCGGGGCCGAACCCCCTGCGGCGCATCATCGAGGCCGCGCGGGAGGCGGGAGTGGCCGACGCCTACTGCCAAGAGGCCCTCGACTCGGTGGAGCAGTTTGACCTATTGATTAGGACCACCGCGGGCGACCGCAGCTCCTTCAAGGCCATGCTGACCGCGTGGTTGCCCGAAGAGCGCAAAGAGTTCGAAGCGCAACGCCGCCAATCGATCTACAAAGCCCTATGCGAGCTCAACGGGGTTTCGAGCGAGAGCGAGATCAACGCGATCTTCCTGCATCCGTCCGAGACGAAAGGCGCCATCGACATCCTCAACGTCAAGTGCCTGCTCGGGATCGACCGCATCCGCCCGGAAGCGGTGGTCTTTTTGGGCACTCGGCGCCTCGGCAAGGATGCCGAAGATTCCCACGCCCCGCGCTTTCCCCTCACCTTGGAAGGAAAGCCAGCCTTGGACGGTTTAGCCGACGTTCGGCTCGATGAGTACTGCAACGCTCCGCCAGCCCCGCTCGAAGCGGAGATGCTCGAAGACGGCACGGTGCAATACGCCCTCGCACCGACCGGCTTCGGCCCGGCTTCCAAGGTGGACTTGGTCATCGCCGAGCTCAACCGCGCGGAGCTGCGCGACCGCACGCCCAATGCCGAACACCCGCCCTACTTCTTCCACATCCCCGAGATGGCGAGCCGCAAACTGGTGTTCGACCTCTTGGTGCACGAAGACGTTTTTCCCGGAGCTACGCCGGCCTTGCTCGCCTACGACACCGTAGGCCGCGGTCCTGCCCGAGCGGGCGATCCGAGCCGCAAACTCGATCAGCGCGACTTGGCGGAGGACATGCAAGCGGTGGGCTTCGACCACCGCCGTTTGCGTTTGCTCGAGTTCCCGGCTTACCCGAAGCTGCGGGAGACGGTCCTCAACAAGCTGGATTGGGATCCTACGCGTTTCCGAGCTTATCGCGTCGAAATCGCCTATCCCTTGACCGGCTGCCAAATCACCTTGGCGTTCCAAGAGCCTGCGACTTAGCGGGTTTCGAGCGTCGAGGTTTTCTCTCGTCCCTTCCACCATCGCGCCTCAGCGCTCTATCCCCGCATTCCGTGAAGTACTCCCTCCTAGTCGCCGCCGCGATCCTGTCGCCCGCATGGGCCCAGGTCGCCTCGGAAGATTTCAATACCGCCAACACCCACGTTTGGTCCCTCAACGGTCAGATGACCGCCACCTACAACGCCACCGGTGGCAACGGCGGTGGAATGATCTCGGTGACCGGAGTCGGCAACCCCGGCGGAGCCACCAACCTCTCCGTCGACCTGTTGATCCCGACCCAAGCGGGACACCCCTGGGCCGGCGACTTCCGCGCCTTCGGCGTCAACACCTTCTCCTTCGATCGGGAGTGGGTCCAGGGCGGTTCGCCCTTCGGAGACGCGGAGCACATCATCCTGGCCGACGACAACGGTACGCCGAACATCTTCAACGATGATGCCTTCCTGGCGGCGCCCACCGGAACGTTCCTCGGCTTTGGTACCCCCCCGGGCTGGACGCCCATCAGCGTGGCGATTCCGTCCGCCGACATGACTTTGCCCGCTGGCTGGGAAGCCGGGACCATGCCCAACAACCCCAACAACGGTCTCGATCCCGACGGGTTGTGGAACTTGATCATCACCGACGTGGATTACATCGCCGTCGCCGTGAATTCTCCTTTCAACATGTTTCCGGTCGGGACCCACGACCTGAACTACGACAATTTCTTGCTCGACAACTCGGCGCAGCAAGTCGGCACGCCGTTCTGCGACCCGGCCACTACCAACTCTTCCGGTAACTCGGCCAATCTGTTCGGTTTCATGAACAACCCAGGCGGTTCTGGCCTGCACCTGGACGCCAACGGCGGTCCCACCGGTGAATTCGGCTACTTCCTGATCGGCACGGCCTCGGTGGAGCCCGGCGTGATGATCAGCGACGGGTTCCTGTGCTTGGCCCAAGGCGGGGGCAATGCCATCGGACGCTACAACGTGACCGGCGGTAGCCTCAGCGGCATCGGTTCCTTCGATGCGGCCGGAGCCTTCCAAAACCTCGTCGGGACCTCGACGACCGGTTTGGGCTACGACGTACCGAGCACCATCCCCGTTCCCGGATCGCCCATGATCATGGCCGGCGACACGTACCACTTCCAACTGTGGTACCGTGACACCCCCAGCGGTGCGGGCAACTCCAACTTCTCCAACGGCTTGAGCGTCACGTTCTAGAGCCGTTCCAAAGACCCTGCCAAGACATCGGCCCCCGTTCGCAGCCATGCGAACGGGGGCCGTTTTCTTTGCGCGCGCCTCTAAACCGAGACTCCGAAACGATCATCCCCCTCTTCATTGACGGGGTATTGAGGACCGCCGGGAGCGCCGATCGACTGCCACGGATCGACGTGGTGCGAACTGCGGATCGTCGCTTTGCTGACCACGACCGCCGCGTGATAGCGGGCCCCACGCGTGATCTCTCGCAGGGCCAACGCCATCAAACCGAGCACCGCCAGCATCCAGACGCGGCCTGTACCCGGCGAATCCTCGATGCCCCCGTTGATCCAACGGGCCAACGGTCCAAGGACTGCGAGCAAAACGAACGCTTCTACCGCCGCGATGCCCAGCAACGGCCCCAAGGTGCGCACCGGGTGACGCAACATGCTCATCATGGTCCAACCACCGGCGACCAACACGCTGCGGCTGCCCGCGACGGCGATGCGCGCGCGCGTGAAGATGCCCCAGGCCATGATCAGCAAGAAGGCAACCCACATGACGGCGTCGCGCAGCCACAGGATGTGGTCTTTCGTGGCCTCAGAGCCCAGCGACTCTAGGGTTCGACCGTCCTGCAGGTCGGTGGCGGGCAAACCCAAGCCTTGGCGCAGCACCAGGGACTCAAACGGCGCCGAATAGAGCACCCAGCGCACCAAACCTAGAACGAACAAGAGCAGCAGGGACAGACGTAAAAACCGCAGGAAGTGTCGGGCGCCACCCATGCAAAAGCGGCGCATCATCTGGCTGTGGGAACGTTCCAGAATGACCTGCAACCAACCACCCGCAACGAAGATGCCGATGACCCAAGCCAACACGGCCAGGACACCGGCCGTGGCTTGCGTGCTGCGGCGCAAGCCAGCCAGGGCCTCGCTATGGTCCTGACGGAAAACCTCGCTGAGGCTGCCGAACTCTTCCCCGGTTTGCAGGCGGTGCCCGTCGAGGCTTTGGAACCAGTGATGCCAAGGTTGCGCGACGACGAGGGACAGGACGGCCAGCAAGAGGGCCACACTGCCCCACAGGGGAAGGCGTCCCCACGCCACCCGAAGGGAGAGCAAGAACAAACGACCCTGACGAATCTTGGAGCGCGAAGGAGTAGCGTTCATGGCGGTGTCGATGGCTGAAACCTAGCCCCCAAAGGTCGAAATGAAGTGCAACAGTTGGTGGTACTGGGTGAAGGCCCGTTCTCCCCACCGCAGAGCTCGGCCGGATTTCGGCTGGGCATACCACTGATTGTCGAACATGAAGCGATCCAAGTAGATCAGCCGATCCGGATCGAGGATCACCGCCTGAATCTTTTGGTCGGATTCGGGCAAGGGCAGGCGCCACCACTGAGAGCCGTCCTGTGCCTCTCGCGTCCAGGTATAGCGCTGCTCGCTGCCGTCTTCCCAGCGCACCAGGATCGGTACGGGCAGTCGCAAGGTTCCCTTGCGTGAGACCACGACTTCTTGGCGCCGCAGACGGCTCTCTTCCGCCTCTTCCACTGGATCGGCGGCCGCTTCCTGCTCTTCACCTTCTTCGGTCGCCTCTTCTCCTTCGGCGCTCTCCACAGGGGGCGCCACTTCCGCCACCCCTTCGCGCCAAACGCCATCATCGCCTAAGAAGAAGCCGGCGTCTTTCCAAGCACCCCGATCGATCACGCGCACGCTCCAATCGAGCGTTCCGGTGCCGCGGAACAAGTCCTCGAAGTACCACTGCACGTCCATCTCCGCGCCGGTCTGGAACGCCTCGTAAAAGTCTTCCGGGTAAGGGTGCCGGTAGCGCCACTCATCGGCGAAGTGCCGCATGCCGCGCAAGAACGCATCACGGCCCACGACGCCGACCAGGGACCGCAAGGCGACGGCGGGGCGCTGGTAACTGTTGGTGCGGTAACTGGCACGATCGCGGTAGGCAAACGCGTGGGTTTCGATCGGGTCCACATCAGGATCGCGCAGGTACGTGGTCCGATCGCCCCAGCGCGGGTCGGTGTATTCGTTGACAAAGGTCAAGAACGGCTGATCGCGATACCAAGCCACAAACGGCGAGACGGCGGTGGGTCGCAAGGTCATGCCTTCGAGCCAACGCCAGCCGGCGGGGTTCGGCAAAGCCCAACGCTGGGCCGTGAGCGGTCCGATCCAACCGGACGAGCTCGGCAACGGGGCCGGACGCTCCCCCCAAACGGGCAGCGACGAATAGCGCGTGGACGCCCGCTGGGCTCCGTAGTGCCGCCAAAGCACTTCGCTGTCGGTGTAGGAGTTCAGCCCCTCATCCAACCACGCGGCTTCGTATTCGTTGTTGCCCACCAGCCCGTACCAAAACTGGTGGCCCGCCTCGTGCACCGTGACCGATTCCGGCCGATACATCGCGGGGGCCGTGTGGCGGCTGGTTCCAGCGGTGAAGAGGGTTGGGTACTCCATGCCGCCCGCCGCGCTGGCGCCCCAAGCGGGGTCGACCACCGTCAAGGCCTCGTAGGGGTACTCCCCCCACCACAGACCGTAAAAGAACAGCGCCACCGCGGTCGCTTCGTAGTGACGCTCCCACTGACTCTCCCGCTCGGGTTGGATCAACACGTGGATGTCCACGTCGCGCAGGCGAATCGACTCCAGCGGGCGCCGGAACGCGATCGCAGCCGCCTGCACTTCGGTGTGGTACTTCTGGGCCCACTCGTCGTATTGGAAACGCTTCGTGCGCACCAAGTAGTCGGGATCGGCCGTCCAGGCAAACCCGTGCACGAGGGGCGACGTTTGGGTGACCGGGTCCTTGCGCAAGCGATCGCCTTCGGTCGGAGCGAGGTAGCGCGCGATGACGCGCCCTTGCTCCACCCGCACGGGCTCCGCCAATCCGCCGGAGGCCCCAATCTTCGCCATCCAGCGCCCCTCGTCATCGGGGCCTTCGGCGTACTCCTCGGGCAGGTTCAACGTGACGTCGTACTGACCGTAGTCCGCGTAGAACTCGGTGTTCATGTGGAAGCGGTGGCAGTTCCAACCGCGCTCGCCTTCGAACACCGCCAGCTTCGGGAACCAGTGGGCCATGAAGAGGAAGTCGTCCTTGATGCCCGTCCGGCGCCGTACGCGCGGAATCAAGGACTCCCACTCCAGTTGCAACTCCAGCGTTTCCCCGGGCGCCACCGGTTGATCGAGGGGGATCGAAAAGATGGTGCGATCACCGTGGGCGCGCAGGATTTCAGGGGTCTCGTCGAGGTCGGGAGCCTCCATGCGGATGCGTTCGGTGAGATCCGTCTCGCCAACGGTCACGCGGGTGACCCGCTGCCAACCCCAACCGTCGGTGATTTTGAGTCCGCGCAGCATGCCGTTGGCTTCGGTCAAGTGCGTGGTGCGGTTGTTGGCGAAGGCGTTGTGGTGCAGGTGAAACCACAGGTCGTTCGCGGGTTGGTCGGTGCCGTTCGTCCAACGCAAGGTGAGGGAACCCTCCAGGAACCGACTCGGCACGTCGACCCGCGCTTCGATGGTGTAGTGGGCGCGGGATTCGGTCGCCTTGGGCGCTTCGTCCGGCTCGGCTACCTCCTCCGTCTCGGCCGACCCCGGCACCTCTTGACCCGCCCGAGCCTCCGTGTTTCCCACCGCGACGGCGGCCAGCCCCACGAGCACCCAGGTTCCCCAACCAGCGATTCGACTTCGTTGCCGTTGCATGGCCCCATCATCCCCGGAAGCCCCGAGAGTCTCAAGCCAACCCGGTGAATCCCCGATCGATACGCTCCGTGCCCTGCTGGGCCCCCCGGTGCGCTCGGTTCTCACCCTGAGAACCTTGGCGGAGAATTCTGGAAAGCATGCTTAACTCGCTGCCGGATCTGCCGAGAAACCAGTCGGAGAAGTCCTCCACTCGCTTCGAGCAGGGAGCACATTATGGAAATTCGAAAGACCAACGACCAAACCAGGTCCGCCGATCGGGTTCAAGGCCTCCAAGGGGTCCAAGAATCCGGGAGCGCGGGCCCCAAGCCCCATGCGGACAAACTGGCGGAGAGTCGCGAAGCGACCCGCGAGGTCCGGCAGGAGCTGCAGCGCGCCAAGGAAAACGGGGATCCTTCGCGTCGTGACCGTATCGACCTGTCCGAACGGGCCCAAGCGCACGTGCGGAAGGACCTGGAAGGGGAAGCCATGCGCGCCGACCTCGTCTCGGAGCTGCGCGAGGCCTACAACAGCGGGTCGCTGATGAGCAGCGAACGCGTGGAGTCCGCCGCCCGGCGCCTCCTGGGTGAGCGCGTCTAAACACGGTTCGCCGACAGCACCTCCAGCCTAGAAAAAACGCCCGATCCGCGTAATGCGGACCGGGCGTTGTTGTTTTCTCCAGGGTTTCGATCAACCGCCTTGGAACTGACGCAGCACCTCGTAACACGCAAAGCGGTAGAAGCGTTGAGGGGACAGCAAGACGACTTTCCAGTCCGCCTCCTGGCTCTCTGCGGACTGCTGCACCCAAGCCTGCACAGCCCGTTGCGTGCGCCCTTCGCCAGCATCGGCCTGGATGCGGCCGTACCACAAGCTCAAGCCCGTCTCGGTCGATACCAAGTCGACTTGCAGGGCGATGCGCTGAGGCGGGTAAGCCTTGCGCTCCACCAAGGTGGCCACGAGCAAGGCATCCAAGCGATGGCGCTTGCCCAGCTCGATGATCGTGCGCGCATCGAAACCGCCTTTGCGGTGGGGCGACATGGTGGGGACTTCGCTTACCTCGGCATGCGTCAAGACGAGCAACTCTAAGCCGGTGCGCTGCGCGAATTCGCTGCCCAACGTCGTCGCCAAAGCGCGAGATTCGGCCAGGCTCGGGTCGATGCCCTCCAGAGGCAACAGCGCGACTCGCCGCAGGGCGTAGGAGTCGAAGTCGGCCACGACTTGGGCGGACCCGAGCACCGGCGGGGGGCTGCCCCCACTCCAACACGCGGAGAGGCTCAAGGCGACCAAAGCCGCCAGCAGATGGCTTCCCCGGCGCATCATTGACCTTCCTCCGCCAATTGACGGCGTTCGGCCAGGGTCTTTTCGAGCAGCAGCTTTTCGGCCTCCAGGCGGCGCATCTGCGCCACCGACAAGCGCCGTCCGATTTCAAACACCTGCTCTTCAAACTGCTGTCGGGCGAGTTCCGAAGCCTCCCGAGCTCGAATCTCTTCCTCCAAACGCTTCTCCAGGTCGAACATGCGATCCTCGGTGGACTGCAAGGCCTCCTGGGTCGCTTCGAGCTGGAACTCCAACGCTTCCTTCTCGGTCACGACGGTTTGGTAGAGCTCGAGCAACACCGGGCGGCTACCCACCGCATCTTGCGGGCGGTGCGGCATGTCTTGGGTGTCTGCCACAATGGGTTGAGGCATCTGGGCGTTCGGCATGGCCGCCGGGGCCGTGGAAGTGCCCACCGGGCTGCCGTCGCGCCCATACAACACCGCACCGGGTTGACCGATGCTGGCCTCCCAACCCACCTGGGTGGGGGGGTCGGAGTGTTGGGTCGGAGACACCACGCAAGCGCCGAGCCACGGAGAGCCGGCCAAGAGAAGAATCGGGAAGAGTTTCATGACTTCGATTGGGGAACGGGTGTTCGGGTCCTAGGCCGGGGTGTTGGGCTGGGCCTTGGGGTAGGTGAGTTCGATCAGCGTGACCTCGCCGCAAGAGCAATGCACTTCGACGCCGCGCACCTGATCGTCGACGCGCAGCACTTCGACGCGGGTTTCGCAAGCGGTGTCTTTGGCCGAGCCGCTTTCACCCGCCTCCGCGGCGGGCTTCGCCTGCTTCTTACCGAGCAGGTTCTGGACGTCCATACGGCGGACGCGTTGGTCATCGCCCTTGAGGATGATCGAGGAATGTTTCATGCGGTGGTGTCGATGCGTTGGCCGGCTTCGTCGAAGCGTGCGGGGCCGATCGGAAGATCGTGCTGGGCGCTGGACGGGGACGACTCGGGTTCGGCTTCTTCGGTTTCGCCTTCCGGCGAATCGGGGAGCTGGAAGGGTTGGTTTTTCTTCTTGTGGGAGTTTCTCTGCGCGGGCGGTACGACGGGCCCGCTCGGAAGGATGGGGCCGATGAACGATTCCATGGTCATTCCCCTGCGTGTTGGGTGGTGTTTCCACTGCGTTGCGTGAGCGCTCCGTTGAGCCGGAACAACGCGCGGCTGTGGATTTGGGAGACGCGCGACTCGGTCACGTCCATGACGGTGGCGATTTCGCGCAGCAATAGGTCTTCACCGTAGTAGAGGGTGATGACCGCCTTTTCCTGCTCGGGCAACTCGTGGATCAAGTCGACCAACAGGTCCTTCATTTCGTTCCACTCGGCGCTGTCGACAGGGTCGGGCGCTTCGGGGTCGCTCAAGAGGGCCGCGAGGGTGTCTCCCGGTCCGTCTTCCAACTTCGTCTCGACCGCGGTGGCCGCGGACACCATGATTTCGTCCAACTCCTCGATGGGCACGCCCATCGCTTGGGACAGTTCTTCCGGAGTCGGGGGACCGCCCTTTTCCTGTTCGATTTGGGCGAGCGTGGCCTCTAAGGCGCGCACCTTTTCCCGGCGGCCTCGGGGCAAAAAATCGCTGCGGCGAATCTCGTCGAGAATCGCGCCGCGAATGCGGGGATACGCATAAGTCGAGAACTTGAGTCCTCGACTCGCGTCCCAGGAGTCGGCGGCGGCGATCAAGCCGAGCATACCGAAGCCGTACAGGTCATCCCGTTCGATCCCGCCGGGCACGTCCAAGGTCATGCGACCCGCGATGTGCTTGAGCAGCGGAATGTGTTCGAGGATCAGGCGGTCACGCTCCGATTCGGAGCTGCCCAAAGGGGTGTAGGCATCAACCATCGAAGCCTCCTCGGGCACCCTCGCCTAGCAGGGTCCAGCGGCAAAGCATCACGCGTTCCCCCCCGACGCACTCTGCGTCTGCGCGGCTTGGTCCGCTTCCCACAGGGCACGCGCTTCACGCTCCGCCTGCTGTCGTTCCAACACTTCGACCTGCCTCAGGACCAAACCGATGAACCACCCCGTCAAACGAACCGCGGCCCACGCGATCCCCCCGCGCAAACACGCCACCCAAACGGGGACGGGTTGCAGCAGGGCGATCAGCGCCGCGCCGGCACCGACGGCGACGGCAACGCGTCGCATCAGCTCGTTCCAGGGGAGAAAAAGGGACATGGTTCCGAAGCAGCTATCGTCTAGAGCTCGAAGGGGCTTGAGGGGGTGGCGGGGGGCCTTCCCTCTCGCGCCATGCAATGCAGCTTCTTAGCTCTTGGGGTCTTGGAAAGGGGTCATCAGGAGCAAGCCGCAGCGGTACGGGTGGCCACCAAATTGCGGAATCGTCCTGCGATTTGACGCAAGCAGAGCTGCTCGAGCCCTCGCTGTGCTCCGCCGACGAAGGGCTGCGCGCGCAAGCTGGCCTGCGCCACCGAACGAGAGCGCGGGATCCAACCCGCCTGGCGCGGCGTACGGGCTAAGAAGCGCTCGCAGACCTGGCGCAGCTTGCGCGCGATGTCTTGGCCTTCTTCGACGCCGCTGCACTGATTGACCACCAATTCAGGGGTCGGGATGTCGTGTCCGGTGCGCAGACCGAATTGATCGAGGGCTTTGATCACGCCGTAAGCATCGGTTAGAGCGGCCACTTCGGGCGTCGTGACCACGAGCACCCGGTCGGCCAACCCGGCGAACTGCAACACGTCCGGTCCCACGCCAGCCGCGCTGTCCCCGATGACCACGTCGAACTGCCGCGCCAACAGGGCCAAGCCTTCGATCAACTGCGCGCGTCGCTCTACGGTCAAAGCGCCCATGGCCTCCGACCCGTTCGAGGCGGTCAAAACGCGCACTCCTTGCGGGCCCTCACGCAAACAAGCTTCGAACGACACACGCCCTTCCAGAGCGTCTTCGACCGTCGGTCCATCC
>JAUHXY010000138.1 GCA_030426785.1 bacterium
CTTCGGTGGGCCGACCCAGCACGAGCTCCGCCACGAGATCCGCCGCATGCAGTTCGCCCAAGTGCACTTCGATCTCCACCGGCACTTCATCGCCCGTCTGCAGGCGATCCAACTGCCCCACGTGAGCGTTTTCGACGCGCAGGTGACGCATGCCCTGTAGCAGGCGCTGGTGCTCGGCCGCGTTGTGGCGAGCCACCTGGAACCCTTGCATGCAATGCACCAAGGCGGCTTGGCCGCACGGCGCGTAGCCGCGCTGCGCGTACTCGCTCACCATGCGGTTGGTGGAAAAGACGGGAGGCAAACTCGCGAGCGCATGCCGGGAGCGTTGCAACCACTCGACGGGCACGCCCGCCGCATCCCGCTGGAAGAACAGCGGCACCACTTCGTCTTCGAGCAGGCGCAGGATCTGTTCGTTGTCGAGGCGGTTCTGCTGACCTTGATCTTGGAAGGTGCGCTCGGGGCCGATACCCCATCCGTTCTGGCCATCACACCCCTCGATCCACCAACCATCCATCACCGAAAGGTTCAGACCGCCGTTGGCGGCCGACTTCATGCCGCTGGTGCCACTCGCCTCTAGCGGCGGAATCGGGTTGTTGAGCCACACGTCGACGCCTTGCACCAGACGCTTGGCGATTTCGATGTCGTAGTCCTCCAGGAAGACGATCTTGCCGCGGAAGGCCTCGCGCTTGGTCAGCTCCGCCACGCGGCGCACCAATTGCTGGCCCGCGCCGTCGGCGGGGTGGGCCTTCCCGGAGAACAAGAACCGCACCGGACGGTCGGGGTGGTTCACGAGGCGTTCGAGGCGCGCTTCGTCTTCCAACAACAACGTCGCCCGCTTGTACGGCGCAAACCGTCGCGCGAAGCCGATCAGCAAGGCATTTGGCTCTTGCAGGTTCGCCTGGATCTCTGCCAGCAGCTTGGGATCGTCTTGCCGGCGGTGATAGCTGTCCTGCAGATTCTCGCACGCAGCATCGAGCAAAGCCTGGCGCAACCGTTGGCGCGCTTCCCATAAGGCGCCCAAGTCCACGCGGCTCTCCGCTTCACGGAAGTCGTCTTCGGTCGGCGCGCGATCGACAGCGCCCAACACGCGCGCGATGGGCCCGGCGGTCCAGGTGGGCAAGTGCACCCCGTTGGTCACGTGGGTCACGGGCACTTCGTTGCGCAACAGCCCCGCGTAGAACGGGTGCAATAGGTCCCGGCTGACCTCGCCGTGCTTCTCCGCCACGCCGTTCACAAACGTCGCGAGGTTCATGCACAGGTAGGTCATGTTGAACGCGCCTTGCCCATGGGCGTCCGCGCCAAGGGCCAAAAACTCGTCCCAAGGCAATCCAAAGCGTTCGGGGGCATCCGCGAAGTAGCAGCGCACCAAGTCCTCCGGGAACACGTCATGCCCTGCGGGCACGGGCGTGTGCGTCGTGAAGACGGTGCCGGCGCGCACCATGGTGCGCGCTTCGGCGAAGCTCAGGTGCTCTTCGCGCACGAGCGTCGCCACCTGCTCCAAGGCAGCAAAAGCGGCGTGCCCTTCGTTCATGTGCAGCACGCGGGGCGGCAAGCCCATGGCCTGCAAAACACGCATGCCGCCGCGACCCAGGATGATCTCCTGGCGCAAGCGCTGTTCCTGGTCCCCCGCGTACAAGCGATGGGTCAAGGTGCGGTGATGGGAGAGGTTGCCCTCCACGTCCGAATCCAGCAGGAACAAGCGCACGCGCCCGACCGAGACTTCCCACACGCGCAAGCGCAAAAGCCCCGCAGGCAGATCGAGGCTCACCTCCAAGGGCGAACCATCCTCGCGGCGCACGAGCTCCATGGGCAGATCGCTCGGATCGTTGTGCACGTCGAGCGCTAACTGCTCGCCCGCCGCCGAGAGCTGCTGACGCACGTAGCCGCCACGGTAAAAGAGCCCCATGGCCACCAGCGGCACGTTCAAGTCGCTAGCCGACTTGAGGTGGTCGCCCGCCAGAATGCCGAGACCACCGGAGTAGATCGGCAAAGACGGGTGGATGCCGAACTCAAAACAGAAGTAGGCGACCGGCGCATCGCGGTGCACGGCGCCTTCCGAAAGCGCGCGAGGCACTTCGGCCATGTACGCATCGAAACGACCCAAAGCCCGCTGGAGCCGAGCCAAATAGGCGCTGTCGGCCGCCACACGCTCCAAGTCTTGCGGGTACGCACGGCGCAGGAAGGTGATCGGGTTTTGGCTGCAATCCTTCCACAACCGCGGCGAAATCTCCTCGAACAGGGCCGGCGCATCGCAGTCCCACGACCACCACAGGTTGCGGGAGAGGCGCTGCAGCCCTTGCAGGGCTTCGGGCAAACTGGCGGAAACATCCAGGCGGCGCATGCGCGGCGTCGGGCATTCGCGGGCTTGGTAAGGCTTGGGGTGCAACGCGAAACGCGGCGCCGCAAACTTGGCCCGTTCGGTGCCCGCAGCGAGGGCGCGTTCGAAGGCTACTTCGTAGGGCGCGATCAACTGGGTCCAAGCGAGGCCGCCAGCAGCCGCTTGGCACGCGGCTTGGCGTTCGCCCACGGTTTTGGGGCTAGCGAGCTGCGCTTCGATCTGTTCCGCCAAAGCGGCCGCCACCTGGTCGTCGGGGATGCCGACGCGATCGATCACCGTCACGCCTTGGGTCGCTTCGATGGCTTGCTTGCGCGCCCACACGCCGAAACCGGCCAACTCCGTGGTGACGGTCGGCACGCCGACCGAAATGCTCTCAGCGGGCGTGTAGCCCCAGGGCTCGTAGAAGGACGGAAAGGCGGTCAGGTCCATGGCCGCCAAGGCTGACTCGTAAGACAAGTCGAGCAACCCGTCGTCGGGCAGGTATGCGGGCACCTGCACGATCTTGACGCGCGAACCGATCGCGTTGTGGAGGCCGAGTTCCGCGCACAGCTTCACAACCGGATCGTTGGCGGTATCGAACAGATCGTGGGTGGTCACTCCCAAGGGCTGACCGGCAGGGTGCTCGGCCGCGAGGCGCTCGACCAGATCTCGGCGCATGCCCGAACTGCCTCCGGGCACGAGCACAAACACCACCACGCGGCGTCCGGGCTGCTCGTCGAGCAACTTGGCCGCCTGCAGCAGCACGTCGATGCCCTTGTTGTGGAACTCGTAACGGCCCGAGGTCGCCAAGAAGGCCGCGTCGGAGACGTCTTCGCCTACCAAGGCGGACGCGACGCGATTCAAGCGCCCGCGCGCTTCTTCGCGACCGGTCGTGTTGGCGAGGTGTTGCACCCACTCGAGGTCGATGCCATTGGGGAGGATCGGGTCGGGACGCCGACCGTGCAGCAATTCGGCTTCGTCGGCGGTCACGCCGCTGACCGTCGTGAAGACGTCGGCCGCTTGCGCCGCAGTCCCCTCCATCGAGTGCTTGGCGGGCACGCCGATGTCGCGAGCCGCTTGTTCGGGGGTGCGACCGCGCAGGGCCACCGACGGAAGGTCTCCCGTCGAAGACAACGCACGCCCCAGCATGGTGGCGTGGGTCGTAAAGATCGTGCCGACCTGCGGAAGAGCATCCTTGAGGTGCAGCAAGCCGGACGCGGTCATCCACTCGTGGAATTGCGCGACGGCTTTTTCGCCTTTGGGCTCTACGTGCAGGCGGTGCCACTCTTCGATGGCGATGCCGGCGGCGTGTCCAAACAAGACCGGCTCCAGGTAATCCCAACCCCCATGCAAAGAGTCCACGCCGTGGCGGCTCCACAGGTGGCCGAGCAGTTCGTCCTTGCGCTCGTAGAGGCTCGAAAAGCCCACCAAAATCGTGCGCGGCTCCCCGCCGGTTTTCCAGCGCCCCACCCGCACGTCGACGCCCCGCTCGCGGCAAGCGACCTTAAAGTCGTGCCAACCGGACTCTTCCTCGAAGCCCCGCGCTTTGTCCTGCAACCCGAGCAACATGGGTCCCAAGGTCAGGTAGCGGTCGCCTAGTTTGTCGCAAAGCGTGCGGGCTTTGCTGGTAACGACGGTGAAGATGCCGCCAACCTTGTTGCAAACTTCCCAGGAAACCTCAAATAGGTGAAACGTCATCGGTGCGCGCGGTGGGGATCGCCTTTTACGGCACCAGGAGGCCCTCCCGCGGCACGCCGAGGCGTCTGCGGAGGTCTCCGAGCACGTTCATCAAAGTGATGTATGCGTCGTGCGGTGTCGCGTAAGGGCTGAAGTACTTGTGCACGTCCCCATCGGAGAAAAATTTGACGCACATGTAGTAGAAATGATCCGAGGTGGTCATCCGGCGCCAGGTTTCGACCGTTTCTGGGTCGCCGGTCGCCCGTACGGCCTCCGCTAGGCCGTGCACCGAGCGGTGCGAAGCCCGCTGCATGGCGTTGTCGAGCCAGGCCGTGAGGTCCCGCTCGGCGTCGGCCCACGAGAAGGGGTGCGGGATATCGAGGCGCGAAACCGGGTCGACCTTGGCCGCGATTTCCGCCGGCGTGGCGAAACCGAAGCGCGGGTTCTTCAGGACCTCGCCCGGCAGGTGGCGCATGAAGTCGAAGATGCCCGTGTCCTCCCACTGGTGTTCGCCGAAGGTCTCGTAGTCCATGAAGAGGCCCACGAATTCGTCGCTGGTGGGCAGCTCTCCCAACCACTGCGCGAAAGTGGCCGCCGACAAGGGCCACGACGCCCAGGCGCGGTTCGAAAACCGGAACGCGATGTCATCGGATAAGCGATAGGAGCGCAGCAACACGCGAATCTTCTCGCAGCCCTCGGGGCGATAAACCAAGTGCGGACTGCGCCAATCGAGGATGTGGTCCGCGCCCTCGGCCAGAATGGCTTGGTAGCCCATATCTTCGGCCAACCGCGCGATCTGGTTGGAGGTGATCAGCTCGGTGTTACGGAAGGTCGTGGGGCTTTGCCCGAAAAGCCGCTCGATGTGGTCGTGCTGGGCGCGCACCTGGGCGCGGAATTCGTCTTCGTCGATCAGCGCCGCCAAGGAGTGGTGGCTGGTTTCCGCGAGGAACTCCACGCAACCGGTCTTGGCGAGGCGCTGGAAGATCTCCAAGGTTTCCGGCGACCAACGCTCCAGTTGTTGCAGCGCGCAGCCGGAGATGGAGAAGGCACAGCGGAACGCGCCGGCGTGCTGCTCGATGAGCTCCTCCAAAAGCAGCGTCATCGGCCGGTAACACTTTTCCACCACACGCCGCAGGATGCGTTCGTTTTCGGCATCGTCGAAGTAATCGTCGTGCTTGCCGATGTCAAAAAACGTGTAGCGCCGCAAGCGCCAGGGCTGGTGGATCTGGAAGTAAAAAACGACTTGGGTCATGAAACCAACTCCTCGTAGACCTGGCGCAAATGGGTGCCGCGCAACTCCCAACGCATGCGTCGAACCTCGTCGCGCCCCGACTCGACCAAATCGCGGCGCAGCGGCTCGTACTCCAGCATCGCTAGGATCTTGTTGGCCAACTCGCGGGTATCCCAAAAGTCGACCTTGAGCGCGTGCGTGACCACTTCGGAAACGCCGCTTTGGCTGGATAGGATGACGGGCACGTCGAGCGCCATCGCTTCGAGCGGTGCGATGCCGAAGGGCTCCGACACCGACGGCATGACGTACACGTCCGCGCTGGAGTATATGCGCTCCACGTCCTTGCCACGCAAGAAACCGGTGAAGTGCACGTGTTCCGCCAATCCCAGTCGCGCGCTGTATTCGATCATGCGCGGCAGCATGTCGCCGCTGCCCGAAAACACGAAGGTCACGTCGGGGCGCAAGGGAACCACCCGAGCGGCGGCTTCCAAGAAGTACTCGGGGCCCTTTTGCATGGTCACGCGGCCCAAGAACAACACGATGGGGTCCTTCACTGTGCGATCGGTGTGCCACTCCCGTTGCTGTTCCTTTTGCGTGACCGCGTTGTGCACCACGCGCAGCCGATCGCGCGGCACGCCGTAGTCGTGATGCACGATGTTCGCGGTGTAATGGGAAACGCATACGACCAAGTCGGCGGTCGTCAGCCCCAAGCGCTCGAGTTCCTGGACGCGCACATCCCCCGCCTGCCCGCTGCGGTCGCGCTCCAGGGCGTGCGCGTGCATGACCAAAGGACAGTCCGCCGCCTTGGCCGCCGCAATGGCTGCCGGCGCCGTCATCCAGTCGTGGCCGTGCACCAGGTCGAAGCTTTCTTGGGCGGCAAGGTGCGCTACGACGCGGGCATAACGCGCGACCTCATCGAATAGGTCGCCGCCGTAGCCGCCCGCGAATTGGTCTTGCACCCAATCCTGCGGCGTTTCTTGCGTTTGCGCTTCCGCCGCTAAGGCTTGGGCCCAGCGCAACCATCCGGGCGTATCGCGCTCGGGCGGCAAGGGCGGCGCGCTGCCGCCCGGCAAGCCATCCCAGCCGCTCGAACGTCCCGCGCGCTCGCTCCAAAAACCGCTCGGCGTGGCGTACGGTCGCAAGGGGCTGTCCACCCACACGCTCTCGACGAAGGAATCCCGCACGGGTTTTGGAACGTCCATGCGGGGCCCGGAGGCTGCGGCCTGCGGCATGGGGGACGCCGCCGACTCATCCAAACGCAAGCGCACGCGCTGTACGCCCAACGCCGCATCGCGCGGGCTCTGAGGCATCCACTGCACTTGATTCGCCCCGACCACGCGGGTTCTGGGTGCGCTCTCGTCGCCGAAAGCCTTCGGCACGACGAACAACACTTCGACCTCCGCGGCGGCGAGGCCTTCGCAAATGCCCTGGCAGGCGGTACCCAGTCCGCCGGAAATGTGGGGAGGAAACTCCCAGCCGAGCATGAGCACACGCATGGCTAACTTCCGCTTCGATCGAGCAGGTGCAAGGCGCGTAGCACTTCCGCCACGCTCCATGCCTGCGCCGGCGTTCCGCACGGACGGTGAGGCGGATCTCCGTCGAAGATCTCCGAAATCTGCCCCAAACCGTGTTCGGACAGGTGGTCGGAGAAGCCCTCGACCACCTTGCGCAACCGCCGGGTCCGCGCTCCTCCGGGAGGAAACACGGTCAAAGCCGCTTCCACCAAGAAGCCGAGCAACCACGGCCAAACCGTGCCTTGGTGATAGGCCGCGTCGCGCGCTTCGGGTCCGCCTTCGTAACGGCCAATGTATTCGGGGTCGTGCGGCGAGAGGGTACGCAGACCCCGCGGGGTCAGCAGTTCGTCCAAGGCTTTTTGCACCACCGCCGCGCGCTGGCTGGGCTTGAGCGGGGAATGCACCATCGCCGCCGCGAGCACCGCGTTGGGGCGAATCGTCGGGTCCGCGACGCCATCCTCATCGATGCGGTCGGCGAGGTATTGCTCCTCTTCCAGCCAAAAGTCCTCGCGCAAAACCTCGCCAGCCTTCTCGGCCTCGCTGCGCCAGCGCTGGGCGGCTTGCTGGCGTCCGGCCCCTTCGTCGAGCTCCGCGAGGTGTTCGAGCAGCTGGTACCACAAAGCCTGAAGCTCCACCGGCGACCCAGAGCGTGGAGTGACCGGTTCCCCGTGCACCATGGCGTCCATCCAGGTGGCATTGAGATCTTCGGAGCCCGCGAACAACCGTCCCTTGGCGTCGACGCGCAATCCCAAGTCCGTACCGGTGAGATAGGCTTCCGCGATGGAGGCCAGCGGGTCCCGGAATTCGGCGGCGATGGCGGCCGGGTCGGTGCAGGCTTGTTGGTGCAACAGCACCGCCCGACTGAACCACAGGGCCGCATCGGCGGAACGGTACGAGCTGCTCGCCACGTCGGCGCCGTAGATGTTCGGCAGCAGGCCCTTCTGGAGGAACGGCAGCGCCCCTCGCAGAACTTCGAGCCCCAAGTCCCACCGCTCCGCGGGGATCGTCATGCCCGGCAAGGACAGGAACGTGTCGCGCCCCCACTCCCCAAACCACGGGAAGCCGGCCAAGATGCCGGGCCGGCCGTGGGCGTCGCGATACAAAAACGCGTCGCTCGAAAGGGTCAGACGATCTTGGAAGCTGTGCACACCGTCCCACTGGGCTCGCCGAAAGTGCTCTTCGGACTGCCACAGGGCGGCAGGATCCGCGGGCGGCTCTTGGATCGTGCTCGCCACCACCACGCTCTGTCCGTCCGCGATCGGGATCTCGAGCATACCGGGGCAGAACAAGTCTTCTTGGCCCGGAAACCCGCGCCGGATGTCGGCGGGATACTCGACGTTGCGGTACCAAACCGGATCGGCCGAGAAGTGAAAGCCCGGCGTCGCGGTCGTAATCGCCAAGGACGGCAAGTTTGGATACGGCCGCAAGGCGATGCCCCGCTCCAAACGCGCCGCTTTGGGGTGCAGGTCGATGTTTTCGCGGGTCAGGTCGTGGTGCCGGCGAAACGCGACCAGCGGCCGCAAGCGCAGCCTCAACTCCGTCGGACCGCCGCGCCGCGTCCAGCGCACGAGCACCGTGTGCTGACCCCAAACCGCGAGCACCTCCCGCGTCACTTCCACGGCCCCGATCTGATAGCGCCAAGTCGGATAGGGGCACAAGCCGAACGAATCGATCGACTGGAAACCTTCGGGCGCATAGGTATTGGGGTAGCGTCCCGTCGAGAGCGGGAAGCTCTTGTTGTCCCCAAACAGTTCTTCTTCGAAGCGTGACAGGAAGACGTGGCGCTCCCCGCCCCCAGGCAAGGGTGCCACCAAGAGCCCGTGGTATCGGCGCGTCGGGCAGAGGTGCACCGTCGAACTGGCGTACCCGCTCAGGCCGTCGCCCTCCACCCACTCGCGGAAGAGCGCTTGCTCTAGGCGCAAGCACGCCGTGCGATCGAGCGGCGCGGGCACGGGGGTGTATGCGGCGGGCGCGTGAGCCGGACTTTGGGTATCCATGGGGGAGCTTGGGAAGCAACGGGCAGGATGGAGTCTTGTACCAAGTGCTGCGGGGTTCCCGAGGGGCGCGCGGGGCAGAATTCGGAGGGGGTTGGGAGTTTCCCCGTAGCGAGCGTTCTTCGACCCAGGAACCATCGACCTGGCCCGTGGAGGTGGCGCTTTGCATTCCGGGCCGATGCCACGCTTCGCGGCAGGCTGGAGGAGTATCGGCGGGGGCACGAGGGGCGACCGAGCCAAGCCCATGGCCCAGGACACTTCGCCGGGCTTTGCGGCGAGATATCGATTCGCGAGCTTGCGGAAATGGCACTTCCGATCACTCGGCGGTCGGATTGCTTGTCTGGGGAGGGATTGCAGGGGTCAGGATCGCGCAAGGACCCTTGCCGCGCACCGTAATCCCATTGATAGCAATAACTTATGCCCCCCGAGACCTATGGCGGCCGTCCTTGGCACGCTGCTTGTATCTGCTCCCTCGAACCCGCCCGAAAACCCTTACCTAGGAGACCACCATGCTGAGTTGGGCTGTCACCTTCTTCCTCATCGCTTTGATCGCCGCCGTGTTCGGATTCTCCGGCCTCGCCGCCTCTGCCTCCGGCATCGCGCAAATCCTGTTCGTCGTCTTCGCTGTCCTGTTCCTGGTGAGCCTGCTCACGGGACGCAAACCGAGCACCGTCTAAATGTCCGCTACCGAGAATCCCCAGTCCCAACCGGAACGTCGTGGCCCGCAAGCCACCTTCGCCGAAGGGGATGCTCTGCAACTCGCTGCCGAAACCGAGGTCTTTCTCGAAACCGTTGCGGACTATCCCCTCAGCGATTCGGCCGAACAGGCCTGGCTCCAACTGCGCCTCGCTCACGATGAACTCGTGACCAAGATGCTGAAGGTGCAACGCGCACCCGAACCCGCGGAGTCAGCCCGCCGTGAACTCCAACTCGCGTACCAATCCGTTTGCAATGCCAAGCGCACGTTCTTGTACCGCTTCCGCCATCGCGCCTAACCCCCATCCCCCATGACCATGAAACCTACCCTTCGTCAAACCCTCGTGATTCCCTCCTTGTTGCTCGGCGGCATGATGCTCGCTGGTTGCCCGGAAGACGGCCCGGTCGAAGAAGCCGGCGAAAAGGTCGATGAAGCTGTCGACGAAGCCGGTGACAAACTCGACGACGCGGCCGACGAAGTCAAAGAAGCCGGCGAGGAGATCAAGGAGTCTGTCGACGGCGACAGCAACTAAAGCACCTCCAGCTCTCTCCCCCCTCCTTGTGGCGGGTCGCTTCCCCCCGGCGGCCCGCCACCTTTCCCCCACCTTACCTACCTAATGACCAACATCTTTGAAGTCCTCCGCGAAGACCACGACCGCCAACGCAAACTCCTAAAGGCCGTGCAAGACACGAGTGGTGACGAGGCGCAACGCCGCTCCACCTTCTCCGAACTCGCCCGAGAACTCGACGCCCACGCTAAAGCCGAAGAGCGCTCCCTGTACGCCGCCATGCTGGCTCACAAAACCTCGCAACCCATGGCGAGCCACAGCGTGCACGAGCACAACGAAATCGACGACCTGGTCGAGAAACTGAAGGACATGGAGTTCTCTAATCCCAACTGGATCCGCACCTTCGAGGACCTAGCCCACAAGGTCCACCACCACCTCGACGAGGAAGAGCACGGCGTCTTCCAGGTCGCCGGCAAGGTCCTGACCGAACAGGACAAAACCGACCTGGTCGCCAAATTCCGCGACGAGAAGAAAGTCGAGGTCTAAACCGCACCCCTCCGACACCCCTTCCTCGGCCGGCGCTCCACCTTGGAGCGCCGGCCGGTTGCTTGTTACGACTGCCCCAACCTACTGCAACCAGCGGTCGGGAGCGCCGCCGGCCAGGACGAGGCCGCGGGTTTCGACGGCGGCCAGGAGGGCGTAGGC
>JAUHXY010000139.1 GCA_030426785.1 bacterium
AAAGGGTTGAGGAAAGGGAGATCACGGCGAACTTCCTCCCCGAAGTCCAACAGGAGGACCCGCCGCCGCCCATTCCTCCCGAAACCATTCAGGACATCCCGATCGACTTCGTCGATGTTCCCATCGATCCTGTTGACGTCCCCAACGTCGTGGAATCGACACAGGACAGCATCCCGGAAGGCGACCTGGACCAGCGCTCGGACGATCCTTTTGAAAAGCCCTACGACCATGCGATCATCGGTGCAGCGGGTGGTCCCGGCGGTACCTTCGGTGAACGCGGAGACGGCCGGAAAAAACTGAGCGGCGGCGGCGACCTCCCCACCGCCATCATCATCGAACAAGGCCTCAACTGGCTGCGCGATCACCAAAGCGAAGACGGTTATTGGGACGTCGACGAGTACCACCGCAACAACCTATCGGGCCGTTCGGGGTGCACCCAAGGCGCCGGCATCGCGGCCCAGGACATTGGCATCACCGGTTTGGCGTTGCTGGCATTCCTCGGCGATGGGTCCAGCACCGCTGGCGGCCCCTACCAGGCCAGCGTGCAACGTGGTATTCGCTGGTTGATGGAGCAGCAGGACGAGGACTCGGGCCTCATCGGCGAAGCGATCGGGCATGGATTCGTCTACGACCACGCCATCGCGACCCTCGCGTTGACGGAGAGCTATCACGCTTCCAAGAATCCCTTCCAAAAGCGCGCCGCCCAAAGGGCCCTCAACTACATCAGCCGCGCGCGCAGTCCTTATGGCGGTTGGCGCTACGAAGTGCCTTCGGACGGCGAAACGGATACGTCCATCACCGGATGGATGATCTTCGCCCTCAAGGCGGGCGCGGACGCGGGCCTCACCATCGATCGGGAAGCCTTCGCCAGCACGCTGCAGTACCTCGACAGCGTCACCGACGAATCCACCGGTCGGGTGAGCTACATCGGCCCCGAGCGCGGTGGCCGCTCGTCGCGCACGCAACAAAACGAGCACTTTGATCCGGCCTTGTCGGAGGCCATGACCGGCGTCGGCTTGCTGACGCGCACTTTCCTCGGCCAAACCCCCGACAGCGCGCCCATCATGAAACGCCACGGCGACCTCATGCTGCGCACCTTGCCGCAATGGGACAAAGCGGGCCAACACGTAGACATGTACTACTGGTACTACGCCACCTACGCCATGTACCAACTCGGCGGCGAACACTGGCGCAAGTGGAAGAAGGCCATGAACGGCGCCATCCTGCCCAACCAACGAGAGGACGGCGATTATCTGGGCTCGTGGGACCCCATCGGCCCCTGGGGCTACCAGGGCGGCCGCGTCTACGCCACGGCCACTATGGTCCTCACTTTGGAGGTCTACTACCGCTACTCACGTTTGACGGGGGCGAAGTGATGCGCGACTTTTCCTCCATTTGGCGTGCAAGGCTGATTGTCCCCCTGGGAATCGCTGCCTTCGGCGGAGGGGCGATTCACTGGGCCGGACATCCCCCGGGTTTCCACGCGGCGATTCCTCACAACAACGCACTCGAGGTCGCCATCTCGGAGGACATGGGAATCGCAAACTCCTTGGTACCCGTTCAAGAGAGGGCACCTTCCAATCCTTCCCTCACCGAGCTGCGGATCGGCAAGTCAGGCCCCCTGTCTGCCCCGCAGCGGGCTGCCCTCCCGGCTCGCTTGCCGGTGCGCAGCGCGGCTTGGATCGAGCGCAAGGTACTGGCCAACACAGCGGACCCCCGGAAAGCGAAAGTCTTTGGGTGCGGAAACAACCTCGCGAGCGATCGGCGAGATGTTAAACGAGAGGAGCCCACGACTCCCCAACTGGAACCCAGTACAGAACAAGAGTGGTTGTTGGCCCAGCAGACCGAAGCGGGCTTTTGGGAGACGAACCCGCTTCGATTCGAAGGTGGCCACGGTGGTTCTGCTGCGGGGGCCTGGGATCAGGACTTGGCTGTCACGAGCCTAGCCAGCTTGTTCTTGATCGCAGAAGGGGAACGCCAGCAACCCTTGCGGCGCGCCATACGATGGATCGTAAAACAGCAGGACGCGACGACCGGATTCATCGGCGACCCCACCCTTCACGTGGCACTGCGGCAGCATGCGTTGGCGACCCTGGCTTTACTGGAGAGTGTGCGCTATAGCCGCAATCCGTTACACAAGCGCGCCGCAGAGAAGGCTCTCGCTGCGCTCGAGCATGGGTTGCAGCAATTCCCATGGCCATTTCACGCCAGTGCTTGGCAAGCGGAACACACCTCCATGGCTGCGTGGAGCCTGTTGGCGCGCAAGGCGACCCCCAAGGCTGGTCTGCGCGTGACACCGTGCGAGTCCAACCAAGCGTGTGTTTGGGCTCGCTTTTGGCGTGATCGTTGGAAGGCTGCCGAGGCGGCAGGAGACCCCGTGGAATGTCGCAGCCTAGCCGAAAGCCCAGCCTTCCCTCTGATCGGTTTAGCGTTCGCCTTAGACGGTGAAAGTCCACCACCCGGGTGGCAGGAATTCCTCGGCCAACATGCCGCGGTCGCTCGCATGGCGCCCGCCTCCGAAACGACCTACTTCTTGACCCTAGGGGCCCATCACGGTCAGCCCGAGGTAATGCAAGCTTGGCGGGAAGCGATCCAAACTTCCAACTTAGCAGCCTTTCGACCTGCGGGCTCGCTTCGCGGCTCGTGGAATCCAGCCGCACCGGACTCACAGAGCGGCGGCCGCGTGGGAGCGACGGCCCTCGCCGGCATGATCCAGGCGAGTTTGTACCGCTACAGCCGCCTCGCAGGGATGCGGTAGGTGCCTTTCCCAACATCGGCGCGCCGCGCACCACCCCGTTAGCGCACTCGCGGGGCGACAATCGGTTTGCCATGATGGGAGCGCCGCAGCCCCGAGCTCCCATGTCCAAAGACTTCAACCGTTACCGCGCGCACCCCTGGCACGGATTGCCCGTCGGGTCCAACGCCCCCGAAATCGTCACCTCGTACATCGAGATCACACCGTTCGACGCGGTGAAGTACGAGATCGACAAGCGCACCGGCTATCTGCGCGTGGATCGGCCGCAAGGCAGCTCGGCCCTGCCGCCGACCCTATACGGATTCATCCCCCAGACCTACTGCGGGCAGCGGGTGGCGGACCTAACGCCGGCCGCCGACCAAGGGGACCACGACCCGCTCGACATCTGCGTGCTCAGCCAGCAGCGCATCGATCGGGCGGACATCGTGCTTTCCGCGCGCGTCGTGGGTGGCATCCAGCTGCTCGACGAGGGCGAAGCGGACGACAAGATCGTGGCCTGCCTAGCCTCCGATAAGGTCTTCGATTACGCCAAAGACCTCAAAAACCTGCCCGAGGCCGTAGTCAAGCGCATGGTGCACTACTTCGGCACCTACAAGATGGAGATGAGCGGCGAAAAGAAGAACCCCATCGAGGTCATCGGCACCTACGGTCGCGCCCAAGCCCTCAAAGTCGTGCGCGCCGCCATGGACGATTATCGCGAGTCGTTTCCGGTGCCGGATCGGCGGCAACCCACTAGCTAAAGGCGCGGGGAACGAATTGGAGCCCGAGGTCGGCCCTCCCAGCCTCGCACTCCAGTTTGGTGAGTGAGCGCCTCAATGGGCATGAACCCAAGCGCCCAAGCCGGACCCCTCCCGTCGCGCCAAGCGGCAACATTCGTGGCTTTGTAAAGACCATCTTGGATCTTCGTTAGGCCACGAATGTGCGGCCCCCAATCGCCAGGGCTTGCACTAACCTAGGGGCACCATGCGTAGAATTCTCTCCGTTCTGTTCCCGGCCTTCTTCGGTTGGTTCACTCTCCCTTCGCAAGCCTGGGCTCAAGGCGGCGATACCTGCAACACCGCGACCGCCCTGACCGGAGTAGGCACCTTCGCCTACAACACAACGGGCGCCACAAACTCAGGGTTTTCAGGCGCGCCAGATTGCGGAACCCCCGTCGATCCAGGTCAAGACCTGTTTTTCCAGTGGACCGCACCTCAAGATGGCGATTACCTGATTTCGACCGAAGCCGACGACTATCGCAAGCGCTTGGCGTTGTACCTAGGTAGCGGCTGCTCGGCTTCGTGCTGGTATTCCTCCGAATTGGTGACCATTCAGTACGCTCAACTGCTGCAGGTTTCCGCTGGGGATTCCTTCTTGATTCAGGTGGGGGGCGATCCGGGCCAGTTTGGACCAGCCACCTTGACCATCGAACATCATCCCTGTGAGTTTCAGGTTCAAGATGCGTGGGAAGACAATGACACGTGTGACAACGCCATCCCGATCCAGCCCGGGATCTACACGCAACTCACTTCCCACTACCAAGACGAAGATTGGTACTCGGTGACAATTCCCCCAGGCCAAGTCCTGATCTTGGAGGAGTTAGAGGACAGCAACTCGACAGACTTCTACCTGACCACGAACGAATGCGGCGCGCCCCAGACTTTGCGCTTCGGCTCGCGCAGTTTGGACTATCGCAATCCAGGGGCCACTCCCCTTTCCTGTTTGATCTCTGCCCGTCAGGTCGACACGTTTCGCTATCTGTGTGCGGACTACAGTTTTGATCTACGGATCGAGCCCTATCCCTGCGACTCACCGATGGATGACTCCCTGGAGCCCAACGACACCTGTGGCACCCCGATCGCGATTGGCGACGGCTTTTATCCCGACCGATTCGTGTCGCAATCCGACGCCGACTTCTACGAACTGTGTGTTGGACCCCAAGAAACACTCGTGAGCACGATCGAGTTCTCCTTCGCGTACGCCAATCCAAACCTGTACTTGTGGGATGCTTCGAACAACTCATGCCAGAGCGGCTTTCCCTTGGCCGAAGATCGCGCGTTTAACAACACGGCTGGCGTGCAATGGCGCAACCCTTCGAATGCGCCCAAGACCGTGATCTTGGAAGTTCGGGTCGAGTCCTTCGAATTCCAACCGTGCAACCGCTACGACCTCATCATCACCGGAGCGGATACTTGTGGACAGCCCAGCGACTTCACCACCTTCTGCGACCCGATGGATCCCAATTCGACAGGGCAATCCACTCATCTAAGCGCCAGCACTCTGCCCCACTTTGGGGGAGGAGTATGGCTCAACGCTGCTCGGGGCCCCATCACACAGTTCGGGTACTTCTTGGTTGGCACCGCTTTTCAAGATCCTGGCCTCCCTCTAAGCCAAGGCCGTCTATGCCTTGGCCTTCAATCCGGCGAACAGATCGGTCGCTACAACCAACCGGGAGAACAGCATTCGCTGGGGCGCTTTATCGTCAACGGAGTCTTCCAAAACAACCAAGGAACCGGGGTCCACAACTTCGGCTTCCTGGTCCCCCAAGAGTTACCGTTCCCTGGGAATCCCGTCATTCAGAGCGGTCAAACTCTGCACTTTCAGCTCTGGCATCGAGAATCCGGGGGCCTCTCGAACTTCTCGAACGGGGTTGCTGTCACCTACTGAGCGATCCGTGGATGGCACGCCATTTCCCGGGCTCGTGCTCCCTCAAAGCCAAGACTCGCGCAGGTTTCTGTTCCACGCCTCCGGCTCGCGAACTCTTCCGCCCCTCAATGCGTCTCCGGCCCATCGATGGTGGCAGGGCCCAACCATTTTTTATTCCACAGTGACCCCGCCCAACTTCGCGAGACGGGCGAGGCGCTCGGCCTCGTTGGCCTGCAGCCACTCGTCTTGGCTGAGCATTGCGTAAGCCTTGGCGAAGTGCGGGCGGGCGGCGGATTCGCCTTCCAGCAAGAGGGTGCACTCGCCCAACTCCTCGTACACGTAACCCGAAGGGCCACCGTCTTCGAGAGACCATTCGGCGAGCAGCTCGTTTTGCAGCGCCAAGGCTTCTTTCGTCTTGCCTAGGGACCGCAAGGTTCGCCCCATGCACCACTTGGCGATGTGGGCCCGCTTGGCTTGATCCCGCTCGAGCCAGTAGGCGCGGTTTTGCGCGAACAGGTCGTAGGCTTCTTCGTAGCGGCCTTGGTCGTGGTAGGTCCAACCCAAGTTGTTGGTCAGCGAACCCTGCCAGCCTTGCGCGCGTGGGTCGGTGCTCGCTTGAGCCAACTCGAGGGCTTTCAGGTTCCACTGTTCGCTGGCTGCCCCCTTTTCGACGATGCCGAGCATGTGGGCGGCGTCGACGACGTGAAAGGCCATGGGCGCATCACCGGAGTTCGGTTGGGCGGAGCCCTGTTCAAACGCCTCGAGAAAAATCCCCCCGGCACGTTCCGGATCTCCGGCCGAGTTCACCGCGCGGCCCCGCTCGAGCAACGCACGCACTCGCGCCACGGTCATGCCCGGATCGCCTTCCACTTGCGCCAACCAACCGTCCACTTGGTCCAAGGTCGCGTGCGCCGCATCAAACTGCCGCTGCAATCCCTGTGTGCGCGCGATCTGCGTCGCGAGCTCGGCCCGGTACGCGAGCGGGGCCGACTCCCCCACCTGCGCCTGGATCTCTCGGAAGACGGCTTCGGTCCCCGCGGGGTCCCCGTAGTTCCACTGGCTGTCGAAATCGGGCAGGTTGGCGCTCATCGCAGCCTCCAAAGGGTTGGGTTCGTGCCCGTCTTTGTGCGAATCGGCGGGGACCGCTGTGCAAGCAACCACCAGCAGTCCCAAACTGGCAAGGGGCACGTTCATGGTCGCATTGTACGGCTTTTCGCACCGTGCGCTCGCCCCTTCAACGAACGCGGGGCCCGGGTCGGAGTTCGACCTCGGGCCCCGCGGTAGGGGTCATCGACCGTCCTGGCGATCAAGTGATGCGCATGTAGAGCTTGCGGATGAACTCGGCGACGTTTTTCTTGTCGCGCGACAGCAAGCCTCCGCTCGATTCGGAGCGGCAGTGGGTCGAGGACGAAGGAATGCCCTCCGGGCCCTCGGTCCACACGCGCACGGTGGACTCTTTACTGAGCAAACCGCCCTTGACCGTACAGGTCAGGCTCAAGGCATCGCGGTCGACCTCCGGCTTGGACCAGCCGTCCAGGTCTTCGACCATCTCCACGGCGGCCGAAAAAGCATCGGCTTTATTGACCGGGACGCTGACCGGTTGGTGCCAGCGTCCCGGGTGGTCGTCTTGCGTGGAAAAAACGCCCAAGGTGCTTCGAGGCGAAACGCCTACTTCTTTGCGATGGAGCGCGCCATGCGCGACTTGACGCGGGCGGCCGCGTTGTCGTGCAAGATGTTCTTCTTGGCGCACTTGTCGACCTGCTTCATCGCGTCGGGCAGAGCTGCCTTGGCGCTGTCCGCGTTCTCAGCGGTCAACACCTTCTTGACGGCGGTGCGCATCGAGCTGCGCATGGTCTTGTTGGCGATGCGGCGACGCTCATCGGTCACCATACGCTTCTTGGCTTGCTTCGTATTCGGCATGGGAGGTTTCGTTGGGGTCCGTAGCGCGGGCTACAGTTGTTCCATTTTTTGGGCGACGTCCCGGTAGGCGATGTCCACGGCGTAGATGCGCGAAAAGTGGGCTCGGGCCGTGGGGGCATCCCCTTGTTCCTCGGCGATTAGGCCGAGGTGATACAGGATTTCACAGGTCCGGCCGTCGACCGGGCCGGATGAGGGGAGACAAGTCTGAAAAGAGTCCTGCGCGAGGTCAAGTAGGCCCTTGCGATAGAAGCACAAAGCGAGGAAAAACCGGGCCTCGTCTCCGAGCCGAGGATCGGGGGCCACCCGCTGGAGGTGCTGGATGGCCGTATCCAGGTCCTCGCCCCGCAGCAGCAGCTTGCCCAGCTCCAGGCGATCCCCGACGGCCTGAGGATTGGACTCCACGGAGGCCTGCAGCCGGGACAGCTCCAGAGCCCCCAGCTCGGCCTCCAGACGGTCGGCCAGGTCCTGGTCGCCAGCCTTGTCGGCCCGGGCAATGGCCTTTTTCTTGGCCTTGATGGCCGTCTGGGAGACCCGGGCGGCCAAATCGGGCGAGTCCTTGCGGTAGGAATGGGCCCGGCGGTACATGTCGAGAGCCGCTTCGGGGTCCCGCAGCTTCTCCAGGACCTCCCCCATGGACACCATCAGGTCGACGTTCGAGGAGTCCTCGGCGTAGCGCTCCTCCAACTGGGCCAGCTCGGCCTGCAGATCGTCTTCCGAGCGGTGCAGGCGGCGCTTGCGCTCCTGGGCAAGTGCACCCTCCGAGTCCGCCATCTGCTGCCGGCTGTGGCTGCCCTCCCCCGACTTGCGGGCCTCGAGCGCCACCTCCGCGGCCAAGTCCTTGCGGGCCTTCTGGGCCTCCCGATCCCGCGGATCGGCCTCCAGGGCCTTTTCGAGGGCCTGGAGGGCCCCGGGAATGTCGCCCTGTTGCGCGCGGATCGCGGCGGCCTCTCGCCAACCGTCCGCACGCTTCGGCGCCACCTCGGCCAAAAACTCGTAGACCGCCAGGGCGGCCTCATCGTGCCCGGCCGAGCGCAGGCTCTCGCCCAGCATGGCGTTGCCTTCCTCGTTGGCGGGGTCGGTGCTGAGGAAGGTCTCCAAGGCCTTGGCCGCCCCATCGAACTTGCCGGCCTTCATGAGGCCCTTGGCCGCCGCGAGGGGCCCGGCTCCTTTGAGCTTGCCCAACACCCCCACCTTCTTCTTGCCGGTCTTGTGGCGCTCCCACAACGCGCGGCGCAGGCCCGCGCGGGCCGGGCCGAGGTTCGGGTTGAGCTCGATGAGCTGTCGGTAGAGTTCGATGGCGAAGTCGTAGTTGCGCCGGCGGAGCGCCTCTTCGGCCTTTTGAATGTGTTTGGAGAAGTCCAAGGGCAGCGAACGAGCGGGTGACGATCGACGGGAGCGGAGATTATAGGCCCTTGGGCCCTGGGAAGTTTCGCTCCGGTCCGCCGAGATTCGGGACCCAAAGCGCAGGAGCGCGGTCGAGGGCATCCCGCTCGGTGGTTCTCACTCCGATCCTCCCAAAAGCCACCACCCAAGGCTTATGATTCTTCGGCGGTGTGGCCAAGAGGCGGCGCCGCATCCTGCTTCCCTTGCCCCCACGAGCCATGCCGCCCGCCCTCGAATACAGCCTGACCCTCTACCCGGAGCCCGTATTACGCAAGCGCACCCAGCCGGTCGCCGCGTTCGACGAGGCTTTGCAGGCCACGGTGGATGCCATGTACGAGCTGATGTTCAAGAGCCGCGGTGTGGGGCTGGCCGCCCCGCAGGTGGGCCTCGATCAGCGCATTCTGGTGCTGAACGACAAAGGCGATCCGGAGCAACCGGACCTCAATCTGACTCTCATCAACCCCACCATCGTCGCACGCACCGGCGCGAAGACGAAGTTCGAAGAGGGCTGCCTTTCCTTCCCCGGCATTTACGGCGAAGTCGAGCGACCCGAGCGCTGCACGGTGGAAGCCTTCGACGTGCAAGGAAACCCGATCCGAGCGGAATACGACGGTTTCCGCAGCCGCATCATTCAGCACGAGTTCGACCACTTGGAAGGCATTCTGCTCGTCGATCGATTGTCGCCAGCAGACAAACTGCGCAACAAGCCCGCGCTGCAAGAACTGGTCGATCGCTACAAGGCCGCGCAGGCGTGATCGTTTCCAACGGGCTCGAGGCGGCGCGCCAAGCCCGCAGCCGCCCGCCGCTCGCTGGCCGCGACGCGATCGTCAGCATCGGTGTGTTCGACGGCGTTCACCTGGGCCATCGGGCGATTCTGCAAGCCAACGTACAAAACGCGCGGGCCAGCGGAGCGGTTGCCACCGTCGTCACGTTTGCTGGCCACCCCAAAAGGGTGTTGCTGGGTCGTGCTCCGCGCACGTTGACCAATCTGCAGCATCGCTTGTCGCTGTTTCAAACGCTGGGCATCGAACACACCCTCGTGTTGCAGTTTGACGAAGCCCTGCGCGCCATGAGTGCGGAGAAATTTTTGCAAGACATCCTGCGCGATGGTCTGAAAGCTCAACACTGCGTCCTCGGTTTCGACAGCAAGTTCGGGAAGGATCGACGCGGCCACGCGGAGTTCCTGCAAGCGCAGGGGGAAAGCGTCGAAGTCGTCGATCGGGTTTCGGTGCGGGGGCGTGCCATCTCGAGCACCGCGATTCGTGAGGCGGTGGAGCTGGGCGACCTCACCGGAGCCGCCAACATGCTGGGGCGGCGCGTCAGCATGATGGGCGTGGTCGAACATGGTGACGCCCTCGGACGCACCCTGGGCTTCCCCACCGCCAACCTCAATCTGAATCACGAATTGCACCCGCCAGGCGGGGTGTATGCCGGATTTGCCCGCATGGTGCCCACCGACGGGCAACACGTGCCGGGACAAGCTCACCCGGCCATGGTCAACATTGGCCTGCGCCCTTCGTTGACGCACGCCGAGCCCCCCCGCGAGCGGGTCGAAGTGCACCTGATCGGCTTCGAAGGTGACCTGTACGGCCAAGAGCTCGAATTCGAGTTCGTAGCCGCACTGCGGGAGGAGCAGGCCTTCGCCGACCTCGATCGACTGCGCGCCCAACTGCAAGAGGACCAAGCCGCCGCCCTGCGCTGCCTCGGCCAAGCTCGGCCGGATTTCGGATCCAAAACCCCCTAAGAGGGTTTTGGCTCAACCGGGCTAGATTCCCCTCCCGATAGTTGACGGCAGGACCCCGGGCCGAGACAATTCGCGCCCGCAACCGACCGAGCGCTGCTTCGACGGTTGGAGGTGCCGCAGCGCGGTGCCTTGGGAATGGACCCCATTGGCC
>JAUHXY010000140.1 GCA_030426785.1 bacterium
GGTCAAGGTGATCTTAGTGGGGTCCAAGACGAACTCGTCGCGTTGCCAAGCCTCTTCCATGCGGCTCCAGCCGTGATCGGGGTGGTAGTACTCCTCTAGGCTGGAGCTACGCAGTTCGTTCGGGATCAAATCGCGCACCGTCAACACGTCGAAGTACTTGCGCAGCAACGGGTGATCGTTGATCTTCGCGCGCAGCACCATGGCTAGCTCGATGCTCTTCTCGACCAGCTCATAACCCTCAAACTCGGCCTGCCTGCGCCCCACGTCGAGGGACGCCAACATTTGGTAGTTGGGCGAGGTCGACGTGTGCGTCATGTACGCCTCGCGGAAGGTATCGATCGTGCAACGCTCAAAGTCCTCATCCCAGATGTGGATCATGGAGCCCTGCCGGAAACTGGACAGGGTCTTGTGCGTGCTTTGCGTGGCGTACACGCGAATGCGCACGCGATCGGGATCGGGCAGGTGCGGGACCTCGTCGGGGCCTAGCGATTTGATGTGCGCCTTGTATTTCTTGCGGTAGGCCTCCGTCTGGTACTTGGCATGCAGCTTTTGGGCCACGTACATGCCCGTGCGCTGCTTGTAGGTGTAGGTGAAGTGCGCGAAGGCAAACCAAGCTTCGTCCCACAGGAAGACGATGTCCGGTTTGATCGCGAGCACCTCCTCCATGACGCGCTCGACGTGATAAACGATCCCGTCGAAGGTGCAGTTGGTCAGCAGCAGCATCTTGACGCGATCGAGGCGCCCCATGCGTTTCAACTCCAACAGGCGGTGGCGAATCTCCGCCAATGGCACCGCCCCGTACATGCTGTACGCCTCCACCGGATAGGAATCCAAGTAGACCGGCAAGGCGCCCGACAACACCATGCCATAGTGGTGCGACTTGTGGCAGTCCCGGTCGATCAGCACGACGTCGCCCGGCTCGACCAACGCCTGCACTACGATCTTGTTTGCGGTCGAGGTACCGTTGGTGACGAAGTAGGTGCTGCGCGCGCCGTAGGTGGAAGCCGCCATCTCCTGGGCCCGCTTCAGGGGCCCGGTCGGCTGCAACAAGGAGTCCAACCCGCCCGTCGTGGCGCTGGTTTCCGCCAAGAACATGTTGCGGCCGTAAAAGTCGCCAAAGTCCTTGATCCAACGGCTCTTGAAGACCGAGTTGCCCCGCGAAATCGGCATCGCATGGAACACTCCGGTCGGCTTCTGGCTGTAATCGCGCAGGGCCGTGAAAAAGGGCGTGGTGTACGACTCCCGGATACCCCGCATGATGGCGAGATGCAGCTCCTGCACATCTTCGCGGCGATAGAAGATGCGCCGAAACATAGCCAGCGTCTCGTCGCGCAAGTGGGTCAGCGCCGTGTCGGTCACGTAGTACAAGTCCAACTCGGGCCGAAATTTGTGGATGGTCTCGCCGAGCAGCGGACCGAGCATCGAGGTGTGCTTGGTCGAATGATCGATGCTCAACACGTTTTGCAGGTAGGGCCGAATCTCGGTGGCGATGCTCTCCGCTCGGAACTTCGGCGCGTAGCGCACGACGACGGCCTGGATGTTCGTGTTGAAAAGGGCGGCGACCAAAGCGTCTTGGAAGGACCGCGCGATGACCAACTCGTAGGTGAAGTGTGGATCCCCGAGTTGCATGCTGCGCATGCTGTCGCGCAGTTTTTGCTCCTCTTGCAGCCCGAGGTCGTCCACGACGAGCACTTCGAAGTAGTTGGCGTCCTTCGTTTTGTGCTCCCAATCGATGCGATGGCTAGCGGCCTCGTCGGGCTCGTCCTCGAAGTCGGCAACGATCTGGGGGTTGCCGCGGTAGGAATCGCTGACCAATTCCCGCACCAACTCCGTGATGTGGTGGGCCCAGGGAACGCGGTCGGTGTGCAGGTCGGTCGACTGCAAGCGCTGGATGCGCGCTAGACCGGGAAAAGCGAAGTAGCGCTCGATGTGCGCGAGCCGCTTGAGCAACGACTTGGATCGCTTGATCTCATCAGCGCTGGTTTGGGAGTCCTTGCGCGCGCGCGCCAGGGTTGCGGCGCACTCCTTGAGCTCATTCCATAGGTCAACGCGTAGTTGCCCGATGTTGTAGTGCTTGGCGGCGATCGTTTGCTTCTTGGCTTTTTTGGGGGTCATCGATCAATCCGCCGCGTGCAGCGCGAGCTTGTTGCCTTCCGTATCGAGGAACAGTGCGAAGAATCCCGCCTCCCCCAAGGCGGTCTTCCCCAAGATGACTCGTCCCCCCGCCAACTCGACCTGGGCCAACGCTTCCTGCAAGTCGGATTCGACGTTCAAATAGACCAAAGTCCCGGTGTCCGAAGGAACACAGCCCGGTCCGGCGACCAACGCGCCACCGAGCCCTCCTTCCGTCGCCGGAAAAAACGCCATGGCATGCTCACCGTTCTGGGTCATCTCCATCTCGATGCCAAAGACGCGGCTGTAGAACGCGACCGCCCGCGCCATACTGTGCACCGGAATCTCAAACCACGTGATGCGGTTCAGCGGTCCCTCTCCCTCCGCGGGCATAGGCCCTTCCGGAATGGATGGCGATGGCACCGGCGAGGCCGCATCGGCGGTCTCTTGAAAACGAGGGTTTGGTTTTCCGGGATGACCCATGATGGTGAGGGAGGGAAGCGTTGGGATCGGTTCTAGTTTAACTCGGCGGGTGGCTTACGGGCGGACCGTCGGGGTCGACTGGCCAAGTCGAGGCATCGGCGTCGGCGGGATTCGTTGCGCCGGCCGCTCCTTCCCCTCCGAAAGGCGGCGGCGCGTGCCCCGTGGCCATCTCCGTGCCTGGAATGCCCTCCGGCGGCGGTTCGACCGCGGACGATTCCACAGGCAGGACATGGTGCACTTTGAGCAATTGCTCCATGCGCGTGGGCTTCATCAACGGCCCCAGCGATTGCAGGTATGGGTGTTTCTTGTCCTTTTCGTAGACGTCGAAGTGCACGTTGCGATCGCGGAAACTCTTGAGGGGCTGGCCGAGTCGCAACACGCCGTGTTCCCGGCTGCGCTGAACGCGGTCCAGATCCACCTCGATGGGAATCAACTCCGGGCCCGTGCCGGCTTGGTACAAAACCCGACCATCGGGCCCGCACACGATGGAACGGCCGGTGCCACCGTCCGCCAGCCCGTTGATGTCGAAGACAAAACACTGGTTGCACGCCGCCGTCGCCTGCGCGATGGACAACTCGATGTCCCGGTCGATGCTGCCCGTCAAGGTCGGGTGCAGGATCACCTCGACGCCCTGGACGGCCAACGTACGGGAGGTTTCGGGGAACCACATGTCGTAGCAGATCGACAAACCGAAGCGACCGATCTCGGGAACATCCCAGATCAAAAACTCCGAGCCCCCCGTCACCCCTTCTTCGTACGGCAAGAAGGGGAACATCTTGTCATAACGACCGACCACTTTGCCGTTGGGGTCGATCACCGAGGCGGTGTTGTAGATCTTGGCATCCCGCACCTGGAACATGCTGCCGGGAACCAGCCAGATGTTGTACTTGCGCGCGAGCTCTTGGAACTCCTCTTCCGTTTCGTTCGGAAAGGACTGGGCGTAGTAGGTCAGGGGGCCGAACGGGCACAACTCGCTGTACAGCACCATTTGAACCCAAGGGTAGACGCTCATGAGCACATCGAGTTTGTGCTTCATCAGCGCCACGTTGCCCTTGCTGGCCACCACGGGCATCTGAATGCCGGCGATCGAAAACGGCTTCAAGAGGATTGGCCTTCCACGATGCGGTCCAGTTCCTCTTCCATGATGGTAAGCGCTTTGTCGAGCAGCTCCGCCTCGATCACTAGGGGGCTCAGCACCCGAATGATGTTCTTGTGGGTTCCGGCACTGATCAGGATCACGCCGCGCTCGGCGCAAGCGGTTACGAGCTGACCGCACGTGTCCGCGTCCGGTTGGCGCGGATCCCCGTTGTGCACAAACTCCATCGCCATCATGGCACCGAGTCCGCGCACATCGCCGATGCAGTCGTGCTTACGCTGCATGCCTTCGAAGCGCTCGCGCACCGTGTTGCCGACCGATTCACCCAAGCGGTTGATATCGATCGATTCCATGTAGTCCAACGTCGCGAGCGCCGCTGCACACGCCACGGGGTTGCCGATGTAGGTGCCGCCGATCGTGCCTGGGGCCGCCGCGTCCATGATGTGGGCTTTGCCCAACACCGCGCCGATCGGCATGCCCGAACCCAGGGACTTGGCCCAGGTCGAGATATCGGGAGTCACGTCGAAGTGCTCGTAAGCGCCCCAGCGTCCGGTGCGCCCAAAGCCGGACTGCACCTCGTCGAAGATCAACACGATGCCGTGTTGGTCGCAGAACTCGCGCAGTCCCTGCAGGTAGCCCTTGGGGGCCACGTTGAAGCCCCCTTCGCCCTGCACCACCTCGATGATCACCGCTGCCAAGTTATCCGGCGCGACGACGTTGCGGGCGGACTCGCGCAGGCGCTTGAGCTCGCCCACCACAAAGTCCTCCATGCTCGTCTGATCGTGGTAGCGATAGAAGTTGGGGAAGGGCAGGCGGTAGACCTCGGGAGCGAACGGTCCGCAGTTGAGCTTGTAGTCCACCTTGGAGGTCAGCGTCATCGCCATCATCGAACGCCCGTGGAAGGCGCCGGTGAAGCACAGCACGGCTTGGCGTTTGGTGGCTTGGCGCGCGATCTTGATCGCGTTTTCGACCGCCTCGGCACCGGTGCTCACCAGCATGGCTTTGGTGTGGTCCCCATGAGGCAGGATCTGCGCGAGCTTCTCGCACAGGGCGATGTAGGGCTCGTAGGTCACGACGTTGAAGCTCGTGTGCAGGAACTTCGCGGCCTGCTCCTGGATCGCCTTGACCACGGGACCGGGGCAGTGGCCGGCGTTGACCACACCGATGCCGCCCGCCAAGTCGATCAGCTCGTTGCCGTCGACATCGACGATGCGGGCGCCGTAGGCGTGGTCCACCGTCGCAGTGTTAAAAACGCCGACCCCGTTGGCGACGATGCGTTGCCGACGGGCGAGGAGATCATGGCTTTTCGTGAGAGCAGCGGGCATAAAGTGGTTGGATGGGTTGGATCCGCAAGGTGGTACCGACCCCCGTGGTGGAGAACCCGTCGGAGCGCCTGCGGAGCGCGAAGAGACCCAAGTCTTGGGAACGGTGGAACCGAAGCCGGCCCGAACAGAGGGCAGACCCGACCCAAAACCTGGATGGCCAAGCAGTTTCCGCCCTCGCTCCCCACGGGAGCGAATGCCCGAACGGGAAGTCCTGCTGAGCGGGTAGATGGCTTGGTTGGACCACCGATTTTAACGAGCGAACGTTTTCTGGGCAATGCGAGAACCGCTCGGGATGAGGGGACGCGAAGAAAGCAGCGGGCGCGCTTCTGGAGATCGAGGTGGAAAGGCTTGGGCTCCGGAAATCTCGCGTCGCAGGGGCGTAGGATCCCCGGCATAGCGACCGGCGTCAGCTCGTCGCCTCAACAGGCACCCTGGTGCCCCGCCTGAGGCCCGGCGGCGCGAGCAGCGGCCCCGGCGCCGCCACCGGAGCGACCGAATCCAGTCAGTTCCCTTATCATGAGGGTCATGGCCAAGCTGTTTGGATCGAGACGCAACCGTTGGGGTCAGGCTCTTCGAAACGCGGCCGTCGCCGCCGGGCTTTGGCTCGCTCCGGTCCCTGCCCAGAGTTTCACCCCCCTTTGGGTCTACGACTTTGACCTCGGGCCGATCCCGGAGGACAACGTCGATCGAGTGCGAGCCCTCGGCTTCGAGGGGCTGGTCACCCGCTGCAGCGTGACCGCCGACGTGGCCAAACTGGAGCGCTATGCCCGGTACGTCGACCCGCTCGACGATTTCGGGATGATGGCCTACGTCAACTACGACTTTAACAACCCCGATAGCCCGACCGTCTGGCGCGCCATCCTGCCTTGGTTGGCCCGGCTCGAGGCGCCCTTGTGGGTCATCGTCAAGAACGCCGGGAACTCGGTGCAGGTGGACACTCTCCTGCTCGAGATGGCCCGATCCTCGGCGAGCTACGGGGTGCCCGTGGTGCTCTACCCCCACTGGGACACCGACATCGAAGACGCGCAGCAAGCGGCGGAACGCATTGCAACGATTGGGCACGCCAACCTGCACACCTCGCTCCATAGCTGTCACGAGATTCGAGCGGGGAACCAAGATGACCTGCCCGCGGTGGTGAGCAAACACGTTCACGCCACGCGTCTTGTCACCATCGCGGGCGCGGATAGCAACGCGTACAGCGGCCCTCCGCCGGCCCCTTGGGACGACGCGATCCGGCCCCTCGATCGCGGCGCTTTTGACCTGACTCCGTTTTTACGCGCTCTCGAGACTGGGGGCTACGACGGACCCATCGTCCTGCACACCTGGGGCTTGGCGAACGACCCGAACCACCTAGAGCGCTCCCTGCGTCGCTACGCGCAGTACCGACGTCGGCTGTAGAACCACTTTCGAGCGCTACTGCCGCCCAACTGGGAGGACGAAAGTACCGTTTGGTCGGTCCATTCGATTTCGGAGACGCCACACCTCGTTCGTGCCGCCAACGACTCCGGGTCGTGGGAACTCACCCTTGCGCTTTGTTTTAGACCAACCTGCGCTCTTCAGGTCGCGAAACGGGGGTTGCCTTGCGCTCTCAGGGCTGGCAGTTACCTTGGGACTCGGGGCCAAGTCCCATTCCATTGTTGGTTTCTCGCCTAGTTGTTCTCATGAAATCGTTGCATCCATTGATTCCACTCGCGGTTGGCTCATTGAGTCTTTCGGGTTGGTCCGCCGCCCAAACGTTAGATTCGGGAGAACTGCTCCACACCCGCCCCACCTTCCAAACGTCCACCACGCTCGCGGATTTGGATGCGGACGGCGATCTAGATTGGGTCGCTCTGTGGAGCGACGAGTCGGCCATCGTTTGGGCCGAGAACCTCGGGCCCGATGGTTTCGGCGCGACTCGCCACCTCATCCGGGAAGTGCAATCAAGCCTCAGCGCGACCATCGAAGTCGCCGACCTCGACGGGGACGGAGACCCAGACTTCCTCATCACGCGTTCTTCGATCCAGAACCCGATTCCGCTCGGCTGGTACGAGAACGTGGGCGGCTTGCAATACGGAGCCCTGCAGCCGATTCCGGTTCCGATCAGCTCAGCGACCCAGGGACAAGCCGCCGACATCGATGGGGACGGTGACCTGGACGTCGTCCTGGCCGCCAATCGGGAAGACCCAGCCTGGGTCGAAAACCAAGGGGTCGGTGCTTGGGGGCCGATTCAATTCGTGGGGTCGACGGTGTTTGAGGTCAGAGACCTGGAAATCGCCGACTTCGACGGCAACGGCTGGCTGGACATGGTCTGGGCCGACAGCTCGGGAAGCGACCTGTACTGGGCCCCCAACCTAGGTGGCGGGACCTTCGGGCCTGCGGAGCTGATCTCCACCCTGGTGGATACGCCCTACGACATCGAGTTGCATGACCTGGATAGCGATGCGGACTTGGATCTGGTGGTCGCTTCGACCAACGGAGAGTCGGTGGAGTGGTTCCAAAACCTTGGGAACGGCAATTTAGCCCCCCGAGCGACGCTAGCCAGTGGCTTCGGACGGCCGGTCCGCTTGCGCGTGGCGGATTGGGACGCCGATGGAGATCAAGACCTGGCCGTGGGGTGCAACGAGCAGCCTTGGTTGGTGCATTTGGAAAACCAGGGCATGACCCAGTTCGGCCCCCCGGTTCCGATGGGGACCGGTCCTTGGCAGTGGGGCGAAGTGTTTGCCCTCGACGTGCGCCAGGATGGTTTGCTGGACGTGGTGGTCGCCACGGGTGAATTGCTCTGGTCGGAGAACCTGGGCTCGGGTTGGGCCCAAGCAGCCCCCCTGCCCGCTCGGGTTTCGGAAGGCTCGCCCGTGGATTGGGACGGGGACGGCGACCTCGACCTCCTGGGTCTGGACCTCGATACGGAAAGCGTGACCCTGCAGCTCAACGACGGCAATGGACACTTCTCCGCGCCCATCTTGCTCCTCTCGGGTTGGCCCTTGTTGACGGACGCGGAACTGTTCGACGCCGATGGAGACGGAGACCTCGACTTGATGACCGCTGCAGGGTCGTTCCAATCCGCTACCTCACGGGTGGATTGGCACGAAAACGTCCAGGGCGTCATGGTACAGCGCGATCAGGTGTATACCGCCTGGGCGGATAGCGGGACGAGTTTGATCCGCGCGGATATGGAGGGTGACGGCGATGACGACTTCGTCGTGCAACACCAAACCGTGTTCAGCAGTTGGTTCTGGGACGCGACTTGGGTCCGCAACGACGGCAACGGCCAATTCCAATCGATGTCCACGTTGGTGTTGGAGCGCAACGACCCCGTTCGCGTGGCCGAGCTCAACGGCGACGGCGAGCTCGACTTCCTCGTCCGCTCCCGCGTCAACAATGACTTCGTCCTGCAGTGGTCCGACAACTTCGGCGGCGGCGCTATGAGCCCGCCGATCCCGATCCAGAGCTACCCCAACCTATCGCTGCGCGACTACGACCCGGTGGACTTCGATGGCGACGGCGACATCGATATCGTGACCAGCGACCATGTCGGCCCGGTGCTCGGGTGGATCGAGAACTTGGGCTCCTCCCAATTCGCGCCCCAGGTGCCCCGTGCCACGCCCGCGGTAGCGGCCCAGGTCATCCGCGCCCGCGATATGGATCTCGACGGAGATTTGGATTGGATCGCGATGGCCACCAACGAAGGGGAAGTGTTCTTGAACCAAGGAACCGGCACGTTCGGTCCCGGGCTACCCTTCCAACATCGTTCGACAACGTGGCCGGACTTTGCGGTGCACTTTGCCGATATGGATGCGGACGGCGACCTCGACCTGTTGAAAGAAACTGGTTTAGGCACAGCCCTGCACCGCAACGAGTGGCGTTTCGGCGAGGGCTATTGCCAGCCAACTTCCACCCATTCGGGCGGCCAGTTCGGCAAGCTCTACGCTCAAGGCAGCCCAAAAACGGCGCTCAACCAATTCGCACTGGTCGCTTACGACCTGCCCTTGCAGCAGTTCGGCTTCTTTCTCGTCGCGGACCAACCCGGGCTCTTGATCCAACCGGGCACGTCGCAGGGCAACCTGTGCGTCGGCGGTGCGATCGGTCGCATGAATCGCACGATCGCCGAGATCTTCTTGACCGGCATGAGCGGCACAGGAACCGTGCCTCTCGACTTGTTAGACGTGCCCACCCCCCTCGGTCCGACGACCCTGCAGGCGGGGCAAACGAGTTACTTCCAGGCCTGGTACCGGGATGCAAACCCCTTCAGCACTTCCAACTTCACAGAAGGCCTGAAAGTACGCTGGGAGTAACTCGGCGCTAGCCTTCCGTAAAGACCGAAACGGGGCGCGTCGGGGGACCTACCCTGGCGTGCCCCGATTCTCTTTCTTCCCCGAAACCCATCATGCTCTGGTTCGCAGCCATCACCCTCAGCCTGTTCCTCCAAGGACCCGACTCCGACGCCAGCGAGGTGCGGGAGCTGCCCCTTCGGCACGAAACCAAGGTCTCCCCCATGGCCTTGACCCATGCGGAGTTCGCGCCGGACGGCAAGACCTTGGCCACGACCGGTCACGATGGCAGCTTGCGCTTGTGGAACACCGAGACCTGGGAGGTGGAACACACCTTGACCGGCAACCAATCCCCGCTGTGGACGGTGGCTTTTGCCCCGGACGGAAAGACCCTCGCCATGGCCGGCGACTTTGAGGTCATGGTGTACGAGCGCAAAAAGCAGGCTTGGGAACTTGAAGAGTCCTTGCCCGTGGAAGGCATGGGGCAACCGAAGGGCGGCTCGGTGTTCGACCTTGTTTTTGCGAACAAGGGCAAATCCCTCTTCGTGGGCACCTTCGAGGGAGCCGTCGATGTGTGGGACACCAAGAAGTGGAAACTCGTGGATCAGTGCAAGGAGCACCGAGGCCAAGAGGACGGCCAAATGATCGAGTTCTTGCACTTCCATCCCGATGGGAAAACGCTCTTGGCGGGCGGCAAGACCCTGCAAACGCGCCTTCTGCGCCACGGCAAGATCCCCAAACCGGAAGGCAAGGCCAAACAACAGTCCAAAACGCGCAAGAAAGGCTGGACCACCGTGCACGCCATCCCGGAGCCAAAGCGCGACGACGGACATCCCACCCACCGCATGTGCGGACAGTTTTCGCCGGACGGGAAGTGGCTCGCGCTGGGCGGAACCGATGGATTGCTGCAGGTCTTCGACGGGGAAACCTACGAGGAACGCCAATCCCTGTCGGCCCACACCGGCTACTCGGCGGCGCTCGCGTTCCACCCAAACCAAGCGCTGCTGTTCACCGCCGGCAAGGACCTCAAACTTTGGGACACGCAGGAGTGGCAGGTCACGGCGCTCACGCCGATGCCCGCCCAGGCCCAACACCTGTCGGTCGCGCCGGATGGGCAAACCATCGCGATCGCGGGGACCGACGGGACCTTGCGCATCTACGGCATGCCCGCGGCGACGACCGGCACCGATCCAGACGAGCGCTAAGCCATCCCGGATCCCTCGCGATCGCTGGAGTTCTCGGGCGCTCCCGCTTCTCCCGCCTCCAAGCGCCGCAGCAAAGCGAAACCGAGCAACAACACACCGAA
>JAUHXY010000353.1 GCA_030426785.1 bacterium
CGCACTGTGGGCCGCGCAACGCATCGGTCGCACGGACTGGAACGCGCAAGCGCGTGAGATCGAGCGGCGCTTGCTCGACATGCAGATCGTGCTCGATGGTGATCCGCGCCGCAACGAGGCGGGAGACCCCGGACCGCGTTCTTTGCGCTCGCGCCTGTGGGTCGGGTCGATGGGGACGAGCTATTCGACGTACGGACCGACGCCCACCCATTCCGAAGCGCTCGCGATCGCGCAGCGCGGCTTGGATCGCCTCGAAACCAATTTGGGAGCCATCCTGAACGACGAGCTGCCCGCTTTGCGAAGTGCGCTCGAAAAGGCCGGCGCCCCGTGGACGCCCGGCCGCGGTTTGGCGCCGCGCTAGGCTCGATCCCGAAGCGGTCCCTGCGGGTTATCCCCCGTAGGGATCGCCGTAGGGGTTGCTGCTGTCGACGGGGGAGTAGGCCAAGTACGCGGCCGCCCCCACGAAGGCGGCGGTGGCGAGCAAGCTCACGAGGAAACTCACCTTAGGGTGATCGATGCCCCAGCCGAAGCGCAGGCCTGCGGGTGCCATCAACAGAAGAGCGGCCGAGATCTGCGGCGTTTCCGCGAAGAACACGCCGATGTACAGCAGGCCGGCGAGCGCAACAAAAAACGGCAGCACGGCACCGTGCGTCATGGAAACGGATCCGCGCAGCATCGCGAACAGCGCCCACAAGAGCGCCAAACACGCCATGCCGCCCAACAGGTGCGCACCGCCACCCATCGATTGACCCACGACGAAGGCCGCTCCGCCTAGGGTCAGGGCGAAGGCTCCGGACACTTGGATGCCCTTCGGGCGCGCCCGCACGATGGCGCTGTAGAGCCACAGCGCGATGGCGCCGATGCCGACGAGGATGCCGGGTACTTGCAGGGCATCGCGATCGTTCCAGTGGTACTCGCGCAAAGACTCGCTGGAAAACCAGATGAAGGCGGCCCACAGCGCCGTCCCCAACAAATGGTGGGGGATCGACCAACGCCAGCCGTTGAGCGCGCCGATCGGAATCGCGACCACCATGGTCCAGAACAGCCAGTGCAAGGACTCGCGCGGCGGCCACTCGGCGATGCCGCCTTTGATCGCGTAGTACGAAGCGAGGAATCCGAGCCCCCAAGCGAGCGATGCGGCCCAAGGCGTGCGGCGGGTTCCGCCTTGGCTGAAACCCCAGCCCAGCAGCGCAAACAATAGGCCCGGGATCAGCGGGTACCAGAAGGGTTCGTATTCCATCGCAGGGGATTGGGGGGCTACTAGAAAGAAAATCGCGTTCGGAGAGTGCCGCAGGCAGCCCTTCTCCGAACGCAGGAGGATAGGTTCTAACTACTTCGTGTCCTGACGAATGCCTTCGAGGCCCACCATGAAGTGGATCTCGTTGCTCAGCATTTCGTCGCCGTAGGTCTCCACGCCGTAGTCGCGGCGCAGGATCGTGAATTGAGCTTCCAGACCGCCGCGGAAGCCGAAGCGTTGGCCGGCATCGCGAGCGCCGGTGAACTCCACGGGCACGGTGATGTCTTTTTTCACGCCGTGGAAGTCCAAGGTGCCGGTCACGTCGTAGGTGGTGTCCCCGGTTTTCTTGAAGGCCTTGGAGGTGAACTGGATGACCGGGAACTCCTTGACGCTCAAGAAGTCGGGGCTGCGCAAGTGCTTGTCACGATCTTCATTGTTCGTATCGACGCTGTTGGCGGCCACGGTCACGCGCAGGGAGGAGTCCTCGGGCTTTTCCCCCAGCACGAACGCGCCTTGCACGTCGTTGAAACGTCCGAAGTTGTTCGCCACGTCCAGGTGCTTGATCTTAAACATCACCGTGGAGTGGGTGCCGTCGATGGCGTAGGTGCCCGCTTCGGCGGCGGAGAAGGCCGGGGTCATGGCCGCTTTGGCCGCCATCAGGGCGGGAACTGCGGCCAGGGTCAGGGTCGTGATGAGGAGGGGTGTGAGAAAGCGCATGGGGATCGAGGAGGATTGGCTAGGTCGAGGGGGGCGGGGCCCAAACGGGCGTCGGCCGGAACGCACACTGCAACGCACGGTGCGCGCAGGACGGTACAAATGAATCGGGTCCTTCGACCACGGCCGCTCGCTTTGCAAGCACCCCCTTGCGGGAAGTTTACACGGGTTCGGCGATTCCCGAATGGAAAG
>JAUHXY010000141.1 GCA_030426785.1 bacterium
GTTGCCCGGTGCGTTGCCGCGATCGCGTCGAGCAACGTATTGCGGAAGCGCTCGGAAATGAAATTGAGCGAGATGAAAAAAGGCGTCAGCAGAATGGCGAACGCGATATAGTAGACATCGCCCGTAATAAGAAGCGCGCAGGACAACGGAATCCGACTCATTCGGCCTGGGCCCGTAGCGTCGAGTTTCACGTTCGATGGCGGCAATGCGTTTGGGAGTCATTCGCCCCTTTGGTGCAATCGGTGCGGATTCCCCCCAGATAATGAATCGACTGGTGGGTTCGATCACGATTGGCATGGTGAGCGGTCGTTCTCGTCGTAGTGACTCATAGGTTTCTATCTCATCAAACTGAATCCGAGTAGGCTGTGGCAATTGCCGTCGAAGCCGTGCGTTGACACCGGTGGCCTGAAGCGCCAATTTGCGCGCCTTCTGCTCGGTGCAGTTGCGTGAAAGTGGCAGGACACGGCCGGATTGGCGTAGGCCGACCCCGGAGACGAGGAGTTCGGCAAGACGTACGTTGAGGTGAGGCTTCTTGTCCCAACAATCGGCGCGAAACGTCTGCCGTGAAAAGGTCCGAAGGCACAGTCGGCACCGAAATCGTGGGACTGCGTGGGGTCTGCACTTTGGCTTGAACCAGCCAAACCGAATACAGAAATTCCGCGGCGGATGTCCATGATGAGAGCAGTCGCGATGGGGGCATCGAGGCGGGCGAAACATGGCTTTGGGCAGGGCCGGAGGGCCTGCTGCATTCCTCCAAAGTCAAAAACTGCCTCTATTGGGTACAGGTTGCGGGCAACGCGTGAGTTTGTTGATCGGCCAACAACATTTTTCAGGGCCACTGTCAAAGAAAACAGAGATTGGTGAATCGATCGAGCGCTGGAACGGAAGAGGGCGCACCCGGACCTACTCCCCCGGATTTCCCTCACAACCACTCTCCCTCTTCCCCTCCCCATGCTTCGAAAAGCCTCCCTTTCGATGGCGTGGTCCTTGCTCATTTTGGTGCAGGCCACCCTGGCTCAGTCCCAACTCCCTTCGCTCGTCGTCCCTGGAGGTTGGCCGAATGGCGCAAAAGGAAGTGTGCTCGACATGGCTCCTGCGCGCATGTCATCCCCAATCGTCGGGGAGTTTTTGTATCTCATCAACGACCGACTCTATCTCGATTCGGAAGCCGGCCGTTTGGGTCGTTGGTACTTGGTCGCGGAGGAGGTGCAGGCCTTTGGGACGCTTCCTGTTGGCTCGGGGCAACAGCAAGTTTTAGCAAAGGTTGGTTCGGAGATGGTGACGGTGCGATGGGACGGCACGCAAACCAACCCGATGGTGTCCACGTCGCAGGCTGGCAATCTACCGGACTGGAAGGGCGTGAAGCGCCTTTGGGTGCAGGAGCGTGGAGGGACGCAGCGCGTTTACGGGTACGACCCTGGCGAGGGGAAAGTTTTGCGGGCGGATCACACGAACGGGGTTTGGATCACCCGGCCCGCGCTTCCGGTGACGCAGCAGCTTCGAGATGTGCAGTTCGTGGAACTGGACGCGACCCATGCGGGCGAGGAGATCGTCTTTTTGACACCCTATCAGCTGCTGATCCTCGACGATTCGGGCGAAGTGACTTTGGAAAAGGTGGCAGCCAAGGCCAGCGATGCGATCGGAGTGTTCCGGGGGCCGAGCGTCGGCGGCGGAGATCTGTTGGTTTGGAGCCACCTGGAAGGAAGCGACTACCAACTTAGGACTAGGAGCCAGGCTGGCACCAGCGCGCCCTTGAACATTGGAACCCACGCCTGTTCCGCCATTTTGCCGCGCAAGGACTCGTTGTATGGGGACCATCTCTTGTTGACCCGTGGTGGGCGCGGGGACGTGGATGTGGTGCAGATCGTGACGGCGGCAGGAGGCGAGGGAGTGGCTTTGGAGTACCCCGCAGGTGGAAAGACCTTCGATACGCACCCGGGTGAAGTGCAGCGACCTATTCGGGCTGCTGCGACGGGGGACTTTGACATGGACGGTGAGCCCGACTTGGCCTTAGCGGTGATGGGGTTGTCGGGTTGGGAGATCTCTTACGTGATGACCCAGGATGTGCACGCGCAGACGGTCGGGTGGCTCGATGCGTCGCAAGGGGTGGGGCACGAGGACTTGGGGGAGGACCAGCACCGGTGGAGCCTACCGATGAAGTTGGGAGCCCAATTGGCCAGTTCGACGGTCTTGATGGAGGTCTGGGTGATTCGTGACCCTGGGGCGAATCAAGCGCGGATGGAGCGGATCGCTTCGGAGGTGAAGGTGGTTCCAGTGGGGGCTAGCGAGCACACCTTCGAGACGACGTTGACGGTTTCGGATTGGGAGGTCACTCGGGATCACGTCTTCTTCTCGTTGGTGCCAGTGGAACGCAATCAGCTGCAAGCGGTCACCCGCTACTTCCCCTCCAGGACGTTGGGGTGGTCGCACAGCACGGCCAGCGTGCCGTTGCAGAATGCCATGCCCACCTGGCTGAATGGGACGGGTACGCCCTACTTGGGCCCAAATCATCGACCGCGCCCGGCGGATGATGGGTTGGTGAACTAGGCGACTGCGCGGCGGCGCAGGAGAAGCCAACCGGCGGCTCCTGCGAGCAGCAAGCCGCCGGCCGCGAAGGGCCACACGGGCTGCGGTTCGTTCAAAAGCTCGAACTCGGAGACTTCGGGCTTATGACCCCTAGCTGGATCGCCCGGGGGGACCGCAGCCGTGCCTAAGCCGAAGGCGTGCACGAGGTAGAGCCCGGGCGGGCCATCGGCTCCGCCCAGGCTCTGGCGGGCGCGGAAGAGCGCTTCAGCGGTGGTGTGACCTTCCCCGAGGAAACGCAGGAAGGCATCGTCAAGGGCGCGACTCTCGTGGTACTCAACCGGCAAGGCGGAGCAGATCACGGTGTTGCTGCCTTGGGCGAGCAGAGCGCCGGCCAGGTGATGACCGCCATCGTCGCCGGAGCGTGGTTCCACGTCGGTGGTGGAGCAAGCGGTGAGCAGGTTGATCCAGGGCGCGCGCATGCCTTCGATGCGTTTATGCGTCCACAGGTCGACCGCCCCCTGCGAGTCGTACAACAGGACTCCAGGGGTGCCCAGCAGGTCTCTGGCGCGCGAACCGTGACCGAAGACGTGCAGGACTTCGAAGGGGGTTTGCAGTCTTGCGACGAGCCGGTCCAGGGTGGCTTGCTCCGGGCCGATCCATAGGTCTGCATGCCAACCGGTAGCGATGGCATCGAGCAGGGCCTGGACCGCTGGCCGCTCGAGGGGGGCGGGCTGCGCGAAGGGCGGAGAGATCCATCGCTCCGAAGCTTGCGTCGGATCGATTTCGGGTACGAGCACCGAAAGGAAGCGGGTGGTCGCGGGGGTGGGCCGTTGGCGATCGAGGTCGTGGAGCGCGAGGCCAACGGTCAGCGAGGGGAGGTGGGCGATGCGGAATTCGCTGCCGATGGGGTGACCTTGTTCGTTCGGAAGCAAGTCGAAAGGCACGTAGTAGTGCCCAGCGATGCCCGAGGTCAACAAAGTGCTCCAGCCCCGTCGACGGCACTCGGCCAGCAAATCGTCCTCGAAGACCCAAGCGGCAAACGCTTGCAGGTCGCGATCCAGGCGATCGGTGCGCGCGGAGACTTGGGCCAGTTGGCTCGATCCGTACAGTCGGCTCTGCAATGCGCGGTATTCGTGGGGCCGGCCGAGGGGACGAACGGTGACACCGTCGCGATCGATCAAAAGCCAGTAGTGGTTTCGATAGCCGGGTTGGAAGTGCAGGATGCCGGTCCCGGGCGGACACAGTGCGCGCTGCACTTCGGCGAGGGTGCCTCCGGGGGCGTCCATGCGTTTGGCGATCGACCCGGCACGGCCCTGTTCGAGGATGGCGGCGACCACTTCGGGCCACTCGACGGCGCCGGGAGCGCCGTGGAGGGCATGCACGATGAGGGCCTCGACCAGGGGGCGCAGTCCCGAACGGTAGTTGGGGTCGTAGCCGTCCGCGAAGTGCGGCAGGGACCGCAGGGACTCGACCACGTGGGGCAGGTTGGCGCGTACGTGCGCGAGGGCGCGCGCCTGTTCTTCGGCGGAGGCGCCAGCTTCGACCGCGACCGTTCCCCAGTGGCCCATGACGGTGGCTTGGGACCGGAACCAAGTGTCGGGGCTGCCCGTCTCTTCCTGGAAGAAGCGCAGGATCTCGCCTTCGTGCAAGCGGCGCAGCGCGCGCTCGGGTCCATGCAGCCACCATTCGATTTCGAACAACGGGGCCCCGAATCGCCAGCGGGTTTCGAGTTCGGTGTCGTAGGTGCGCCTCATCAGTTCTTCGGGCGCCGCGAGCACCCCATCGATGATGGCGATGTTTTCGTCGATCCGGCGGACGAGTTCCGGCTGGGCCTGGCCTTTGCGCCGTGCTTCGAGCCACTCGTGCAGCCACCACTCGGCTTGCACCGTTTGGATTTCGGTGAGCACGTCGATGTCGGCTTCGAACCCCGGGGCCGCCTGGGCGTGGCGTTGCAAGCTGATTTCGAGTTGGCGTTCGACCTCACTGAATTGCTCGAGTGCTTTGAGCACTTGCAGGCGCCGTTCTTCGGTGAAGTATCGGATGTAGGCACCAAACGGCGGCTCGATGGGGAAGCGATCGAGCCACACGAGGGCTTCGTCGATGATCTTGAGCGCTTCCACGTCCCGGCCGATGTCGCGCCATACGTTGGCACGCGTCATGGCGTACGCGTTCATGAACAGCGGGCTGCGCTGCGCTTCCCGTTCCTCGTCGAGGTGAGCGTCGATGCGCTGGAAGGACTCCAACGCCTCACGCTTGTTTCCAAGGGTCGCATGCAACCCGGCGCGTAGATCCTGGAGGGCGAGCCAGTATGGAGAATCGGGGTCGATCCAGCCGCACCAGTCTTCTACGTGCCGCATGATCTCTTGGTTGCGGCGTTGGTTCAGGTCCCAGTCCTCGCCGGTCGCCCCATACACCAAATCCAAAATCGCATCCTTGAGGTCGGCGTGGGTGATGGGGACCGACGCGACCAACGCTTCGGCGATCTCGTCGAAGACCCAGTGTTCGGGCAAGGTCGAATCGGCGTCGAGCGCTTTCGCCAGCAGAGCGCGATACGTGTTGGTGCGCCAAGAGTGGGTCTCCGGGCCTTTGGGTCGTTCCGCTTGGGCCAGCCAAGCATCGACTTCAGCCACGAAAGTGGGCTTCTGCGAGACCGACAGCCAATGGCTTTGGTTGCCGCGATAGGCTTCGCCGGGGTAAGGGTCGCGCTTTTGAAGGAAAGAGGATGAGCAGAGCCCGACCAACAAGAGGCTAGCCAAGGCCCAAGACGGCGACGTTGCATTCATGAGGTTGCGAGCCAGTGTAGGTCCGGGCGCCCGACCGACGGTCTCCCAATTCGCTGGTTGTGGGGGCGCCACCGGATTCGACCGCGCCGCGCCGCGAGCGAAACGGGTGGTTTCGCTATGTTTCAGGCCCGTTTGTTCCCAGTTCCTACCGGGCGAAACAAGTCGGATGCAATCAGCGCATCCCGAGATGGCTGCGGGCCGCAGCGCATGGCTCGTTCGACTGGCAAGCGCGCCAAATTCGCCGCGGTGCGACCGAGCGGACAAGGGACGACGCATCGATGGGGACCGGTGACGCGCATCCCCTCCGTTGGGCGGTGGCGGCCGACGGCCCTCGTTGGGCTCCCTTTGGATGGTCGGGCGCCGCTGGGGATGTACCTTTTGCTAAGGGACCGGGCCCGTTATCGCCGCCAGGATAGCTCGTGCACCTCGATGCGCCGCCCGGGGTAGGTGGTCAACACGACGGACACTTCTTCCAGCCCCGCCAGCACCGCTCTTTCGTGATCCTGGAGTTTCCATTCCTGGTCTCGCGAACGCTCGCGCGCCAGCAGGGTCTCATCGTTCGGTCCCAGGATCTCCCAGGCACAGTCGTGCCCGCCTAGGACGGCTGGGACCCGCAACACCGTGAAGTCGTTCGAGGGCAGCGATGCGCCGGTTCCCGAGTCGCCCATCATGATGCGCGGGATGCCGTCGGTCGTGGAGCGGGTTTGGAAGTGGTGGATGGCGGCCCAGGCCAAGATGATCGCGGCAGCGGGCACGAACAAGCGCAAGGCCAGGTGGCGTTTTGGTTTTCCGTCCGCCAGGGCGTTGGCTGGGTCGGCGACCGCCTCGAGCAGCGCTTGGGTTTCCAGCACGTCCTGCTCGTTGGGGACGACTTCGGGGAAGTCGTCTTCGAGCCCCTCCTCCTGCCCGAGCTCCGACTTCACGACGCTCATCAAAGAGCGCATCGACTCGATCTCGCGAGCAAACTCGGGGTCTTGCAACATGGCACGGCCTAGCTCGGCACCGTCGAGATCCAACTCGCCGGTGAGGTACCGCTCCATCAGTTCTTCTTGACTCGGATTCATAGTGTTCGATCCCCTACATGGGGCCTAAGCGGTCGCGAAGGCGTAGCAAAAGTCTGCGAAAGGCGGACTTAACCGCCGACTCGGATCGGCCGGTGACCTCGGCGATGCGCGCAAAGGTCCACTCGCGATAAATGCGTAACTGCAAGAGCTGTCGTTCTTCGGTCGGTAAGGCTTGCAGCAGGTGACGCACCTCGGTGGTGAGATCCTCGGAGGCTACGTCGGAAAGGTCGGCGGTATAGTCCTGCGAAAGATTGCGCTGGACCTGTTGTTCGCGCCGGTGAGAGGCGAAGTGCTTGTAAAAGTGTCGGGTCACAAAGCCACCCGCCCAAACGGACAGGGGGCGAGACCCGTTGTATTGAGGCAGCCGTTTGATGAGGTCCAGCTGGATCTTCTGCGTGATGTCCTTGACGGTCGAGTCTTCGAGGGGGGAGGGCAAGCTCTGGTTGTGGGCGCGCACTTTGGGAGCCACCACGGCTAAGCGGCGCCCTAACTCCTGACGGGCGGCAGGGTCCCCCGCGAGGAATCCGCGGACGACGTCGCCATCGTTTCGACTCGACCAATCCGAGGCCATCGTGTTTTGCAACAACCGGGAGCTGGGGGGGCTGGATGCGGAGGGGCCGGCCGGGCCTTGGGATGCCCGTTTTCCCGGGGAACGAAGGGTTTCCCGGCCAGTCGGCGCCCAGACCGGCTGTTCCAGGGGAGAAGGAGCGCGGCGCGGGACGACCTGTTCAGCAGCACCTAGGGCGAGAAAACCCTCGTAAGGGGCCCTGATGCGGCAGGGTAGGCCATGTCCGCTAGCTTGCAAAGGGGGGATCCTCATATCGAACCGCTGGGCGCAAACGCCCGTGGCCCCCTCTTCCGCCGGCACGCTCCTGAGGTGCAACTATCTCAAAAAAAATTGTGTCGGGAGGCGAGATAGTGCGGATGGAGTCGCTTTTGAGATCGAGTCCCGGCGTAGGCCACCCATCCAACCGGCGTGGTCGCATCGAGCGGCCCATCCAGGGACTGACCGTCCGGATCGAGAACCACCGCACCCGCTTCGATGGCGCACACGATGGCGCCCGCAACGTCGTAGGCTTTGGCGCATTGCGTCATGCTTCCATCCGGTGCGCCTACCCGCGGCCGTAGATCGGCCAGCATCGGGTAATGGCCCATGGCGAGCAGCGCGAATTGTCCGCCGCTGGCGATGTACGGGTCTTCGTAGGCCTGATCGAGCGGCAGGCCTTCGTGGTCGCGCAAGCGTTCGAAGAAGTGCAGGGCACCTTGCGCCATCCTGGGCCGCAGGCTCGGGTGAAACGCGAAGAAGGGATAGAACCCGGGGCCCACCCGATCGGGGTCGCGCGTTTGCGTGCGTTGCTTGGCACGCGGCGCCTGTCCGAGCAGGGGCACGTCCGCGCGCCAACAACCTGCGCCGCGCGCGGCCGTCAAGCAGCGCGCCCATCCGGCTTCGGGCAACGGGATTTCCGCCGCGCAGCCCCACACTACGTCCGCGAGCTGCGGCTGCTCCGGACCGGGAGGAGCGAGCGCGAGGATCGACCACGCCGAACGCAAGCCGTGCAACCAGGGTCGCGTCCCGTCGATCGGGTCGATGGTGATGCGTACGCCCCCGTGGTCGAAATCGGGCAGGGTTCTCCAACCGGGAGTTGCACCGCCTGGGCTCGGCCCGGCGTGACGCCAACCCGCTTCTTCTGTCAACAGCGAAAGGGGCTCGCGCCGCGCTTGTTCCTCGAACCATGTGCTCAAGATCTCTTCGGTGGCCACGTCCGGACCGAAGCTCACGTCCCCGGCACCTTGAGCGATGGGGTGCAAGCGATCCGCGTGTTGGTCTTTCTCTTGGATGGCGGCCGCCCGCAACCGGTGGGCGAGCGCGAGCAAGCGCTCGGGCCAAGCTGCGATTTCCGGTAGAGCGGGCCTGGGCTGGTCGGGGGAGGACGGCGCGCAAGGATCCATGCCGCGCAGTGTAGGGGGCCAAGGCTGCGCCCCCGCTCGATTTTCGGTGCTGGACCCCGCTGCGCGTCACAACGCGCGACCCCGTGCGTAGCAGGCAGCACCCACCAGACCCTCAAAAACCAGCGCCCTACCCTTTGAGCGGGCCCATGAGGGCCTAAACTGCCCGCTCGTTTCCCGCGCCGACGCGCTTCCTACCGCCTCTCACTTAGACGCTGCCCCATGTCCGACGTTCGCGAAGTCATCATCATTGGATCCGGTCCCGCGGGATACACCGCTGCGATCTACGCCGCACGGGCCAACCTCAAGCCCCTGCTCTTCCAGGGCATGCAACCCGGCGGGCAGCTCACCATCACCACGGACGTGGAGAACTATCCCGGCTATCCAAAAGGTGTGCTGGGTCCCGAGATGATGGAACAGTTCAAGGAGCAGGCGGAACGCTTCGGGACCGAGATCCAATTCGAAGAGATCATCGAGGTGGACACCTCCACGCGCCCCTTTGTGCTCAAGAGCGACTTCAACGAGTACCGGGCGAAGGCGGTCATCATCGCGACGGGGGCCTCGGCCAAGCTGCTGGGCCTCGAAGCCGAGAAAAAACTCATGGGCCACGGCGTTTCGGCGTGCGCGACCTGCGACGGGGCGTTTTTCCCCGAGAAGGACGTTTTGGTGGTCGGCGGCGGAGACTCCGCCATGGAAGAAGCCAACTACCTAACGCGCTTCGCGAACACGGTCACCATCGTGCACCGCCGCGAAGAGTTCCGCGCTTCCAAAATCATGGTGGAGCGTTGCCAGAACAACCCCAAGATCAAGTGGGCCTTGAACCGCGCGGTGAAGGACATCCACGCGGGCGAGGACGGCAAGGTCGCGACCGTTACCCTGTTGGACACCCAAACCGAAGCGACCGAAACGGTGGAAACCGACGGCGTGTTCGTGGCCATCGGCCACAAGCCCAACAGCGACCTCTTCAAGGGCAAGCTCGAAATGGACGAGACCGGCTACCTCAAGGTTCAGCCCGGTTCGACCTACACCTCCGTGCCCGGCATCTTCGCGTGCGGCGATGTGGCCGACCACGTGTACCGCCAAGCCGTCACGGCGGCGGGCACCGGCTGCATGGCGGCCATCGACGCCGAGCGTTGGCTCGAAAACCAAGCGCACGCTTAAGCCGCGCAACCGTGGCCGACGAGCGATCTCGTCCGCACGGCACGAATCCCAGACGCCGCGCTTCTTCTCTCGAAGGAGCGCGGCTTGCGTAGGGGGGCGGGCGAATGCACCCTGTACCCATGAACGCAACCTCCCAGCCCGGCCGCTTCGCGGATCGCACGTTCCTCGTCTCCGGTGCGGGCACCGGCATCGGCCGCGCGATCGCCGAGCGACTTGCAAGCGAAGGAGCGAGCTTGGCCCTGATCGCCCGGGACGAGGCGCGCCTGCAAGCGCTGGCCGACGAACTGCCCAGCGATCGGGTTTGGGTGGGGGCCTGCGATATCCGCGATGGGGCCGCCACTCGGCGGACGGTGGCCGCGGCGGCCCAAGCCCTCGGCCCGTTTGCTGGCGGCATCGCCAACAGCGGCATCGGCGGTCCCAACGAGCCGGGGGACGAAGATCGCTTCGAGGACTTGGTCGCCACCAATCTGACGGGCACCTACCACACCCTGCGAGCCTTGGAGCCGCATCTTTTGCCGCCCGAGAGCGGGCGCCGGCACATGGTCGCGATCGCTTCCATCTTGGCGCGCATCGGCGTGCCCGGCTACACGGGTTACTGCGCCTCCAAGGCCGGGATCCTCGGCTTGGTGCGCGCGCTGTCGGCGGAGCTGGCCCCGGCCGAGATCCAGGTCAACGCGGTCGCTCCCGGATGGGTCAACACCGACATGGCTTGGGAAGGCATCCGGGGCATGGCGCAAGGCATGCAGGTCAGCGAGGAACGCGCACACGAGATCGCGATGCAAGACGTGCCCCTTGGCCGCATGGGCGAACCCCACGAAATCGCAGGGCTGGTGGCCTACCTCGTTTCGGACGATGCTCTTGGGATCACCGGACAGTGTTTCGACATGAACGGCGGTGCGTGGATGTGAACCCGGTCCCACGGGCGGTACCCGCCCACCTCCCGGCGATTGGAATCGGCTAGGGCGAGGGGAGGGGACGCTTGGATCGGGCCTTCCCGGAG
>JAUHXY010000142.1 GCA_030426785.1 bacterium
CCCCCCCCCGGATCCTCTGCTCCAGAATCCCAAACACGTTTCACGCCGCAAACTCACTAAGACGACCACCCACCGTGGAAGCCGAGCGAAGCTCGCTGACACGACTCACCACCCCCAACAGCCCCTAGTTTGTGCTGTGGTGGGCCTCGTTTTCGTCCCAGTGCACGCAGAGACCCCGACCTTCCCGCAGGCGTGGCGCAAGCCACGTCGAGGACAGGGTCGGGGTCTCTGCGTGCGCTGGGGCGGATTCTGGACCCGCCACAGTGCAAACTAATTTTCTTCGCGCATTTTTTTGGCTAGCCCTTCCGGCACATCACGGTATTCCGCGAGCTCCATCGAGTACTGCCCCCGCCCTTGCGTCGCACCACGCAACGCCGACGAGTACGCGAACATCTCCGCGATCGGAACCATGGCGCGCACGACGCGCATATCCGCTTGGGAGGCGACGTCGGAAACTTCGCCCCGGCGCGAGTTGAGGTCGCCGACGACGGCGCCCAAGAACTCTTCGGGAACGGTCACTTCGACCTTCATGAAGGGCTCGAGCAGCACGTTGTTGTTCTCCGCAACCTGACGGAAGGCGAGCACACCGGCCGCCTCGAAGGCCTTGTCGGAGGAGTCCACATCGTGGGCCTTGCCGTCGAACAGGGTGGCGCGGGTCGACACGTAGGGAATCCCCGAGTGTCCACCGGACTTGAAGAAGGACTCCAAACCCAGTCCAACGCTCTTGATGTATTCGCGGGGCACGTTGCCCCCTTTGACCTCGTCCACGAACTGGAAGCCCACGAGCTCCGGATCGTATTCGAAGCGCACGTTGACGACGGCGTACTGACCCGAACCACCGGATTGGCGGATGTAACGGGCTTCGGTTTCCTTGTTGTTCTTGAGGCGTTGCTTGAACGACACCTTGGGGCGACCGGTCTTCACGGCGCACTTGTGGTCGTTTTGGATGCGTCCCACAACCACTTCCAGGTGCAGCTCGCCCATGCCCGAGATGACCAATTGGCCGGTCTCTTCGATGGTTTGCGCGCGGAAGGTCGGGTCTTCGCGCATCATGCGGCCGATGATCTCCGACAGCTTGTCGCGGTCTTGGCCGCTTTCGGGCTCCAAGGACATCGAGATCACCGCGTCGGGGAACTCGATCTGCGACAGCGCGATCGGGTGGTCCGGGTCGCACAGGGTGTCGCCGGTCACGGTGTTTTTCAGGCCGATGACCGCGGCGATGTCGCCGGCGGGCACCATCTCGGTCGCTTCGCGCTTGTTGGCGTGAATCTTCACCAAGCGGCCGATGCGCTCGGTCTTGCCGGTGCGAGGGTTGAGCAGCTTGGCGCCTTTCTCCAGCTTGCCGGAGTACACGCGCACGAAGGTCAAGTCCCCGGTGGGCTCGGCGATGGTCTTGAACGCCATCACGGACAGGTGCTCGTCTTCGGTGGGCTTGCGGGTGGCCTTGTCATCGGTGCGGGGCACCATGCCTTCCACGTCGCCGATTTCGATCGGGGCGGGCAGGAAGTCGATGACGGCGTCCAGCACGAAGCGCACGCCCTTGTTCTTGAGGGCCGAGCCGGCCATGACCAAGGTGGCGGACATGTTCAAGGTGGCCTTGCGCAGGCCGCGCATGATCATTTCCTCGGAGATCTCTTCGTCCTCCAGGAACAGGTCGAGCAGCTCGTCGTCCGCTTCCGCGGCGGCTTCGATCATGTTGTGACGCCATTCCTGGGCTTGCTCCAGGTGCTCGGCGGGCACTTCGCTTTCGTAGTACTGACGTCCGTCCCCGTCCTCGGGGAAGGTGATGTACTTCATGCGCACCAGGTCGACGAAGCCTTCGAAGTCCTTTTCCGCTCCGATGGGCATCTGGATCGGCACCGGGTTGGCGCCGAGGCGCTCACGAATGGTGCCGACGGCGAATTCGAAGTTCGCGCCGATCTTGTCCATCTTGTTGATGAAGCAGATGCGGGGAACTTTGTAGCGGTTCGCTTGGCGCCAAACGGTTTCCGACTGCGCTTCCACGCCGTTCTTGGCGTCGAACACGGCCACCGCGCCGTCGAGCACGCGCAGGGAGCGCTCCACCTCGGCGGTGAAGTCCACGTGTCCGGGCGTGTCGATGATGTTGACGGTGTACCCGTTCCACTCACAGGTGGTGGCGGCGGATTGGATCGTGATGCCACGCTTCTGCTCCTCTTCGAGGTAGTCCATCGTGGCGGCGCCGTCGTGCACTTCGCCGGTCTTATGGATCTTCTGCGTGAGGAACAGGACGCGTTCGGTCACCGTCGTTTTGCCCGCATCGATGTGGGCCATGATCCCAATGTTGCGTTGGAACAGGGGACCTTTCACCTTTCCTTGGGGAAGGCGCGGAGACTCGGTTTTGAGGGTGGCGGTCATGACTGGCTGCCGATTCGTGGTGAGGGGTCGGAGGGCGCGAAGGAAAAGGATGGCGCACCGGGTCTGAGCGAGGCCCAGACGGACAACGCGTCCCTCTCCAACCTTCGCCGCCGCTCGCACGTGCGAGCGTCCGGGCAGCAAGAAAGGAACGCTGACAAAAGTCCAAAAGGGACCGCTAGATCGCTTCTGGAGCCCGAAAATTTTAGGGACAAGCAGCCCCGCGTCAAGCCTCCCGGCCCCCCAAGCTCAGATTCCGCCTCCCCAGGAGGCAGCGGCCCAAAAGCCTTTGGCCATGGGCCTGCAGGCTAATCGTTCTCTGGGACCGGCGCCTTCCCAGCGTCCGAGCCCCCTTCTTCCCGCACCAACAGGTCCCCGAGGGGCGCGCCTTTGCCCCCCAGCCCCCCTTTGGGCTGCCCCGCCTCCACCGCCTCCCCTTCCAGGGTGTAGCCCCCCAGGAAAAAGGGAATGCCCTCACCGCGCCCCACTTCGGGCCGCGTACTGAGGTGCAGGTCCAGGTGCGGTTCGGTCATAGGGACCCCACGGCCTGACGAGCCCACCTTGGCCAAGGGCTGGCCCACCTCGATGAGATCCCCTACCCCCACTTCCAAGGAGCCCTGCAGGAGATGGGCCAGAACGAGGTATTCCCCCGGCGCGAGGCGCACCACGAGGTGGTTGCCCCGTTCGCTGGCCTCCTTGACCCGCAGTTGGAAGGAGCGGTCGGGTTCATCCCCCACGGCGGCGACCACCTCTCCGGCGGCCGGCGCGAACAGCCGGGCCCCCATGGTGTAGCCCTGGCTCGGATCGACGCGGTCCGTGGTCCCGGGCTTCCAGCGCCGCCCGTCGACCTCCTTGGCCAATAGCAGACCGTGGCAACGATCCGGCTCGAGGGACAAGGGGTTGTGGGCTCCCACGCGCCCGCCCGCCAGCACCCGCCACTGCCCGCGCAGCGGAAACTGCAGGTGCACTTCGCTGGGCGCATCCCGTCGAGACGAAGGGTAGGCGTAGGGAATCGGGGCCGAGAAGATGACGAGCAAGACCAAGAGGATGCCCTCCAGGCGCCATCGCCGGATCAGCGGTGGGCGCAGCAACGCGGTGACGATGCCGAGCGCCCCCAACCCGCAAGCCAACAACACGGCACCGAAGCGGCCGCGGCGATAGAGCCATTGAGCCCATTCCCGATCGGCCCCGTGGTAGATGAACCAGTGCCCCGCCACCACAGCGATCAGGAGCAGGAGCAGGCCCAGCACCCAAAATTCCGGCCAGGCTCGGCGAGTGGGCTTTGCTTGCGCGGCAGTTTTCATGCGTCTTGGGCGGGGCGGTTGCGCCCCAAACGTTCGTGGGCGGCGACAAACTCGTGCCGGCAAAAGGCGGCCATCAACGACAAGTCCCCCGCCAAGGCGGTGGCCCCGAGCAGTTCGGCGAAACGTTGGGCCTTGCCCGCACCGCGGCAGCCGAGCACGTCGAGGCACTCTTGGGCCGCTGGCAGGCTGGTTCCACCCCCTACGGTGCCGACGATCAGGTTCGGCAAGGTCAGGGCGGCGTACAAATCCCCGCTAGCGGTCACCTCCAGGTCGAGCCAACCAGTGGCGCACTCGGTCAGATAGGCCACATCTTGGCCGCACGCGAGCAATACCGCCGCCAAGCCGTTCGCGATCTGCACCGCCCAGTTCTGCGTGCCCATTTGGGCATACCCGACGCAATAGGTGCGGTGGATGTCCGCCAACGCTTTGGGCTCGACGCGCAGGGTCTCGAGCAAGACCGCGCGAGGCACGCTGACCTCCGCCAGCACGCTGCGCCCGCGGCCTTCCACCAGAGCCCGCGCGTTGGCGCGCTTTTCCACGTCTTGGCCGTGCACGTAGTAGCGCTCCGCGCCGCAGGCTTGTGCCACGTGCGCGGCGATGCGGTCGCTCGCGTTGGCGGCCATGTTGATACCGATCGCATCCCCGGTCGAAAACACGAGCCGCAGCAACAGCCGCCGGCCGATCACCTGGGGCTCGATGCGTTGCAAGCGGCCATGGCGGCTCAAGCCCTCCACGATCTTGGCGAGGTCCCGCTGGTTCTCCTGTGCCCAGCGGCCAGCCCGCTCCGCACCCGCGCCGTCCGCAAACAGCAGCATAGGGTGCTGGGACAAACCGTCCGCCAGAACGCGCGTGCGCACACCGCCCGCGAGGTTCATCACCCGCATGCCGCGGGAGTAGGAGGCCACCATGGCGCCTTCGGTGGTCGCCATGGGCACGTACACCTCGCACGACCCGCTGGAGGTGTGCGCCCACAGGGGTCCGGCGATGCCCAGCGGCACCTGCAGATAGCCGATCAGGTTTTCGATGTTGCCCTTGGCGGCTTCGGTGGGCACGGGTTCGCCGGCCGCGTGGTGCAGGGGACGCCCGGCCGCTCCTTCGCACAGGGCGCGCCGCCGCGCCACGATCGACGCTTCATAATCCTGGGCCCGATCCCGGGGGATGCGGGGTAAACGGGGGGAGGGAGCGTCCATCGGGGTTGGAGGTGGGGGTCAAGGGAGCTCGCCGTCCGGCTGGCGGGCCGTGGGACGCACAAGCGCAAGAAAGGCGCAGAGGAACTTAACGAAAGCCGGTGCCGGGCGGAACGCTGCAGGCCAGCGCTCGGGTGCAGCGGACCCGATCGCTCCAACCGGGCGCGGAAGGAGCTCCGCCCTCCATCTCGAGGGTCCAATTTGGCGGACCCGGAAGCTACATTGACGCCTCGGCGGGCATCCCGTTCGCTGCTCGCGCTCCGCTCGCCCCCTGGAGGAACCCTCCGATGACGAGCTTTCCCACGCTTTCCCCCTCCTCGCGGCAATGGCCCTCGACCTCTTCGGCGCACTCACCGGACTCTTCACCATTGTCAACGACGGCCAGCACGCGCTGCGCTTCACCCTGGGGCGAGCCCGAGCGGTGGTCGGCCCGGGGCTGCACTTCAAGGTGCCCCTGATCCAGACCTTCCGCACCGAGGAAACCAAACACACCACCCTGGACCTGTCTCCGCAGGTGATCCAGATCGACGACAACCTCGTGTACGAGGTGGATTGCAAGGTGGTCTACCAGATCGTGAACCTGCGCAAGGCGCTCATCGAGGTGGACGACCTCGTCAAAGGCCTACAAAACCGCGTGGTCATCGCCGTGCAGGAGGTGGTTTCGGCCCGCGACCGCAATACGGTCACCGACGTGGACGGCATGTGCCAGGAGGTGCGCGAACGGCTGCGCGATACCGAAGACCAATGGGGTGTGCGTATCTTGCAGTTCGGTTTCTCCAACCTCTCGCCCTCCCCCACCTCGCTAGAGATCACCCAGCTCGAAATGCTCGCCCTGGAAAAGGAGGCGTTGTTCCGAAGGCTGCAGCAAGGTGGACTCTCCGAAGAAGCGGCCGTTGCCCTGATCAGCGGAGCGGTGGTATCGGTGCACCCCGACGACGCGCCGGAGCAAATCACGGGCGCGAGCGAACGGGAGCTGTAGGCCGTGCGGACGCCGCGCAGCGGGTCGTTCTCCCGCGGACACCTAGCCCCCCCCCAAGAGCCGCCGCGCAAGTCGGCTTGGCGGCAATTCATCGAACGACTTCTGTACGAGTCGCGCGACGAGCTTTTGGTCATCGCCGCCGCCTCCATCGGTGCGCTCGTGCGCGCCATGGGCGTACAGGTGCAGTCCGGCTACGCGGGCTTGTTGTTCACTTGTGGGCGGGCGGGTCCGGTACTCGATCACGGCTTTCGGCCGCTGATCCCCTTCCTGCAGCAGGTCACGATCGTCCCGATTCGGTCGCGCACCATGGATTTGCCTAGCCAGCGCGTCGTGAACCGCGACGGGCTCGTGTACCTCGCCGACGCGAACGTGGTCTACCACATCCACGACGTGCGCAAAGCTGTCATCGAGATCGATGAGCTGGAAGAGGGCATGCTGCAGATGCTGACTTTGGGCGTCCAGGAGGTGTTGCGCGAAACGACCCTCGCGACGGTGGGCGACACCCAAGCCCTAGGGCGTCAACTCGAAGCGGTGCTCACCGAACGCCTCGCGGATTGGGGTGTGACCGTCGACAAGGCGGGTTTCCCCAGTCTGACCCCCTCCCCGCAAACCTTGCGCATCACGCAGCTGCACGAACAGGTCGGGGAACGGCGCAAGCGCTACGACGGGTTTCGCGCGCAAGGCCATTCCAGCGCGCGTGCCCTGGCGCTCGTCGGGACGCGGCGCTTCCCCAAGCCCAGACGCAAGCGCTTGATCCGCATGGAATTCGCGCGCAGTTGGCGGCGGCGCTTCCCCTATCGCATCACCGGGCGCTGAAAGCCCCGCTTCGGGCTGCGACGAACCGCTTGCGCGCCGACGACTATTCGCTGGGACGGGGCGCGGGCGGCTCGCTACCGGTGTGTTGGCCAGCGTAGCCGTACCACCACGACCCGACTTTGTCGCCGCGGTCGTAATGACCGTAGCTCTTCCACGAGCCGTCGGGATGGAACTCGCGCCATGGGCCGTGGCGCTCGCCTTGCCAGTAGGATCCGCTGCTGCCGACCGTTCCGTCCGCGTACCAGTAGGTCCACGGTCCTTCACGCCGTCCGCGCTGCGCCAACCCCTCGGAAGCACGCTGACCGTTGGGATGGAAGTACACCATCGGCGTGCTGACCCCTTCCTCTAGCGTGTGGTCGGAGCGCAAGGCTCCATCGCGCCAATGGGTACGCCAAACGCCGCTGGGCTCGCCCCAAGCAAACTCCCGTTCCGAGCGCAACGTGCCGTCCGGCCAGTACTCCCACTCCTTTCCGTGGCGCCAAGTCTTGCCTTGCTCGTCGACCCAATACTGCTCGATCGCCACGACCTGACCGTCCGCGTTGTGCTGGCGGCGCTCACCGGGACCCGGATCGAAGCGTTCGGGGGGCGGCAACGCGACCGCCTTGGTGACGGGCAGCAAGGAACAAGCAGGCGCCGCTGCCAACAGCAGTCCCCACCCCAAGGCGCAACGCATGCTCTTCGACCCGATGCCCATGGCCACAGCCTAACGCCTGGGCTCAGGAGGCTGCGGCGCAACCCAACCTGAAGATTCGGTTCCCTTGCGCGGTTTCCCTATCCCGCGTAGACGAGGGCGAAGGGACCCCGCTAGGCTAAGGGCACTATGAGCGCAAAGAGCAAGCAAGCGGGCCTCGCCGGCGGCCTGAAAGGCGTCTTGTTGGTGGCCGCCCTGGGGGTGGCGTACCTGGTGCAAAAATTCACCGGTATCGACATTCTGGCGAAGCTGAAAGACAACCAGGATCCGGGCGCGGGCACCGTGGCCGAATCCCAGGACGACGGTCGCCAAACCGACTCGGCAGGCCAGGACTCCGGCGACTTCCGCATCCCCGAGCGCAACGCGGATACGGGCAAGCTCCGCGACAATCCGCCCAAAGCTAGCGATTCGACCTCCGGCACCCAACCCGTCGCGCAACCGGACCCGGCCGCCACGCAGAAAGCCGACGACGGCGTCGACTTCGTCCGCCAGCAATTCAATGCCCAACGGTCCAAAGTCTGGGTGACGACGCAAGGCGAGGTCGCCCACATCCTGCCCGACGACAACTACGAACCTCGGCACCAGCAGTTCCTCTTGGAACTGGCCCCCGACCTGACCGTCAAAGTCGCCCACAACATCGACGATGCCCCCTACGTGACCGGTCTCAAGAAAGGGGATCGTATCAAGCTGCAAGGCCGCTACGAGTGGAATGAAAAGGGTGGGGTGATCCACTTCACCCACAAAGCCGATCGACCGACGCGCAGCAAGCCAGGTGGTTGGATCGAATACCGGGGCAAGCGCTACCAATAGCGGCGAATGACGTCCCCCAGCCCGGACGAATCCGGTCGCGAACCGTCGCGCCCGCAGGAACCGCAGATCCGCGATCGCGGAGGTCAGCAGCCCGACGATGGCAGCTGGCACCCGTTGGAGCCTTTGCCCGCTCAGGACTTTTGGCAAGTCCTGTACTCGCGCCGCTCGATCCGCCGCTTCACCGACCAAGCGGTGCCTCGCGATCTGATCGACCAGGTCATGCACGCGGGCATTTGGGCTCCCAGCTCCTGCAACTACCAGATGTGGGACCTCGTCGCGGTCGATGATCCCGAGCGCAACGCACGCCTCGCGCAATTGTCCGCCCAAATGGGCAACGCACCGGTCAACATCATCGTCGCCTACGGTCGCGACTTCAGCGAAGAGAACTACGCCAACATTCAAAGCGCGAGCGCGCTGATTCAAAACATGAGCCTGGCCGCAGAAGCCCTGGGGCTCGGCACGTTTTGGATCACGCAGATGGGCGATGCGCAGGCGGTGCGCGACCTGGTGGGTTTGCCGCTCGATCGGCGCGTGGTGGCGGTGCTCGCTTTGGGGTACGCCAAGATTCGGCCGAAGCGAGGTCCCAAACGCCGCCCCCTCGCACAAGTAACCCACTACAACCACTACGCGGGTCGGCCGATCCCCTCCTCGGTGGATCCCGAAGCGTGGGAACCCGACCTGCTTGCGATCTACCAGCGGGCGCGCGTTTTGAACGGCTTGCGCCACAACAAACCGCGGCCTTGGGAGCGGCGCGCTTTGGAAACCGCGTTGCAAACCATGATTCCGGAGATTCCGCGCGATCTGGAGGAAGGCGCCACCCCCCGCTGGCTCGATGTGTTGCCGTGCACCGGCATCTTGACCGAAGCGCTCAGCCAAAAGCGGCGGGCCTATCACTTCGACGTGGTCGAGCGTAGCCAAGAAGTGGCGCGCTGGTGCGCGGATCGTGTTTACCCCAAGGGACGCGCACTGGCGTGGCCGACCGCGGGCCCCGATTTCCCGGAACCGCCGGCCGAGAGCTTCGACTTGGTTTCGTGTCTCTTCCGCCTCGAGGGGTTGCGCGCGGACGATCGCCGCAACTTGTGGCGAGCCATGGCGGAGTGGGTCCGCCCGGGCGGACTCCTGTGGGTTGGATTTGTCAACCAACGCTCGTTCCACGGCTGGACCGAGTCCATGCGCGCCCGGCGAGGTGGTCCCCAAGGGGTCGAGTACGTGCTGTCCCCCGACCCCAACGTGGGGCCCTTCCAGGCCCTCGCCAGCGAGACGATCGAAACGGAGGCCGCCCAAGCGGGCTGGCAACTGCGCGATCGGCTCGGTTTCCAAGCCGCGCCGGAACCCGATGAACTCGCCTTCCGCACCCGCAACTTCTCCCCCACGAAAGGCAAGCTAGTGCGCGGCGGCGCTCGTTTCGCCGGAGGGTTGCTGCGTCCGCTTCAGGCTTCCCGCGGGCGTTTCCAGTTCCGCTTGTTCGAAAAGGAACGTTAGTCGCGCGGCCTATTGGCCCTCGAAGCGCACCGACTGCACCGTGCCACCGGTTTCGGTAGCGAGGCGCTGCCAATGGCGCGTCAACCCCTTGCTCGCGTCGACCAACACCACGTCGTAACGAATGGGGCGCAGCCGGTTTTCCTCCAACAAGAGGTCCACCATGGCCTGCATGTCCCAGCGACGGCCCCCCGAAGGCGCTCCGTCGGTCAAGACGCAGATCGTGTCGATTTCACCATCGCCCTTGGCCCATTGCACCGCGTGATAAAAGTCGCCGGGCCCAGTGATTTTGATGTCGTCCAGAAAACGATGGGCGTCCTGCACCTTGCGAGCATCCGCGTCGACCAACCCATCCTGCCAAGGCTTCACCTCGCCGGTGTAGGGACCAAGGTTGAAGCGCGTGGTCGGCGCGAGCGCGTCGAGGGTGCGATCGAAGATAGGATCGAGCAGTTCCTTGCGGGTTTTGCCCCCTGCCCGCTCGTTCCAAATGGAGCCCGAGAAGTCCATCAGGTACACGATGCGATCCGAGTGGGTCGGCAGGCCCGCCGTGTTGACGCGACTCGCCTCTTCCAGTTCCGGCGGCTCGGCGTAGGGATCTCCAGCGGGCGCTTTCGCTTTCCAGTCCGCGGGCAGATCTTGCGCGTAGCGCCGCCAAGCGGCAGCGTGACGCCCCGCTTTGTGCCCCGTCATCGCTTGCAGGCGCGGCAACAGGTCGAGCAACAGTTTCTCCCGGGGCTCGTGCTCCAAGCGCTCCACCAAGAGCAACAACGCTGCCCGCGTTCCTGCG
>JAUHXY010000143.1 GCA_030426785.1 bacterium
CTTACAAGGATGCCACCGGTCGGTTGGTTGCCGTGGATGAGGTGGACGGCGAAGCCGAGCCGCCGGTTCTGAAATCGGACGGCAGCCCGGTCGAGCGTATCGTCGCGAAGATCTCCAAGAGTTTGAAAAACGTCGTCAACCCCGACGCGGTCTGCGAGCAGTACGGCGTGGACTCCTTCCGGTTGTACGAGATGTTCATGGGGCCGTTGGCCGACTCCAAGCCTTGGAACGATCGGGACGTCCCCGGACCCCGGCGCTTCTTGGAGCGGGTGTGGCGCCTGTTCGTCGACGAAAACAGCCAGGAGCCCCTGCGCCCGGCCCTGTTGGCGGGTCGTTCCGGGGATCCGCAGGGCACAACTCTGGAGCTGGAAAGGGCCTTCCACAAGGCCTTGCAACGGGTGCACGACTCCTTCGAGCAGTTCAACTTCAACACGGCCATCGCGGCCTTCATGGAGTTCTTGAACGTGGCCACAAAAAACCCCGCAGCCATGGATCGTAGCTTGGGCGAGCGCTTCGTCTGTGCGTTGGCCCCGTTTGCCCCGCATTTGGCCGAAGAATTGTGGGAACGCTTTGGGCACGCTCCGAGCGTCACCTACGCGCCTTGGCCGCAGGTGGAGGAGCGTTACTTGGTGGAGGACGAGTTCGAACTGGTCGTCCAGGTTATGGGAAAGGTGCGCGGTCGGACCCAAGCTCCGATGGATGCGGACAAAGACACGTTGGCGGACTTGGCGCAAGCGGCGATCGCGGAGCGTTTGCAGGGGCAAACGATCGTGAAGACCATCGTCGTGCCGGGCAAGTTGGTCAACTTCGTGGTCAAGCCGGGAGCGTAGGCCGAACCGGCTCGCATCCCCACGCCCCGCGCACAGACCACTTTCGGGAAGCGTGGCGAGCGAGCAGGACTGGGCGCGCCCCCGTTTCCGAGTGGATGCCGACCCCGTGGAGTTGGCACCTGCCTTCTCCGTGGCTACATTAAGGGCGCCCTGCTAGGCGTCGTACGGATCGCGCACGACCCTGGAACCGCACGGGGCGTGCCTTCCCATGTCGATCCTTTCCAACGACCACGCCGTCGAGCTATGCCAGCAAATGGTCGAGCAAAGCCCCGCGGCGCAAACCGAAGTTTCTCTGCTCGCGGTCGAAGACCGTTTCGTGCGCTTCGCTTGCCACGGCCCGACGCAAAACGCGGACCGGGAGAAGTACGAGGTCGCCATGCGCGTGCGCGTGCAGGCAAACGGCGCCTTGCGCGAAGCGCGCGCTACCTGTGGCACGATCGACCCCGACGACATGCGGGCCACCTTGAAGCGGGCGCTGACCTTAGCCGAGCACGCTGACCCGGTCGCCCAAGGGGATGTGCTGGGGGGGGCCGTCACCATTCCGGGCAGCGCCCTGGAGCGGCCAACCCAAGACCACACCTTCCGCGAAAAGCGGGCTTGGATCGAAGCGGCCCAGGCTGCGGCCCAACCGGCCGGACTCGCCACGGCGGGACTCGTGCAGACCACCGCCCTCACGCGCACCTTGGTCAATTCGGCGGGGCGCGTGGCCCACGGCGCGAAGGCGCGTGCTTCGTTTGCGTTGACCGCATACGACCAGAAGAATTCCTCGGTGGCCGCTTCCACCGAAATCGTGCACGCCTCGGTCGACAAACTCGATGTGTCGAAGGCGATCGCGAGCACCGTCGAGCGAGCCCAAGCCGCCCGCGCGCCCCAACCGATCCCGGCCCAGGAGTACACGGTGATCCTAATGCCGCGGGCGGTGAGCGCGCTTCTGCTCGGCATGGCTTACCGTGGTTTTGGCGCTCAGGAGTATCACGAATCTCGCTCGCCCCTGTGCGGCCGCGTGGGGGAGCGCATCTTCCCCGACGGCCTGTGCTTGATGGACGACGTGCACCACGAGCTGTATCCGGGCATTCCTTTCGATGGAGAGGGCGCGCCGACCTTGCGCACGGACCTGTTGCGCCACGGTGCCTTCACCGGGCCCGTCACGAATGCGCACTGGGCTCGGCGCCTAGGGTTGACCAACACCGGCCATGGGCCGGCCCAGCCCAGTTCCGAAGGCCCGCGCCCGCAACAGTTGGTGCTGGCCCCCGGACACCAATCCGTCGAGCAACTGATCGCATCGGTGGACCAAGGACTACTCGTCCATCAATTCCACTACACCAACCTGATGGAGCCGCGGGAAATGGTTTTTACGGGCATGACGCGCGGGGGCACGTTCCGTATCGAAGGGGGCCGCGTGACCCATCCGGTGCAAAATCTGCGCTTCACCGAATCCTTGGTGCGCGCCCTGACCCGCGTGAAGGGCATCGGCAACCAGCTCGAAGTCGCTGGTGCGCTGTTCGGGGGCGAAGTGCTGTGCCCGGCCTTGCGCATCGACGGTTTCCGTTTCACCTCGACCACCGCCTTCTAGAGTGTTTCCATGACGACGCAATCGATGGATCGTTTGGCCCAAGAAGCGGTCGAAGAGGCCTTGCGGGCGGGAGCCCAATATGCGGACGCGCGCATCGTGCGCCTCAGCCAGGAACAGCTTGGCGTGCGCAACGGTCAGTTGACGCAAGCCGACGCACCCGATGACTTCGGCATCGGGATCCGCGTGCTCAAGGACGGCTGTTGGGGATTCGCCGCTGCGCCGGCCGTGCCGCGCGACCTGGCCGATGTGTTGCCGGGTGTGGCGCGACGAGCGTTCAAAGCCGCCCGCGATCTGCAGGCTGCGCGCACGCAACCGGTGAAGTTGGCCGAGGAAGCGGGGCATGTCGGGCACTTCGCCACACCCGTGGAAAAGGACCCGTTCCGCATACCTTTGCAAGAGAAGATCGAACTTCTGCGGGAGGCGGAAGCGGCGGCGCGCGTGCGTTCCGAAGTAGTCGTGGGCGAAGCCATGGTCTCCTTACGTCGCGAAGAACAATGGCAGGCCTCCTCGGAGGGAGCCAACCTGCACCAGGTGTTGATGCGCGTCGGAGGACACGTGACCGCGACCGCTAGCGCTCATGGTCACGTCGAAACCCGCAGTCATCCGGCGCTGGGTGGCCAGTACCTATCCGGTGGCTGGGAGCATATCGAAGCCATGAATTTGGTGGGCGCCGCGCCGCGCATGGGCGAAGAAGCCACCGCCTTGTGCTCCGCACCGGCTTGTCCGGCGGGGGAATTCACCATGATCTTGGGGGGCAGCCAATTGGCACTCCAAATCCATGAATCGGTGGGCCATCCCACCGAAGCGGACCGCATTTTCGACCACGAAATCGATTTTGCGGGGGCTTCCTTCGTGAACCGCGAGATGGTGGGGCACCACACCTATGGAGCCCAAACCGTCAACCTGGAAGCCAACTCACATCTCGAGCACGGGTTGGATACTCGCGGCTGGGACGATGACGGGGTCGAAAGCCAACGCTGGCCGATCGTCGAAAACGGGGTGTTGCGAGGCTTGAGCTCCGACCGGGAGTGGGCCGAGAGTGCGGGGGACCGCCGCAGCCGCGGTTCGAGCCGGGCGGAGGGCTGGTACAACCCGCCGATCGTGCGGATTCCGAACCTGTCGTTGTTGCCGGGGGACTGGGACTTGCAGGAGCTCCTGCGGGACACCGAAGACGGAGCCCTGTTGGTCGATGGCATCCGGACTTGGTCGATCGACCAGCGCCGCTTGAACTTCCAATTCACTTGCCAGGCCGCTTGGGAGGTCAAGGATGGCCAGCCGGGGCGCTTGCTGCGGCAACCGACCTACCAGGGCAATACGCCCGATTTCTGGAACCGCTGCGATGCGGTCTGCGGACCGGCCCACTTCCAGGTGTTCGGGGTCCCGAACTGCGGGAAGGGCAACCCCTACCAGATCGCTGAGATGAGCCACGGGGCCGCCCCGGCCCGATTCCGCAAAGTGACCTTCATCCAGTAGTCGGGCGGCATTCCGGGCCAGGGCTTCGATCGATTCGGCTGGTCACGCTATGCTCGCGCCATGTCGAAGGGGAAGCGCAGAAGACCATCAGGCAAAGGGCCGAAAAAGGGAGGCTCCGCCTCTGGGCCCGATAAGGGGGCCAGCCATGGAGCGGGCAAGGGTTCCGATCAAGGGGCGGGAGAATTCGGCAGCTTTGCCGACCTATTGCGCTCCAAAGGGGGCTCTCCCAGCGAACGGAAGGACGACAAGGGCCGTGGCTGGACGGTTGCCGGCCAGGAGGAGGCTTTTGAGGGGGAAGCCCTGGAGGCCCTGCCCGATGCGGAAGCGGGCGCCCGTTCGCGCGTAGCCAACCGTCCGCCCGCGTTTGGCCCAATGGAAGCGGGCCCGCCGTTTTACGCGGACGTGGAGAGCGAGGAGATGGGCTTGTTGCGTTCGTTCCGCGTGCGCACGGTCTTTTTGCCCGACGTTCTCCGAGAGGTGCAGGTGTTGCCGCCCGACCCGACCCCTGCGGATTGGGAAGGCCGCCAAGACCTGCGTAAGGAGCGCATTTTTACCATCGACGGCAAGGACGCGCGTGACTACGACGACGCCATCCAAATCCGTTCCCTCGATGGGGGCCGCGTTGAAGTGGGCGTGCACATTGCCGACGTATCGCACTACGTAGTGCCGGGCACGGCGCTCGATGACGAGGCCCTGACTCGTGGCACCAGCGTGTACCTCGCGGATCAGGTCGTGCCGATGTTGCCGGAGGCCCTCTCCAACGGATTGTGCTCGTTGGTACCCGATCGGCCGCGGTTGGCCTTTTCTGTCCACATGGTGTTCGACGCCCAGGGCCAACGCGAGTCCTATCGCATTGCGAAGAGCGTCATCCAAAGCCAACGCCGTTGTACCTACCGTGCCGTGCAAGAACTCCTGGACGGTGAAAACCATCCCGAAACCGAACGTTTGCGGGACTTAGAGCCTGATCTGCGGCTGTTCGAGCGCTGGACCAAGACCCAACAAAAGCTGCGCGATGCCAAGGGCTCCCTGCGCATGCAATCCCGCGAGCGCAAGTTCGTCTTCGGCCCGGACTTCGAGGTAGAAGCGATCGTCGACTACCCCAAGTACTTCTCGAACACCCTGATCGAAGAAACCGCCTTGGCGGCCAACCAAGCGGTGGGGGACTTTTTCCGGGAGCGTGGCCTGCCGACGATCTATCGCGTACACCCCGAGAAAGACCCCGAAGAGATCGAGCAGATCGCCGAAATGCTGGCGGAGTTTGGACTGCGGGTCCCCGACAAGGAGCGCTTGACGGGCCGCGATGTGGGGCGCTTGATCCGGCAAGCGCGCACGAAGGCCAACGCCGAGTCGTTGATTCCGCGCATCATGAGCCTGGTCGAACGGGCGGTGTATGAGGTCAAGGACCACGAGGACGTGGCCACGCACTTCGGGCTGGCGCGCGAAGCCTATCTGCACTTTACCTCCCCGATTCGTCGTTACCCGGACCTGATCGTGCACCGCTGGCTGACGGCTCTGCTAGCGCGCGGCGCGGAAGCGGAAGAGGAGTTGAAAGACGGTCGTTGGTTGCCCGATCTCACCGAGGTGGCAGGCCATTGCTCCGCGCAGTCCGAAGTGGCCGAAATGGCGGAGATTGCCATCGGCGACTTGAAGGTGTGCCAGTTCATGGAGCCTCACGTGGGAACGCAAACCGAGGGCAAGGTCCTGCGCGTTTCGCGCGGTGGCATGGAAGTGCACCTTGCCGACTACAACGTGACGGGCTTCATCCCTTCGCGCAGCATCGGGAGTCTGCCCAAGGTGAACGGCTCCACCCTCACCGTGCGCCAAGGCCGCCGCATGCTCTCCTTCACCGAGGGGTACGCCATCGCTGTGCGCATCCAAGACGTGGATTTCATCAAGTTGCAAGTGCTCATGGAGGTGGCTTAGCCCAATGCGCGCACCGATCTTTACCGTGTTGACCGTGATCACCCTGGCCTGTGTGGCTTGGACGTGGTTGTGGTCTGGGGCTTGGTTCTTGGTGGGCTTGATGGTGGTGCTGTGGGGCATCGGCCTGTACGACATCACGCAACGGCGGCACGCGATCTTGCGCAACTTTCCGTTGCTCGGGCATTTCCGTTACCTCTTCGAATTGATCCGGCCGGAGATCCAGCAGTACTTCGTCGAGTCGGACAAGGATGGCAAACCCTTTCACCGCGAGCAGCGTTCGGTCATTTACCAGCGGGCCAAAGGGGAACTGGATACCTTGCCCTTTGGGACGCAAGCGGATGTCTACGCCAACGGTTACGAATGGATTGCGCACTCGCTCAACGCCAAACACCCCAGCCACGAGATCCCACGGGTGATGATCGGCGCGGAAACTTGCCAACAGCCGTACTCGGCCTCCTTGCTGAATGTCTCCGCGATGAGTTATGGGAGCCTCTCCAGTCACGCGGTGTTGGCGCTCAACACGGGTGCGGCCCGCGGTGGCTTTGCACACAACACGGGGGAAGGCGGCGTTTCGCCGTACCACCAAAAGCCCGGCGGGGACCTGATTTGGCAGGTCGGGACCGGCTACTTTGGTTGTCGTGCGGATGATGGCGGCTTCAGCGCCGAACGCTTTAAGGAGACCGCCGCGCAATCTCAGGTCAAAATGATCGAGGTCAAGCTCTCGCAGGGAGCGAAGCCCGGGCATGGCGGCATCTTGCCCGCCTCCAAGGTCACCGAAGAGATCGCAGCGATTCGCGGGGTGCCGATGGGCAAGGACGTACTGTCACCTCCGGCGCACAGCGCGTTTGATTCGCCCCGATCCTTGCTGCTTTGGATCGAAGAATTGCGGCGGTTGTCCGGAGGGAAACCGATCGGCATCAAACTGTGTGTTGGCAAGCCCGAAGAGTTCATGTCGTTGTGCATGGCCATGCGGGCGATGGGGAGCCAGCCCGACTTCATCAGCGTCGATGGTGGGGAAGGCGGGACGGGGGCGGCGCCCCTCGAGTTCTCCAATTCCGTGGGGATGCCGCTCAACGAAGGTTTGGTCTTCGTGCACAACTGTCTGGTGGGCTTCGGGCTACGCGAGCGCACCAAGATCATCGCGTCGGGCAAGATTTCGACGGGCTTTGACATGGCCTGCAAGATCGCGTTGGGTGCGGATCTGTGTTACTCCGCACGGGCCATGATGATGGCGGTGGGCTGCATTCAGGCGCGGCGCTGCAACGCGAACGACTGCCCGGCGGGGGTCGCCACCCAAATCCCCGGGCTGGTGCAGGGGCTCGACGTGGAGGACAAGGCCAAACGGACCGAGCGCTATCACCGCGAGACCGTCGAAAGTCTGCTGGAGCTGGTGGGGGCCGCAGGCCTCGATCGACCGTCGGAGATCACCCCGGAGCACATCATGCGGCGCGTGGACGAGCGCCAAGTGCTGAACTACTTCCAGATCTACCCCTTCATCGAGCGGGGCGCCCTGATTTCGGATCCGGTGCCGGCAGCCTACGAGGATGCTTGGCGGCGGGCTTCCAGCGCGCATTTTGGGCCGGAAGAGACCGCTTTGATGGCCGCGCGGCGCATGGGCTAGCGGTGGGGAACCCCAGAGGTCGGCCTTGGGCCTCCCTCGAAGATGGTTCGGCGCCGGTGCGGCGTCCCTAATCGATCCGGTGCCCCTCGGTTTCTCGATCGAAAGCGCGAAGCCCCCTGCGACCCGTTGGGGCCGTAAATGACGGAGTTTTGGCCGTTTGCGGGCCGTTTTCGCCGGAAAACGACCCGTTCCGCGTTCCCAAAATGGGCATTCCCTACCCAGCCGAGGCGAGATCGACCCCACAATCGGAAAGATTCGGATACGCTTCTGGAGCTGAGGGAACCTGCCCCGTCAGCGTTCCGTCCAAGTGGTGCTCTCCCGAGATTCCTAGGCGGCAAGAGCGACACCTCGGTGTCCTTTTGCTCCGTCGCGGGGAGTGGAGGCCCTTCTAGACGGTTCTCCCTTACCTACTCAACCTCTTTCCAGGAGACAGGTTAATGCTTCGTTCTTCCCTCATCGCGGCTGGCGCCGTGATTCTGGGCGGCACCGCCGCCGCCCAACAGGTGGAAAATTCTTTCCACACCAAGGTGACCCCCGCCAAGCACGGTGGCATCTTCCACGTCGCCACCGGCACGTGGACTCGTAACGTCCCCCAAGCGGTCAACCTTGGCCCGGACATCGTCTACAACAACACCGCCAACACCGGCGGCTTTACCTCGGGCGGCATCGCCAGCCAGACGGTCGATTTCGACTTCGTCGACGCTGGTCGTATTCCCTCCTCGACCGGTCCCGTTGCTACGGCCAACCGTGACAACTACAACGTGAACTGCGTTGAGATCGGTTACTGCCTGGGCGACGACTCCGGCGCGACCGGCCCCTTGAACGTCGAAGTGCAGCTGTACAACCAGTACACCTCCTGCGCCGACCCGGCCACCGCGCTCGCCGTGGGTGGATTCCTCGGAACCGGTCTTCCGAACTACGACCCGACGACCCCTCCCGGCTACTTCGCTTGCTGGACCGTTGAGTTCGACCTCAGCGGCGGTGGCGAAATCTGCATCAAGGGTGACGGCGACGGCGTCTACGACGGAACGATCGACTTCGATCAGTTCGGTATCGGCGTCAAGTTCGATCCCGGCGGAACGGGTGGCTACCTCGGTGCGATCACCGTGGGTCCCCTGCTCGCTGGCGACCGTAACTGGACCGCGAACGCGACCGGTGGCCTGACCACCCCGAGCGGTGGTGGTAACACCTACTACGGCCCGGCCGAAATCTGTGTCCCGACCGCCGGTGGCGAAAACTCCTCCGGTTTCGACCAGGAAGACCTGTGGTGGACCGGCGATCGTCCGGCTACCGCGCAGGCCGCTGGTTGCTACTGGTTCGGTGGCTACGCCAACGCGACCGGTTGCGCTGCTAACGGCACGGCCACTGGCCACGTGCCGAACGCGGGTCTGTACGCTCTGCTGCAAGCCGATACCACCACCGACTGTGTGGAGCAAGGTCCAAACACCGGCGTTGGTACGCCGTTCTGTGACCCGGCCAACAACAACTCCGATGGTGTTCCGGCCGTTCTGACCGGTACCACCCTGACCTCCGGCGTGGGCTCTGGCCTGCACTTGGAAGTCAACGGCGGCCCGTCTGGTGAGTTCGGCTACATGCTGATCGGCACCGCTTCCGAAACCGTGAACCCGATCCCGATCAGCAACGGTCTCCTTTGCTTGTCGGTCACCGGTGGCAACCAATTCGGTCGCTACAACTTCGGTACCCTCACCAACTCGATCGGTCAGTTCGACGCGTCCAACGTCTTCCAGAACCTGGTGGGCACCGCGACCTCGACGGGCGGCACCGGCTACGACGTTCCGACCCAAAACCCGATCCCCGGTCAGCCGGCGATCATGAGCGGCGCCACCTGGCACTTCCAGTTGTGGTACCGCGACACGCCCGCTGGCGTGGGTCAGTCGAACCTGTCGAACGGTCTGACCGTCACCTTCTAGGTTGACTCGCTGAGCGTCGCATCGCGGCGCTTCGCATCCGGGCCGCCTCACCTTCGGGTGGGGCGGCCCTTGCTTTTTGGCGCTGGGGGGTAGAGAAGCCTCGCAACTCTCTCCCAGCACGGTATTCCGGCAGAGCTGCTCGCCGCGCGAAGGCTGCCCTCAATCTCTCTTGGCAATGGTTTCCCTGGAGCGTTTCGATTCGCCGGCCTCAAACCCGGGGATTGCGCCCATAGAGATCGGAGATTCCATCGTTCGAGACATGACAGCTCGGTTTGCATTTGGGAAGGCGCCCTGGATCTGCAAAGGTTCTTTTCCTGCAATCCCTCAGCGCATTTTGGGTAGGTCTGACTCTGGTTTGTTGGTACGGACTCTTGATCTCCCACTCGTACACACCAGCCTCTTTTCGATTTTCAAACACGAAGCAACCATGACACTCTCCTACCGAATTTTCTTCCTTGCCAGCAATCTATGGGTGTTCACCTCGCTCGGGGGGGCACAGCAATTGGAGTCCAGCTTTCATACCAGAGTGACTCCTGCCCAGCATGGCGGCATCTACCACGTGGCCAGTGGCACATGGACGCGCAATGTTCCTCAGGCTCTCGCCCTAGGACAGGACATCATCTACAACAACACAGCAGTAACGGGTGGATTCACTTCCGGCGGCATTGCGAATCAAACAGCGAGTTTTGCGTTTGTGGATGCGGGTCGCATTCCGACTACGACGAGCCCTACGCCCGGGGTCAACCGAGATTCCTACCTCGTAAACAGCATCGAGATCTCTTACTGCGTAGATGATGATTCCATGGCGATGGGACCCCTGAACGTCGATGTGCAGCTATACAACCTCTACAGTACCTGCCTCGACCCGGAGACCGCACTGAACGTCGGTGGGGTCCTAGGCATGGGCCTGCCCAACTACGATCCGATCGCCACGATGCCCGGCTACTTTGATTGTTGGGTCGTTGAGTTGGACCTCAGCGGTGGTCAAGAAATCTGCCTGAAAGGGGATGGAGACGGATTCTACAGCGGTGCTTACCCTAACGATCAGTTTGGCAT
>JAUHXY010000144.1 GCA_030426785.1 bacterium
CGCAGCGGCTCGCTTCCCGTTGCGGCGGATTCCCGGTCCCCGGGGACCGCCTGCGGCTCTGCCGCCGACCGGGGACTTTCCCCAGCTCTCGGGGTACCATAGCCGCCATGGCGATCTGGAAGCGCAAGAAGACCCCTCCCGTACCTCCCGTGCCCGTGGAGGAGGAGCCCGGCTTCGAGGACTCCCCGACCTCGATGGCGATCTTCGCGTCCGATCGCAAGGCCGACGGCCGGCGCATCGACGCCTTGCTCGACGCGATCGCCAACGTTTCGGCTTCCCGGGACTTGGAGGACCTTTTGGGCCATGTGGTCGACTCTGCGGTTTCCACGACCGAAGCGGAACGGGGCATCCTGCTGCTGCCTGTTGGGGCTGAGGAGGAGCCGCAGGTGCGCGTGGCCCGGGGCGGCGGCGTCGACTTGGAGGACGTCAAGTATTCCACCAGTGTCGTCAAGAAGGTGCTCGACAGCGGCGTACCGATGCGCACCCAGGTGCGAGCGGGGGAAACGCCCGCCGACTTGGGTGCCAGCGTGGTGAACCTCAAGCTGCGGGCGGTCATGTGCGTGCCCGTGGACCCGCCGGGGGAGCGCCGTGAGCGACGCGGTACCCGCGGGGTGCTGTACGTGGACTCGACCGCGGCCACGCGCGAGTTCACCGCCGCGGATTTGGCGCTCTTCCACGCCTTGGCGCAGCACATTGCCATCGCCCTCGAAAACGCGCGCCTCAGCCAGATGGCGGTGGAGCGTGCCCGCCTGCAACGTTCCCTCGAGATCGCGGAGGAAATCCAACAAGGCTTGATGCCTTCGGAAAGCCCGCGCTGCGCCCCCTGGTCGGTTCACGGTTGGTTCCGCGCTGCGGAACATGCGGCGGGAGACTTCTTTGATTATCTCACGCCTCGCGAGGGTTCCTTGAGCGCCGTGGTCGGCGATGTGAGCGGACACGGCATTGGACCCGCGTTGGTGACGGCGACGGCCCAAGCGGGGTTGCGTGCCTACTTGCGGGTGGTGTCCGATCCCGCGCAAGTGATCGGCATGCTCAACCGCGATCTGTCGAGCCGCATGGATGCGGGCATGTTCCTGACGTTGGTGCTGGCTCAAATGCACGGCGACGGGCGCCTCCAGATCGTCAACGCCGGCCACCCGCCGCCGCTCTTGTGGCGTGCCAAGGAGCAACGCATCGAAAGCCTCGACGCGCATGACGTCGCGATCGGCATGTCCGCGGATTACGCCTACGAGTGCACCATCGATACGCGCATGGAACCGGGCGATATGTTGCTGATCTACAGCGACGGTTTGGTCGAAGCGCGCCATCCCGACCATCCCGATCGCTTCTTTGGCGAAACGGGGATGCGTGCGGTCTTGGCCGACGTGGGGCACCGCGGCGGCACCCCCGAGGATTTGGTCGCCGAACTGTCTGAGGCGGTGCTCGACTTTTGCGAGGGATCGCGCGAAGACGACATGACCTTCGTGGCCGTGCAGCGGGATGCCTAATCCGCGCAGCGCCCGGCGACCGGCTTTGCCGTGCCCCACGGCAACGCAGCCCCCGGATTGGGCGCAGCGGCTCGACGCCTGGACCTTGTGGCACCAACGGCGGCGCGCGGTGGCCGAGGGCAGTGGTCGCGACTGGGGCAGCGGGCGGGGCCAAGATTTCGTCGGGTATCGGCCGTATCGCGCGGGAGAGGACGCGCGCGCCTTGGACTTTGCCCTGCTGGCACGCAGTGGGCGACCGTTCGTCAAGGTGACGCGCAGCGAAGCCCATCAAAGTGTCACGCTGCTGCTCGATCGCAGCGCTTCGATGGCGGTCGGGCCTCCGGGGAAGTGGCAAAGCGCGGTAGAGATCGCCCTCGCCTACGCTTACCTGTGGGCCGCACTGAACTCGGAAGTACGCTTGGTGTGCGCCGACGGGAACGGCGCGGTTTCCGTGCGGCTCGTGCGCAACGTCCGGGATTGGCAAGCTCTCTCCCAATCCCTCTTTGGCCTGCGCGCGGAAGGAGGATCCGGTTTGCGGGGAGCCCTGCGAGGGTTGCCCGCTGCACAGGATCGTGTCATCGCCATCGGTGACCTGTGGGATCTGGAGCCCAGCGACCTACAACCACGCTTACGCGCGCAAACCGATTGGACTTTGGTGCGGGTGCTCGCCCCCGACGAGATAGAGCCGCCCGCCGATACGCCGGTGGTTTGGCTCGATCCTGAGTCGTCCGCCGAGCCCTTGCCCGTCACCAGCGATGCGCAGCGGCAAGACTATCGCGAGCGCTTAGCCGCGTGGGAGGAACGCTGGCGCACGTGGAGCGCCCTACACCGCGTGACCTACGCAACGCACGTCGCGGGCCGTCCCTGGGAAGAAGCGCTACGCGCGATCGCGGAGCGCAAAGGTGGGGTGGGCTAGGCCATGGGGTCGGGCTGGACTTTCGATCGACCTTGGGTGATGGGGCTCGCACCGCTGCTCCTGGTGGCTTGGTGGTGGTTGGCGCGCACGCCCCGGCCCGTTTGGCGCTATACGGGTGCCTATCGCTTCTGGACGCCTGCAGGAAAGCACGACCGTGGTGCTGCCCGACGTCGGCGCTGGCCGCAGCCATTTGCGCTCTGGTTGGCGCTGTTGGCCCTGTGGGGCGCATGGCTCGGTCCGCAGCCTCCCGTTCGCGGAGCGGAACCCGCATGGCGCGTTTTGGTGGACGAAAGCGCTTCCATGGAGCTGCCCCACGAGTCTGGATCCAGCCGTGGAGCGGTCGCGCTCGCCCTTTGGGAGCGCGAACGAGGTGCTCGCAACTTTCGCTACGAACGGTGGTTGGATGGTCGCTGGGTCACGATGGATGCTGCGCCCCCTTGGGCTCCTGTGTCCACTCCGCGAGCGCGCTTCGACCCACCTCAAGCTCCAGATGAACCGGGGGTCGTGTGGCTGACCGATGACGCGCCCGCAGGCTGGCAACACGGCAGTTGGATCGCCGCGGGCGGGCAAGCGGTGCCCGGCCCCGTGCTACTGTGGGGGGACGAGCAATGGGTGGCGTCCCCCGGGGAACCCTTGCGCCGCGAACCGGCCCCGACGCAGTGGGTGCGGTTGGGATCCCCCGAAACCTCCAGCGCTTCGCAGGGTGTTTGGCCGACCGAATGGCAGCGGCTCGTGGCCTTGTGGGCCGCGGAACGCGGCTTGCAGGTTTGGGAGCAAGACGATGCTCCGCAGGATGGGTTCGTGGCTTTGGAGCTGGTGGTTGGACCCTTGGAAGGCCCCTTGGAATCGGCGCGGGTCGATGGTGGTGGCTTTCGCGTGCAGGGGCAACGACCGGCGGACGGCCCTACGTCGGCCGGAGCGTTCGCGCTTCCTGCCTCCCAGGCGGGTGGGGCGGTACTCGCCATCGAGCCGGGACGCCTGCGGCTTCTCTGGACCGCAGTCGAGGTGCAGGGCGATCGAGCTCTATGGGCGAGGGAGCTCGCGATGGCATGCGACGCAGCGCGAATGCTGCCTCCTTCCGTGATTCCCGAGAGCGAGCGCGCTGCCGCTCGCGGCGGCGTGCATTGGGGCAGCCCACCGGTCCGCGATGCTTCGCATTCGCCCGCACCACCTTGGACGCCCTGGTTAGCGATCCTGGGGGCCCTGTCGATTTGGATCGCTTGGCCGGCGTTCCGCCGAACCGCTTAAGCGGCTGGCGCGTGATCGTCGGCCCGTGCGCCAAAGGTTCGTAGGATCACGAACAGCAGAACCAATCCAAAGCCTAGGCAGGCGAAGGGCAACCAGGGCCCCGCCGCGGCGCCCCAATAGGCACAGGGCAGGTACCCGATCACCAGCGCCACCCCCATGGTCAGCAGTGCGTAGGGCATTTGCGTTCGCACGTGATCGATGTGGTCCGATGCCGAGGCGATCGACGACATGACCGTCGTATCGGAAATGGGCGAGCAGTGATCCCCGAAGATCGCACCCTCCAAGACGGCGCCGATGCTCATCACCATCAGCAGCAAGCCACCGATGGCGGCTGTAGAGCCCAGTTGGAACGAGAGCCCGACCACCAGTGGCAGGAGGATCGTCATCGTGCTCCACGAGGATCCGGTCGAAAACGCGACCAGGGCGGCCAACAGGAACAACACGATCGGCAGCACCAACGGTGTGATCGATTCACCGAGCTGCACCGTCAAGTAGGTCGAAGTGCCCAGATCTTGGCAAACCTCACCCAGCATCCACGCGAGGTACAAGATGGCCAAGGCGACGCCCATCGAACGGATCGAAGCCCAGGCGGCGTGCAGCAGTTCGGCGCGCAAGCCTTGAGCTATACCAAAAGCGAGGGCTACCGCCAGTCCAGCGAGCGACCCATACAGGAGCGGAGCGGAGCCGCTGCCGTCGTACAAGACGTTCGCCCAGCCCTGGAGCGTGCCAAGCTCGGTCGATCCAAAGGCCCCCCCGATCGAGAGGATCGAAAGCAGCGTCACCCCAATGAACGTGAGCAGCGGCAGCACCGCCACCCGCGCCTGCGGCGTGACCGAAGGGTGCGCATCCAATTCGGTTGCGCTCTTACCGACCATCGGACTCGAGCCGGGGTTGAGCAGCTGTCCGGCGCGTGCCCGCCGCTCTGCCCGCAGCATGGGTCCCATATCTCTTCCGGACAGCACGACCATGCCCACGAACGCCAGCGTGAAGAGGCAGTAGAAGCGGTACGGCAAGGTTTGCAGAAAGACCGCGTAACCGTCGTTGACCGACAGTCCGGCATCGGGCAAGGCGCTTTGGAAGGTCGAAACCTCGAAAGCGATCCAGGTCGAAAAGAGGGACAAACCCGCGACGGGCGCCGCGGTGGAGTCCACGATGTAAGCCAGCTTCTCCCGTGCGACTTTGACCTTGTCGGTCAACGGGCGCATGGTGGTGCCGACCAAGATGGTGTTGGCGTAGTCGTCAAAAAACACCGCCAACCCCATGATCCAGGTGGCGAATTGCGTCTTGCGCGCGTTCCCTGCCAGGTGGGCGATGCGCTGCATCAAACCGGCGATCCCACCGGCAGAGGTCATGACGCCGACCATGGCCAACATGGCGAGTACGAAGCCGATGATCTCGAAGCGGAAGCGATCGAAGAGCACCGTGCGCAAGTACGAATCGGCCACGGCGATCGTACCTTCGCCCAGCATGGCGCCGACCGAACCGGTTTGCAGCACCACGACGACCCAACTGCCACCCAAGACCCCGGCCAGCAGGGCCAGGACGGGTGCGCGCAGCAAGATCGCCAATAGAATCGCGATCAAGGGGGGCGCCAGGGACCAAGCGCTGGGTAGGGGCCGATCTTGGCTGGCGATGGCTTGTAATCCGTTGCTCCCAACCTCCGCGCTGAGGGTCAGACCCCAAGTGTCCTCTCGCTGGACGGAAAAGCGCACGCCATCTGCGGTGGCTTTGGTGAGATCTTGGTCGATCAGGCCGTCGCCCGAGAAGTGCGAGCGCAGCTTGCGTACCAAAGAGAGTCGTGCGTCTTGGAGCGCAACGGAGTCGTCTCCGTCGGTCGCAGCTTCGACCGCCCCCAAACGCAGTTTCGTGCCGGCCTTCCCGTCGGCTTGCAAAACGGAACCGGTCAGGCGCGTGGCATCCATCACCTCCAGGAAGCTGCGGTCGGGTGCCCACCATGCGGCGATTTCCTCCAAGGGCACTCGGGAGCCATCCTCCAGCACCCACACGCCGTCCTCGATCGCTTGCACGGGCCCTTGCGACCCGTCGCTGCGAACCAGGAGGTCGCCCAATCGAATGCGTTGTTGCCAATCGTCCGGTTCCAGCTGGCGCAGGAGGCGACCGATGACCGCGTGGGACGCGATCAACTGCAATCTTTCTGCGGGCAGGACCACGCCCCCCGGGCCGAAGACCTGATCCCCATCGATGCGCTCGATCGTCGCGCGGGAGTCCTGGTCGGCCCTGGGTAGACTCGCACCGGGATCTACAATCAGCACGGCATCTCCGGGTTGCCAGAGTTCTGCGGCTCCCGGACCCGCTAGCCGTTGGACGGGCTGATCCAACACGTCGCCTACCTGGAAGGCGGCCAAACGCCGGGGGTCGGCGCTTCCCAGCGACCAAGCGATCGCGAACAGAGCGACGAGGGCCAGCAGACTGAGCAAGCGGATCATGGTGCGAGGATAGGCACGCCCTGAGGGCAGGGCACGGGGAAAGTCTCCGCCCGCTAGGAAATGCGCATTCTCGGCCCGGCTAGCTTCGGTTAGGCTCCTCTCATGCAGTTGGCTTTGACCACCGATTGGCCCACCCTGGTGGGCTTGTTGCTCCTGACCCTGGGCGTGGCCCTGTTGGTTTGGATCGCGTCCCTATTGCTGCGGCTCCTAACCGACGGCGCCGGTAGGGGACCTAGGGAAGCGGACCATGACCGTTGGCAGGCCATCGAAGCGCAGTTGGCGGAATTGAAGGAGTCCCAAGACTCCGGCACGGACCTGCGCCGCGTCGAACACTTGCTCGTGGACCTGCGCGACAGCATGCAGCGTATCCAGAATGCGCTGCTGGAGTACTCCGAGCAGGCCGCCGGCGGTGGTGGTCGTCGCGAAGACGGGGTTTGGCCCCTGCCCGATCGTCTACGGGCGCGGCTGTTGGCGATGGGATTCCAACGCATCGAGTTGTTGCCGCCGGACCAGGGTTGGGAAGCCCTCGAGTCCTCGGATGGCGAGGTGCGCGTGGAGGCCCGGCGGGCCGGCTCGTTGTACAAAGGGCGGGTAGAAATCGAGGGAGGACGGCTGGGGGAAGTGCACCTGAGGCCATCCCACAGCCTGTTCCCCTAAGCGCTACTTCCTGGAGAGGGGACAAGAGGCGCGCCGCGGGCCCGGCCCGCCGAACGCCCTCCCAAGCCCTGCCCATCCACCTAGGAAACCCGGCGGAATTGCCCGCACGATCGCTTAGGATCTTCGCTCCCAAAAATCGGCCGTACCCCCAAACCCGCCTCACCCGTTCAGCGGAGCCCCTGCCGGGTAGGCCACCACGCCAATTCTCCATGACCGTGACCACGATCGAACGCCTTGCCGAGCACACCGACCAAACCGTGACGCTGCGGGGATGGGTCTACAATCGGACCTCGAAGGGCAAGCTGCACTTCGTGATGCTGCGAGACGGCACGGGCTTCGTGCAGTGCGTCCTGTTCAAAAAGGACGTTCCGGAGGAGCTCTTCGAGGCCGTTTCGCGCGCCGGTCAAGAGTCCAGCATCGAGTTGGTGGGCGAGGTCAAAGCGGACGAGCGCGCGCCGGGCGGTTATGAGATCAAGGTCACCGGAGGACGCATCTATCAGCTGGTGGAGGAGTACCCCATCACCCCCAAGGAGCACGGCCCGGACTTTTTGCTGAGCCGCCGGCACCTTTGGCTGCGTTCGCGCCGTCAGTGGGCCGTGTTGCGCATCCGTGACGCGGTCATCACTTCCATCCGCAGCTTTTTTGATGAGCGTGGTTTCGTCTGCATCGATTCTCCCGTCTTCACGCCGGCTGCCTGTGAAGGCACGTCGACGCTCTTCGAGGTGGATTACTTCGGAGATGAAAAGGCGTACCTGACGCAGTCGGGCCAGCTGTACGCGGAAGCGTCCGCGATGGGCTTCGGCAAGGTCTATTGCTTCGGTCCCACCTTCCGGGCCGAAAAGTCGAAGACGCGCCGGCACCTGACCGAATTCTGGATGCTGGAGCCCGAGGTTGCCTTTGCGGACCTGGACGACATCATGCAGCTCGCCGAAGACCTCGTCGTGCGCATCGTGCAGGACGTGTTGCGCCGCCGTCGGCCGGAGTTGGAAGCCCTCGAACGCAACCTTGCCACCCTGGAGAAGATCCAAGGCGGCTTCCCGCGCATGACCTACGAAGAGGCGAGTCAGATCCTGCTCGACCACCCCAAGTCGGAGTTCGTGGCTGGCGATGACTTCGGTGCTCCCGACGAAACCATCTTGTCGGCTCTGCACGACCAACCGGTGATGATCACGCACTACCCCAAAGCGATCAAAGCCTTCTACATGAAGGAGGACGCGGACGATCCCACCAAGGTGGCGTGCGTGGACATGATCGCACCGGAGGGGGTCGGGGAAATCATCGGTGGCAGCCAACGGGAAGAGGACCTGGACAAGCTGCTCGCTTCCATCGCCGCCCACGAATTGCCGGCCGAGGAATTCGACTGGTACCTGGACCTGCGCCGTTTCGGCAGCGTGCCGCACTCCGGATTTGGTTTGGGGCTGGAGCGAGTCGTCGGTTGGATCGCGGGTATCGAACACGTGCGGGAGGCTTCGCCTTACCCGCGCATGATGTCGCGCATTCGGCCGTAAGCGGCTCGCGCGCTCCTAGCGAGCCAATCCCAAAGCCTGTTCCACCGCCGACGTCCAAGCGTTTTGCGCAGGCCAACTCCCGTCCGGAGTGTAGTCGCCAGCGTCGGGGACCCAAGCGCTCAGAACTTGGGCCGCGCGGCCCTTCGTCCACGCCAAGGTTTCCACGCGCTTCCAATCGGGCGGGTCGATGCGTTGGTCCGGAGTTTCCGCCCGCAAGACTCGCAGCAAAAAGCGCAAGACCTCCTGCGAGCGCAATGGCGCCGGACGCGTGGAAGGGTCGTAGGTTTCTAGGAACGCTCGGGCGCATTCCACGCGCACGTCCAATACGGGATGGGGATGGGGGCCGACGGCGAGGGCCCGCAAGGGGTCCAACCAAGGTTGCGGCAGGGGCTGGCGTTGCCCGAGCGCTCGGGCGGCCACGATCTCGGCGGCCGCGTAGCCGCGCACTTCGGGCTCCAGACGCATTTCTAAGCGAGCGTAGAGCGCTTCGATGGCGCCCGGACGCTGGTCGAGAGAACAGCACAGCGCGGCGCGCAAGGCCCGTTCTGCGGCCTCTCCCGAATCGGCTGGCGTGCGCAAAGCCGCGAGCAATTCGCGCCAAGCCGCATCCTCCCACTGCAGGCCAACCACTTGGTTCCAAGCCTCGAAGCGGGTTTGAAAGCTGAGCGTTGTGCCGAGGTCCCAACCTTTCTCCAAGGCCGTCCAAACCGGAACCGCCGGCGTAGCCGGGGTGGTTTCAGGAGGTGACTCCGAGTTCGCCGGGCTTCCGCAGGCCGTCATCGCCCATAGGGCGGCTCCGCCGAGCAGCGCTCCGATGCGCAAGCGCGGGCATCGCTTGGTGGAGGGAAAGTTTGCCTGCATGCCCGCAGTGTAGATGGCGAGCGAGCCCCCGGCAAAGCAAAGCGCCCGCTCGAGAAGAGCGGGCGCGGAGAGTCATGGGGCGCGACCGGTGCCGGTCGCGCGATGGAGCTAGCGCTCGCGCGGGATCAGGGCGCGTAGCCCGAACCCATCGGAGATCCACAAGCGGCCTTCCGGGTAGGTTTTGCTGGCCGGTTCCCAGGCCATGAAGGTCCACATCCCTTCCAGGTCGATCGCGAATCCTTCGCGTTCATCCGGGGGCGTGAGCACGAGCCCACGCGCGGTGGCTTCCGCGATCCAGCCGGTGAAGCGGCTCTTGAGGGTGCGCACTTCGCCTTCGCGGCTCCGTACGACCTGCAGGCCGTTGTTGGGCCCGTAGCGGGCGGCCTCCGATTCGGTGGCGGTGTGCGGTGCGGCGCCTTCTTCGAGAAGGACGGGTTGCAGGGCCGATTGCCAACGCGCCCAACGCCCGTTGGCCAGCAGGACATGGATGTGCTGGCTGGTGGCCCAGGGACCCACGCGCGGCGGGGAGCCGAGATCCCAAGGACCTTCCATCTCTCCGTTGTCGGCGTTGACGATCCAGGCGGAGCCTTCTTCGGTCACCAGCAGCATGCGGGCGGAGCCCCCGGGGAAAAACACCGGGGCGCGGGCCACACCGGAGAGGGTTTGGATCTTCTTGGTCCAAACGCGCTTCTCCCCGGTACCGATGCGGGCGATCACGCCATCCCGGTCCACGACGATCTGGTCTTGGCCGAAGGGCACGGGGACCGCATCGACGCGCCCTTCCGCTTGCCAGGAGCTTTCCGGCGTACGCGACAGGAAGATGTCGAGGTCTTGGGGTTTCTCGATCGTGATCTCCTGCGTGATAAACCCAGGGCTGGTGACGGTCAACACCATGCGCTCGGTGGTCGCTGACTCGATGTCAAACGGAGTGGTGTACTCGCGCCCTTGGTCGGTGGTGACGCGGGCGCCGGAGGGGAAGGTTTTGACCTTCCACGGCATGATGATCTTCTCGTAGTGGTTGGGGTTGGCGATGCGTTCTTTGAGCAAGGCCAA
>JAUHXY010000145.1 GCA_030426785.1 bacterium
GCGATTTCCTTGGCCAAGCCGCGCTCTACGCGCGCTTGGTAGGTCGCGAAAGCTTGTTGGCAGTCCGCCAGCATGGCTTGGCGTTCGCCCTCGTGATCGAAGTCGGTGGGCAAGTCGACCGAAGCCTGCTTGTTGCCATGGGGCGGGTTGGAGCGCATCACCTTGGGCACGTAAAACTCCGGCTCCCATTTCACGTAGCGACCCGAAACCTCGTTCCACGAACAACCCTTGTCGGTGTCGAACATGACGTCGAACACCTCTAAGGACACGCTTTGGCCGTCCACCTCGAACTCGCGCCAGCCCGAACCGACTTGGTACTTAAACGCCTGGCGGAACACGAACAAAGGCGCCTTCCAGTGGAAGGTGAAGAAGCTGTGGCGGTACGGGGAAGTGTGTCCGTGCTCCCACAAAAAGCTCGTCAGCTTGCGATCAGCATCGCTGTAGTCGGACTTTTGCTTGTCGTAGGAAATGCGCGCAGAGTTGACCACTTTGAGGGCTGGATCCTGCTGCATGCGGTCCACGAGGGCCACAAAACCGATGTCGTCGTCTAAGACGAACTGCGCGCCTTCGGGGGCGGAAACGTGCGTGAGGCTCATAGGGGCAGTGTAGAGCTAGGGCCCCGAGAGCCCGACCTCCAGGCGGGTTTTTTATCCCCCACAAAGCCTGCGGGAAGCCCCGTGCTAACGCACGCTCGCTAGCGCGTCCTCGAGGCGCCGCTGCGTGTCCTGCGCGACCTGCGAGCGCCCCGTCCAAACGGCCGCCCGGCGAGCGTAGCGACGCGCGCTGTCGACCTGTTGCGCTTCGAGGGCCGCCCATGCACCCGCTTGCCAGGAGCCCGCCGCCAAGGCAGCACCCGGATCCACGCCCCGGCGCCAATCGAGCACGCCTAAAGTGCTCTCCAAGCGTCGCGCACCCTGCCCGCCCTGCTGCACGAGATGCCACAAGCGCAAGCTGTAGGCGCGCGCCAGCGGCCAGTCTTCGGTTTGCCACGCGAGCAAAAAACGCACCCGTTGCACCGTGATGTGCGCGTCGCGTCCGGCCAGGTCGGCCGCTTCCCCGGCGACGGCAATCTCCGCCATGCGGGCGAGGCGCGCGGTGGCCTCCAGGTCCCGCCCGATCCAGGCCATTTCGGCGAGGCTCGCCAGGTAGGGCCCGGGCAACCGCAGCCAGCGCTCCGGATCCCGGTCGATGGCATCCGCGAGTCGTTTCTGCGCGGCGAGGTGCGCGCACAAACGCATCTCTCGGGGCCAATGTTCGGGCTTGGTCGCCCCGCGCAAGCGTTGCTGCAACGCCTCGCGGTGGCGCAGGTTGGGCGCGAACAGAAGGGAGCGGGCATCTTCTGCCGTCCACTGACCGGCCTGGACCAATGCGATCTGCAGGGCGACCAAGGTCTCTTCGGACAGCTCCGCTTCCTGGGCGCCGCTCTGCACGCGCTGCACCGCGAGGGCCAAGCGAGCTCGCAGGGCCTCCCCCACCGCGGCGTCCGCGCGCTCCGCCAACACCTCGGCGGCGAGCCAAACCCCTTCGCCGGGGCGTTCGCCCGCGAGGATGGCGAACAAAGGTTCCCAAGCGCCGCGTGCGGCCAGCGTGCGCATCGCGGCTTCGCGCACCGTGCCCGCAGCGCGCGCGTCGGAGGCCACTTGGATCAAGTTCTCCTGCCACTCCTCCGGTCGGGTGGCGATGGCTTTCCACCAACGTTCGCGCAGGACCACACCCAAGCCGCGATAGTCCTCCGCATGGACCGTGCGGAGCCAGCGCGCGAAGGCCGCGGAGTCCTCCTCGTGCGCGTAGGGCGCCAACTGCAGCGCCAGCTCCACGCGCAACCTGCGCGGCCAGGCCCAGGCGCTGGTGCTTCGCTCGCGCAACCAAACGCGACCGGCTTCGAACCCCGCCAACTGCGCGATCATGGCCTTCCCCAACACGTAGGAAGGCCGCTCGGGATTCTGATCGGCCAAAAACACCACCCGTTGCAACCAATCCTGCGCCCATCCATCGAGCAGGGCCGGTCGATCAACGCGCGCCAAGCCCGTGAGCCAGGCCGTCAAGCGCACGACGCCCGCGTTGGGATCGCTGCCCTCCGGCGCGGTCCAGCGGGCCTGCGCTACGGCGAAATCCCGCCGCCATCCGGCGCGCAACAACGGTCGCACCGCTTCGGCGGGCAAGCGCTTGGAAACGACCTCGATCAAGTAGGGGTCGGCGTGGGGATCCGCTTGCAACCAGCGGGCGCACTCCTGCGCGATGGCGTCGGGCAAGGCCTCGGGCCGCATCCAGCGCAAGAGGGCCAACCGTCGCTCGGGATCCCAAACGCTCCAAGCCCGAGCGATCTGGGTTGATTCCTCTCCGGACAGGGTCCATTCGCGGCTCGCACGCATGGACGCGCGCACGAGCGCGAAATCCTCGTCCTCCCAAAGCCCACGAATCAGGGCGCGCCGCGTGGGGCCTTCGGGGTGTTTGAGCACGCCCGCGAGCGCCTGCTCTCGAATGCGCACCGGCCAACCGGGCTCTGTCCACGACCGGAGCTGCGGCAAACTTGCGTTCCCGAGGCGCGCCAAACACGTATCGAAGATCCACTGCGCGTCCTCGGTGCTCAAAGCGTGCGCGCGCTGCAAGACGTCGTCGATCGCGAGGGACTCGCAAGCCCAGGCGAAGAAGTCTTGCCGCGCGTGGTGCAAGCCTCCTAAGGCCTCCCATTCCGCTTGCGCGAGGTGCTGATCCAGACTCCCGGCGGTCTCCCACAACCACGCGCCGAGCGTTTCATCCCCGAGCCGCGCCACCCGATCCAGGAAGTCCTTGCGCGCATCGACGACCTGCCAAGGCCAGACCGCGCCATGCGCGTCGCGCCAATGCAGCCAACCCTGATGCAGATCCTCGCGCTGGACGGTCAGCGGCACCGAATCCCCCGTTGGCCCCTCGCGCAGGCCCCGTGCCAACACGAGGGCCTCGACCGTGAAGCGTTCTTCCGGAGTGACCGCCAACTCCCGCAAACCTTCCAAGAACTCTTGGGAGAGCGGCAGATGCAGCATAGAGGGGTGCTCCGCCTGCAGTCGTTCGAGGTGCAAACGACCCCCCTCCCGTTGGAACCAAGGCAAAGCCTCGCGGCCCCAGCGTGGGGCTTGCAACGCAAGCGCGCTCGCAACGCTCTGCCAACGCTCTTGCGGGACCGCGGGGACCGGTCCCAAAAGCGACTGGTTCAATGCACTCCACGTCGACGGCTGCTCGGAGTAGAGCACCGTGTTTTCGATCAGGCCGTTCCAACGCTGCACGCCCCATTCCGAATCCAGATCACTCTCCACCCAAAAATCGGCGGAGTCGTCCAAGCGCGAACGACCGCGGCCCAACTGATCCAACCAGCGCTGCACCTGATCGACGGCGCGTTGCAGCGAGGGGTACGCGGGATCGTGGCCCCAAAACCAAACCCCTTCGATGCCTGGCACCTGGGCCCCTTCCGGGGTGCGACTCAATGCGTCCGCGCGATCGTAAAGCCAAGTCCAATGGCGCCGGCCATGCTGCACGACCGCCAACGTCGTGCGATCGTCAAACGGTACCTTCGTGGGTTCGTACGCCCAGCGGCGCACGCGCAGTTCTCGCTCGAGGGGGTCGAGATCCCGCCAATCTCCTTCGGAGTCGTCGAGTTCGGAGTCGTTGGAACCGATCGGTGCGCCTTCTGGAGCACCTTGCACCCCAACCTGCGCCCGCAGCCCGCCGAATCCGACCGAAGTTAGGCCGAGGGCGAGGAGGCCGATTCTTCGAAGGCTTTTTGTGCGCGGGCCAAACATTGCAAGATATCCGAGGCAATCGTACCCCTTTCGCCGAACTCCCGGGCAGCCCATTCCCCCGCCAATCCGTGCACGTGCACGGCGCTGCAAACGGCTTCAAACAAGCCAAATTCGGGGTCTTGGCAGCGTACGGACCACGCGAGGTAGGCCCCGACCAAGCCCGCCAGGATGTCCCCCGAACCAGCGGTCGCCAGGGAAGGGCTGCCGCTGGGATTCAAGAACAACCGCGCTCCGTCGGTCACGATGGAGTGCGGCCCCTTCAACACGCACACCGCATTGGAGCGCTGCGCCAGTTCGAGCGCGCAGTCGATGCGCCCGGCCTCGTCGCTCGGGATGGGGCGATCCAGCAATCGTTCCGCCTCGCCCGGGTGCGGGGTCAAGACGACTTGGCTCTGGGACATGGTCAGCACTTCGGGCACGCCCGCCAAAACGTTGAGGGCGTCGGCATCGAGCACCAACGGTCCTTCGTACGGCGCCTCGACCAACCGGCGCACCAACTCTCGGGTGCGTCCACTCGAATTCAAACCGGGCCCGGCGACGCGCACGTCGCTGGCATAGTTTTCGATCTCGTCGGGCAAGCGTCCCGCGAAGAGCGCCTTGGAACGGCAGCAATCCAAGTAGATCGCTTCTGGCAGGATCGGCGCCACGCGATCGAACAACTCGGGCTGGAACACCGCGAGGGCCACCAAACCCGCACCGCCGCGTTGGGCCGCCCGCAGCACCAATTGCGCCGCCCCCGGCATCTCGGGGCTGCCCGCGATGCACAGTACTTTCCCCATGCTGCCCTTGTGCGCATCGCGCGGCACGGGCGGAGGGATGGTCGGTCGGGTGATGCGCTGCACGCCTTCGAGGGAGTCGGTCATGAACCTATCCGAGTGGGTCGTAGTCCACCGGCAGCTCCCGGGCAGCCCAAAGCATCGGGAATCGGGTGCGAGAGCATGTCGGGACCGTGGATGGGGGGCGGTTTAGGGGTGAGGAAGGGTTTCGAGGTCGACTTCGATCGACCCGACGGGGAGCCCAGCCGCATTGTGCAGTACGGTGCCCCGGAAGGCGGCCAATTCATCGGTCAGAACCGCAGGCAACCAACCCAATTGTTGGAGCAGCGCCACCACCACCGCGTGCACGCCGCGCCACACGCCGTCGTCCATCTTGACGGCCAAGGCCTGATCGCGGCCCACGTGGGCCACGGCGTAGACCGCTTCGGCCCCAATCTTGGGGAACAACTCGCCGGGGCTGGCTTTCAAGAGTTCCGTGCACAGACGGTTTTTGCGACCGGCGATCAGTTCGGGATGCTCTTGGGCGGCGGCCAAAAGGGTGCGGCAGGCTTGCTCGCGCTCGCTCGGCAGCCCGCGCGGCGAAGCGAAGCGTGCAAAACCTTGGGCCAAGGCCCGCAAGGGCAAGCGGAAGGTCGGCGCGCTGCAGCCGTCGATGGCGACGTACAGGTCCTCTTCCGACAGGCCGGTCATGGCGAGCAAAGCGGCCCGCACCTCCCGCTGCGAGGCGCTGTCGGGGTCGAGGTAGTGCTCTACCGGCACGTCGCGGTGACGGGCGAGCGCCAGGAAGCCAACGTGTTTGCCCGAGCAGTTGTGGTGGATCGCCCCCGCTTCTTCGTCGGCTCGGATCAGGGCGCGGCGGGCCGCACCGTCCATGGGCGCACCGCTGCCGCAGCGCAGCGCCTCGGGGCCGAGGCCGAGGCGCTCGAGGGTGGCGGACACTCGCTCGGTGTGTTGGGGCTCTCCGCTGTGGCTGGCGAGGGCTAGGGCTAAGTCCGCCGAGGTGAACCCGAAGCGCTCGGCCGCCCCGCTTTCCACCAAGGGCAGGGCTTGCAAGCATTTGACCGCGCTGCGCGCGAAGATGGGCAGTTCGAAGTGCCCTTGCCCTTGCAGTACGTGGCCGACCCCATCGGTCACCACCCAGGCTCCACGGTGCACCGACTCCACCCGATCCCCTCGGAACACCCGCGCCAGAATCGGGTTCTCGCCAAAGCTCGCGCTGCGGGTCATGGGCTCATTGTAGCCGCCGGCCCTAGCCGTGCGGCAAGCACGGCCCGGCGCGCGGCGGTCTCGGATCCAGAGTTTCCACCCGCCTAGCCCAAGGGAGGCGCGGAAGCGGCCGCTCGTGGGGCTATGATGGGGCCATGGAAGACCCGCAGGAGAGCGGCCCGCGCTGGATCGATTTGGACCTACGTCGCGTTGTGATGCGCGATGGCTCGAGCCAGCAATGGATCTACCTCGCGGAGTCGGAGCCCGGGGAGGACGGTCGCATGCGCGGCTTTCCGATCGTGATCGGCACCCCGGAGGCCCTTGAGATCCAACGGGTGCTGCACGGGGAGCCCATGGAGCGCCCCATGACCCACAAACTCACCGTGGACTGCATCCAGCAATTGGGTGCGCGCATCATCGCCGTAGAAATCTCCGACCTGCGCAACAACACGTTCTACGCCAACCTGGTGCTGCAAAAGCGCGATGGCGAGACGATTCGCGTGGACGCGCGCCCCAGCGACGCGATCGGGTTGGGGTTGCGCGCGGGCGCCAAACTGTGCGCACCCGAAGACCTCTTGGAGCAACTGCGCCACGATGAGAGCTGAGCCCAGCGCGGCGGCGAACGACCGCCCCACGCGCGGTCGAGCGCGCGTGGGGCTCATCTTGACCCTGCTGTTCTTGCTGTCGGCGGGCTTGCGCCTGGCGTCGATCCAGCACGGAGGTCCGGACAACTATCTGCCCGATACGCACGTGGTGCGCAACGCCCTGGGGATGGCGAAGGACAAAAACCCGATCCCCCCTTCCGGCCAATACTCCACCTATCCGTACCTGTTGTCCTACACGTTGCTGCCCGTGTATGCGGGGCAGTACGCGCTGGGCCGCGCGCAAGGGGAATGGCGCAACGCCGAGGAATTCAAGAGCGCGGTGATGAGCGACCCTTGGCGCGTGCACTTGCCGGCGCGCGTGGTTTTGGCGCTGCTGGCGGCTTTCGCGCCGTTGTTCGTGTACTTGGGGCTGCGGCGTTGTGGGCTGGGCGTCGGCGCGGTTTGGGGTGCGGTGTTCCTGGCCACCTGCTTGTTGCACGTGCAGCACTCCGAACAAGAGCGGCCTTGGGCCCCGCTGATCAGCGCTTTGATGGCTTGCGGCTGGGCCAGCGCGGCGTACGTGCAGAGCGCGCGGCCCCGTTGGCTCGTGCTCGCCGGGGTATGCGCGGGGCTCGCGGTCGCCATCCACCAAGGGGGTTTGGCGGGCGCGTTGATGCCCGCGATCGCTTGGGTGCTCGTGAGCTTACGACCGGCGGATCGTGGGGCTTGGACCCGAGCGCTGGGTTGGGGTTTTGCCTGCGCCGGAACGTTCTTGCTCGTTGCCATCCCCCTCGGATATCCGTTTCTGTTGGTGCACGGCCCACCCGCCGGGGATGCGGTGGTCATGAGCGACCAGTTGGAAGGCACCCAACATTTCACGCTGGGCGGGCAATCCACCGTCTTCGGCTTTCGCTGGGCTACCTTGGAACGCCTCAGCAAGATTCTGGTGGGCTACGATCCGGGCTTGGTCTTGATGGCGTTGCTCGGCTTGTGGGGTGCCTTGCGTTCGCGCGCTGCTCGCCCCACGGTGCTCTTCGCCTTGGTTTGGGGCGCCTACTTCCTGACCAACATCAACGACCACGCGCGCTACCTGTTGCCCTTCGCGGGTGGTCTCGCCTGGGCAGGCGGGTTTGCGGCCGAACGGCTGTGGAAGCATCGGGCAGGCCAGGTCGCGCTGTTGGCGGTCTTGAGCTTGGCTCTGGTGCAGATTGCGCGGCTGCACTACGTGTTGCAGCAAGCGGATACGCGCGCCGTGCTGCGGGCCCAATTGGAGCCCGATCGCGAACGTTTGGCCTTGGCGGTGGATCTCGGAGGACCGAATCTGCCCCTCGACCTGACCAGCTTGGAACGCCTTGGCAAACTGCGCGATCTGTACGCACGCGAACAGCACCGGCTGTACCAATTGCTCGCGCAGGAGGCGGATCACAAGGGCTTCCGCGCGCTGCCGCTGGAGTCGCTGGTCGCCCTCGATCGGCGCTACTACGCGTCGTGGCTTTGGCCCAAGGCGAAAGAGGTTTACGGGGAGGACTTGGCGGCCATCTTCGACCGCGAAGGCATCACCCACGTGGTGCTTGCCGACACCACCCCCCACGATGCGCGCACACCCATTTGGCTCGATCCTTTGCCGCCCCGAACCGTCGAAGGACCCAACCTGAGCACACAAAAAGGACCCTTGCCTAAGTTGCCGCCCCTGCCCCTGGGCAAACCGGTGCTCGAAATCAGCCCGAGCCGGAGCGCCGCCGCGCCGGACGACGCGCGCCTTCCGTGGGTCATGGAATTCCCCTTGCGCGACCTTTGGCAGGTCGAACGACCCGGCCCGCTCTTGCGGGTGTACGTGTGGCCCCGCGCTTCCGAGCGCGACGGGTAACACCTACCCGGGCCGAGTTCCCTGGGGTACACTCCGCGCCCCGGAGGGGTGGCAGAGTGGCTGAATGCACTGGTTTTGAAAACCAGCGTGCCGCAAGGTACCGGGGGTTCAAATCCCTCCCCCTCCGCCACCCGCCGCCGCGCGCTTGGCCCCATGCATCCCCAAGGCGTTCCCCCGTTGGATTCCCAGGCCACCAACCGCGTGGCGCAACGCGGCTACGGATGGCGCGACCTCGCGTTTCGCGTGCTGTTTAGCTCGATCTTTCTGGGGCTCGGTGCCGAGCACCTCTTCCAGGATGACCTGCTGCAATTGATCATGCCCGCCTGGGTGCCCTACCCCCGCTTGGTCTCCATGGCGACGGGGGTGTTTTTGCTGCTCGGAGCTGGCTCGATCCTGTTCGGCTTTCACATTCGGCGTGGCGCGTTTTGCTTGGCGTTGTTTTTGGTCGTCGTGACGATCGCCGTGCATTTACCAGGGTTGTTCACGCGCCCAGACAGCGTGCCCGCGGACAGCGCTTGGCTGTGGGACATGTTCCAGCGCTCGAACTTCGTCAAGAACTTGTGCCTGCTCGGCGTGTGCATCCACTTGATGGAGCACGCTCCGGGTCGCTTTAGCTGGGATTATCACCGCCGGGGCCCCAGCGCTTGACGCGCGGTAGCCGCCAGTAGAGCAGGCGGTGGTAGATGAAGCGCGGCATCCACCGGCGAAACAGCGAAAAGAACCACGCGTCCCAAGTGGCGGTGACGCGCAGCGGCGGGCGTTTGCGCGCGATGGTCTTGCGCACCGTGCGGGCTACGCTGTGGGGCGTAGCGGGCGTGTTTTTCATCATCTTGCCGATGAAGGGCGCCATGCTCGCGTAGTGCTGGTGATAGGGATCGCTCGGGTGTTCGGCCGAGAATTGGCTCTCGCGCGTCATGCGCACCTTGGTGAAGCCATCCGAGTGGATGAACCCGGGCTGGATCAAGGAGACGTGGATGCCCCACGGGCGCACTTCGTACCACAGCGCTTCGCTAGCGCCTTCGAGCGCGAACTTCGAGGCGCTGTAAATCGCCATGGTCGGCATGGCCATCATGCCCCCCACCGAGGAAACCGACAGGATGCGGCCGTGACGCTGGGCGCGCATGGCCGGCAGCACGCGCCGGATCATTTCCATCGGGGCTTGGTAGTTGATGCCCATCTGGGCCTCCTGTTCGTCCGAGTCCACATGCTCCACCACCGAGCGGTAGGACACGCCCGCGTTGTTGATCAACACGTCGACCGCTCCGAAGGCCGCTTCGACTTCGGCGATGACCGCTTCACGCTGGGCAGCAACCTGCACGTCGAGTGCTCGCAACCAGACGCGCTCTCCCTCGGTCAGCCCGTGGTTGTGAAAGCGCAACATGGATTCGGGCCGCGCGGTCAACACCAGGTGGTGCGATGTTTTGGCGAGCAACTCCTTCGCGATCGCAAGGCCGAGCCCCGTGCTCGCGCCGGTCAGCAGAACGGTTTGCTTGCGGGGCTTGGACATGTGGGGAACCAACGGCCTCCAATAGGGTAGCGCGGCACTAGCCCACTTCCGCGGAGACTTCCACCACCTCGCCCCGATCGAGCAAGGCGAGGGACATGCGGATCGTATCGGGGGACAGCCCGAACTGCTGCGCCGTCGCTTGGCGGTAAACCTCCAACTGGGGCCGGAAGCCGTCCACGATGGCGGCCATGTCGGCCCCCTCGTAGCCCGTTTTGAAGTCGATGACGTGGGCTGCGACCGGCCGTTCCTCTTCGAAGTGGACCACGACCCGATCGATCGAGCCGGTCCACAGGACCTCGTTCGGATCGGTCCACCAAAAGCGGCGTTCCCGGAACGCGCGGATTTCTCCCTCAGGACGCCGCAACAGCGTTTGCAGAGCCGGAGCG
>JAUHXY010000146.1 GCA_030426785.1 bacterium
TGGGTGTTGTGCCGCACGCCCGGCGCCATGGCCCAGCGCTTGGCCGAAGAACTCACCCTCGCCCTGCTCGAACGACCGGGCATTCAGGAGGTGGGTTGGTTCACGTTCCGGCAATTGCCCAACAGCGCGTTTCGTCCTCCGGACTTGTGGATCACCATCGATCAACTGGAGAGCGAGGGTTGGACCTTGCCCGGCCACGTGCGCGCACAAGGTCGTTTGCAGGTGCGCCTCGCCCCGACCGTGGCCGCCGCGCCGCGCGACCTGATGGCGGGTCCCCATTGGGTCGGGCAGCTGACCTACCAGACCCAGCACAGCGGGTGGATCCCCGCCGCGGCGCGTTGGGGTCCGACCGCGCGCGCCTTGCTGGCGGCCCTACCACTCGACGCCGTGCTCGATCGCTGGCAGGGCCCCCTCGAACGAGCGTTGCCGCCGGTGGACGTACGTTGGTTGCACGCGCCGATCCGCTGCGAAACGATTCAGCCGCTCAAGCAGCACCTGACGCGCGTGCAGCAGATCGCCGAAGGCCCGGCGTGGATGATGCACGACGTGACGGCTTGGACGATCCGCCCCGAAAAAAGCACGCAAGCGACGGCGCAAGAGTTGCTACGCGACTTGCAGGCCGAGGGTTGGCAGAGGCAGGGAGCGGTGGAGGGGATGGCCCGTTTCGCTCTCGGCCAACGGCAAATCGACCTGCGACCGTTGCACGGCAAAGCCGATCAATCCCTGCTCGAGGATCGTTGGAGCGCCCAGGATCAACGACCGTTGGTGCTCCTCCATCTGCATCCCTTTTCGACCGAAGAGTGTGCGCAGTACCTCCGCGAGGTCGCTCGGGAGGGTTTGCCCGAAGCCTCTTTGCGCAGCTTGATCGTGCATCTCGCTCCCACCCGACGCCAAGCCCTGCGCACCTGGCTGCGGGAGTTATCCCCCGAGGTGCTCGCCGCCCAAACCAGCGACCAGCGCGACATCGATGCGCGCCTCCTGCAACTACTTCATGACGAATCCTGACGCATCCCCTGCGCGGACCTTGCCCCCTTGGGTGCGCCCCGCCATCGAGTTCGGCCCGCTGATCACGTTTTTCATCGTGCAGCGCACCACCGAACGGCTCGACGGTCTGTACTGGGCCACGATCGCGCTGATCGCCGTCACGACGGTCGCGGTTTTGGTGTCCCGTTGGCTCGAAAAGCGCTGGCCCAAAGTCCCGTTGGTGACCGGTCTGTTCGTGGCGGTGCTCGGCGGGCTTACGATCTACCTCGAGAGCGAACTGTTCATCAAGGTCAAACCCACCTTCGTGTATGCCGCGTTCGCGGTCATTCTGTTGGGGGGCTTGGCGCTTGGGCACCTCTTGTTGGAAAGCGTGCTGGGGACCGCCTTGAAGATGACCGACGAAGGCTGGCGCAAGCTGACGGTGCGCATCGGGTTGTTCTGCTTGGGCCTCGCGCTCGCGAACGAGGTCCTGCGCCGCACCTTGAGCACCGACCACTGGACGACCGTCAAAACCTTCGGCTACAGCCTCGCCTTTTTTATCTACCTTCTGACCCAGGGTGGGTTGATCGAAGCCCACGCCTTGCCGGCCTCCGAGGAACCTGCCGGGGGCCCGCACTCGCGCCCCCCTGCGGATCTCGATTCCGACGTAGATGCCGGGCCACGACCCTCCTGAACGCTCCATGGACTCCGCTCCCATCATCCTCTCCCAAGGCAGCCTGCACGGTTTGAAGCCCGTGCAGGCCTACCTAGCCTCCCACGGGATCGCAGCCCACATCGTGCGGCCCCCCGATAGCGATCCGAAGGGCTGAGGCACGAAGCTCTGGCTTGCGGTCGCAGGCCCCGACGCCCCGCAGGCGGCGCAGCTCTTGAAAGCGCGCGAACAACGGTCCATGAGCGACGTCGAACGTGCGGCGGCGGATGCCGTCATCGACCTCGACGCGGACGAAAACGCCTGCCCGGCTTGCTTGGAGACGATTCCCGGCGGCTCGGCGCGCTGTCCGGGCTGCGGGTTGCGCCTCGGATAGAATCAAGCCCACGACCCCGTCGTAAGGGCCCCCATGGATCCCGCTGCCACCATCGTCTTCCAATCTCGGCGTCGCCGTGACTGCGCCGAACGGGCCCTCGTCCTGCAAGCCTTGAACATCCCCCACGGCATGCAAGCCGACGGGATGGGTTGGACCCTGTGGGTGCACGGGGAATACATCGAGCCGGCCCTCGCGGAGCTGCGCCTGTACGAAGACGAGCGCAAGACCGAACGCCTACGACCCGCGGAGGGGCCGCGCGTGCAGTCGCTCGGTCGCGAAGGAGTCCTGGCGTTCGTCTTCCTGATGGTCTTGTTTTATCCCGCCGGTCAGTACGGACTGTTCGGCTGGAACTTTTGGAATCCCGGCCGCATGGACTCGCAAGCGGTGCTCGAAGGGGATTGGTGGCGGCCGGTCACCGCGCTCTTCTTGCACGCGGATTTGGGCCACTTGGTGGCGAACCTATTTTTTGGCGCCCTGTTCGCGACCTTGACGAGCCACCTCTTGGGAGCCGGCATCACTTGGGCGGCGACCTTGGCCGCGGGTGCGCTCGGGAACACCTTGACCACCTTCGTGCACGGTCCAGGACACCTCGCTATCGGCGCTTCGACGGCGGTCTTCGGCACCCTCGGCATCTTTACGTTTTACGAATGGGTGCGCCGACGGCGACAACGCCTGCGCATGACGCAAACGCAACGCCTGCGAATCGTGGCGCCCCTGTTCGGCGGTGCCGTGTTGCTGGGTTGGCTCGGCATGGGTGGCGGGGATGGGGAACAGCGTGTGGACGTGTTGTCCCACGTGACGGGTTTTGTGGCGGGCTCCCTGTTAGGGGCCCTCATGGCTTGGCGCGACTGGCCCGAGCGCTTGCCGGTCCGGTCGCAAAGCATCGCGGCCATGGCGGCGTTGCTCGTGGCCGCCGCTGCCTGGATCGCCGCGCTGACCGCCTAGCGACGTACGAAGCGTCCCCCGGTTTGCCGGGCCAGTGCCTTCATGGCCGGCGCGGGAGCGCTGCCGATCTGCACGCAGTGGAAGCGCAACCCTTGGGGGAACTCGGGATCGTTCACCAAGGATTCCGCCCAAGCTTTGCCTTCGATGGTCGCGCCGTCGCACAACACGATGATCGAGTCGGAGGCGTGGGCACCCCGGCCCGGTCGGCCAGGCCGGTTCACCTTCAGGGCCCGGCGGACCCCGGCTCCTAGCTGCGTACCCCCACCGGGTCGTTTGCCCTTGAGCTGTTTGCGCACCGCCTCCAACGTACGCGCTTCCGCGCGCCGCAAGCTGACGGCGGTTTTGGCACCATCGCTGAAGGTGACCACTTGAAACCAAGCTTGGTCCCCTGCGACGCGCAGGTATTCGATGAGCTGCTCGATCGCTTCGTCGTAGGCGCTGCGTCCCGTCGTTCCAAAGGGCGCCTCCATCGATCCGGACACGTCGATGACGAAGGTGACATGGTCCGAAACCTGGCCGATGCCGAAGAACTGGCTCTGCGAGATGCCACCGGGCTCTGCATCAGCGTCTACGCGCAGCGGCGTTTGGCCGGCGTGGTAGCGTTGGTACAAGGTCAACCAAGGCCTCGGATCCGCCCCCATCGAGCGTCCCGTGATCTCGCGCAACTGCTCGGCCATGTCGGCGAGGATGCGCCAGCGGGCACGTCCCTCTTGGACCCCTTGCGCCACCGTCGGCATGGCCGCCATGAGGGCTTCGAAGCGCTCCTCCGGCTCAAAGCGCTCGAGCAACAGCAGCGCGCGTCCGGCCACTTGCCAGTCGTCCTGGACGAGTTGCTGGACCAATACGGGCGTCATTTCCTGGGCTGCGTCCGCGTGCAGCTTGCCGTGCTCTTGCAGCCGGTGGCGCATCAAGGCGTAGACAGCGGGATCGTTCGGCGAGGCGCTGTAGGTGCGCGCCAAGAAGCGATCCAGGGCTTGTCGCGGCCAATGCGCCATGCCGACGAGGGCGTAAGGCCGCAGGTCGCCATCGGTTTGGTGCGCGTGATGGATCAGGAGCGCTTCCGCATCGCTGTGGCGCGCCGCCACCAGCAACTCGAGCGCGCGCGCCCGCGTCGCCACAGACTCCGACGGATTCTGCGACCAACTCGTCAGCCAAGTCCCGGCCAAGTCGTGGCGATCGATCCAATCCCGCCAGGTCCAATCGAGCCAGTGCGCCAAAGCGAACGACTCCTCGTACTGTTCGCGCTGGCGTCCCGAGGCCGGCTGCATGCGCTCGTAGCTCTGCTCGCAATCCACCAACGCCTCCAAAGCCTGTCGCATCGCGAGGAACTGGACCTTGGAATCGGCGTCGGTCATGTCTTCCTGCCAGCCCTCCATCCTGCCTCGCCAGACGCCGGGCAAGGATTCGATCTGAGGTGCCACGCGCGGGTAGGACCGATGGCGCAAGTCGAGGTCCCCCAGATCGGGGCCGAAAGGCACAAGCGCAAGGCTCGTGCGTGCGGCGAGCACCACCGCTGGCTGGTCGGCGTCCTGTGGGCCTAAGCGTTGCGGGCCTGAGCGCGGGGGGCCTGAGCGCTGCGGGCCTGAGCGCGGCGATTCACCCGCTTCGAGTTCGTGGGCGGGCTCTTCGCTCGCGCAGCGGGCTCCCAGCGGGGCGGCGCCTGCCGAGCCCGTCCAAGCGCTGAGACCCAGGAGCATTGCGAGCGCCTTCCCCGTCCTGCGACGGGCTAGCGCCCCCCACTTTGCCTCTCGAACGGGCCTTTGGGGAGCGATGCGCGACAACAGCATGGGTTTAAGATAGGCCATCGGTCCGGCGGGGTTTCGGGGTTCGGGGGGAAATCCCCCCTGCGCCCGCCTGGACCCCGCACCAGGAATCAAAAGGGGTCTGGAAGCCGAGCGCGCGCGCACCACAATGGTCGCCCCACCACCGCCCCCCCTTTTCATGCTGACGGTTCAACGCACGCTCCTCCGCCCCGCTCGTTTCTTGTGGCCCATGGCCCTGTGCGCCGCCCTGCTGCCGGGCTGCAGCGGGGAAACCTCGCGGGCCTATCACCTGCTCGTGATTTCGGTGGGCGCCATGGACGACGCAGACCTCGATGCGCTCGATCCTGAGCGGCACCAAAATCTGCTCGCCTGGCTGCAGGTCAGCACGCGCTTTGCTCCGGTGCCGGCCGAGCGTCCCGATGGCTTGACCACCGTCGCTTCGCAGTGGACCGGTTTGCGTGCGGAAGAACATGGGGCCGGTCGGGATGGGGAGCGTTGGGTGCCCCTCGGCGCCGATCAAACGCCGATGGCCGAGTACCTCATCGAACATTCCTACAACCCCGGAGCGATCCTGGCGGGCGAGCCTTTTTACGACCCGCAGTACGGCCTGCAGCAGGGCTTTCGCGAGTACCAGTGGATCCCCTCGGGCGCCGAGGAGACCGCGTTGCTCGGCGTGGACTGGATCGACAGCCACGTGAAGCAGCCCTTCTTCTGCTTCGTCGGGTTGCGCTCGGACGAAAGCAAAGCTCCGGCGGCACGTTGGCAGGAGATCGATCGCGCCTTGGGACGTTTGCTCGGTGCGCTTCGCCGCCACGGGATCTTCGACAGCACGTTGGTGATCGTGACGGCCCACGCGCCGCGCACTGCGGGGCAAGGCATGCCTCTGCTGATCAAGGCGCCCAAGCAAACGCAAGCGGCGCGCGACGCCCGCTCCGTGCACCCCTATCACTTGCCGCAGTTGATCTTGCAGCACGCAGCTTTGCCGGTGGCTGCGGTTCGACCGAACTCGTACCTTCAACACACTTTGCCTGCCCCGCAACCGTCCCAGGAAGACGCTACGCCCACTCACGATGAATGAACTGCTCGACCTCGGAATGCTCGTACTGCTGCAAGGCGTGCTGGGCTTCGACAACCTGCTGTACATCTCCCTGGAGTCCAAGCGTGCGCCCCAGGACCGCCAAAGCTACGTGCGCAAGCTCGGCATCGGGCTCGCGATCGTGCTGCGGATCGGGCTCTTGATCGCCTTGACGCAACTGATTCAGTTCTTCCAAACCCCGTGGTTTGGCTTCGCCGAAGGCGGTTGGGTGGAAGGCGAGTTCACCCTGCACGCGGTCATCGTGCTGGTGGGCGGCGTGTTCATCCTGTACACGGCCACCAAGGAGATTTGGCACATGATGCAGCTCGAGACCGAACAAGCCAAAGAGCGCAAGCAGGCTTCGGTCGTCAAGATCGTGACGTGGATCGTGCTGATGAACCTGGTCTTCTCCTTCGATTCGATCCTGACCGCGATCGCCTTGACCGACACCACCTGGGTGCAGGCCACCGCGATCATCATCGGCGGACTGTTGATGATCCTGCTGGCGGATACCGTCTCGGAGTTCCTGCAAAAGAATCGCATGTACGAGGTGCTGGGCCTCTTCATCCTGTTCATCGTGGGCATCATGCTGTTGACCGAAGGCGGTCACTTGGCCCACCTCAAGCTCTTCGGCAATCCCATCGATGCCATGAGCAAGACCACCTTCTACTTCGTGATTGGCATCCTGGTCCTGATCGACATCGTGCAGTCGCGCTACCAGAAAAAGCTGCTCATGCGCCGTAAAGCGCTCTTGGAGCAGGCACAGCAACAAGAGGCTTAGGCCCGTCCCCCGTCGGGAGCCATCCGACGAGGGGCAAGCCTCCGCCGCCCTCCCCTTGCATCGAGTTGGGATCGGCCTGTCCCGGAATCCCGCTGGACCCCACCTTTCGCAGCAAAGGGGCCGAGCCGGCCTCCCCAAGCTGCTAGACTTCGCCCCGTGACCACCACCGTCGAAACCAAGCGACCGACCCACTGTCCGACCTGTGGGGTCAAGCTGCCCGACATCCCCGTTTCCTTGTGCGCCTACTGCGCCTCGCCGGTGGATATGGGCACCAAGGCCCATGGCGGATCGGAGAGTCCCAACGCGAGTCGCATCGCCAAAATCTCGGCCCACAAGACCTTCGAGGAGGTCCAGACGTACGTCCCGCCGGAATCGCCGCGCTACCTGGAAGGCATGCGCAAGATGTGGCACGGCCGCAACCTGGCCTTGCTCGGCATCGTGGTGGCGGGACTCGGATTCTTCTTGGGCACAGGAGGCTTGCGCTCCCCTTGGTTTTGGCTCGGGCTGATCGGGGCCGGCTTCGGTGCTTGGATGTGGGCGCGCGGCATCGACACCCGCAACCGAGCGGTCCAAGAGCCGCTCACCGCCCGTCCGGGCATGATCGTCGACCGACGCAGCGAAACCGCCATCCGCCATTGGAATGGAGAAACCGTCTACTACTTCTCCATCGAATTCGATGGCGGCGCGGTGGGCGAGTACCGCTTCGAAGGCCGCGGGGCGAGTGAAGATCCCTACCCCACCGGGATGACCGGGATCGCTTTCCTGCGCGGCCCCGAGCTGCTCGAGTTCAAGCAGATCCGCGTGTAGCGTCGCTCGCGCCTACCCACCGGAAGGTCAGATTCCAGCGCGGGCCCACGTCCCGCGCCGTGCGAGGCGCGCAGTGCAAGTAGTCTCGCTGGCTGTGACCGCGCATGACGAGTAGGTCGCCGTGGGCGAGTTCGAGCCGCACCGGTTTCGACACCGCCGCGGCGCTACCGGGCCGCGCTTTGAGGTGGAATCGCCGGGTCGCCCCCAGGGAAAGCGAGGCGATGACCGGTTGCGCGCCGAGCTCGCGCTCGTCGTCGGCGTGCCAGCCCACGCAATCGCGCCCGTCGCGGTACAGGTTGATCAGGACCGAGTTGAAGCGCGGTGCGCCGCGCAACCTTTCGAGCCGTTCGCGCAGGGCCTGCAAGGTCGGAGTCCAGGGAGCGGGCTGCATGGCGAGCCCCGAGTAGCGGTAGCTGGCACCCGCATCCCCATGCCAAGCCTGCAACCGCGGGATCGGTCGCGTTTGTCCGAAGAGGGTCACCTCAGCGGGCTCGCAACGCACTTCGACGCCCAAGCGCTCCAGCACCCCATCCGCTTCGGCGGGAGGCAGCCAACCGGGCACCAGGACGACCGGGGAGGCGGGGTCCGCCAACACCGCTTGGGGCCGACCCGGTTCGGCAAACAGGCTCACTCCGACTCCGCCTCCTCGATCAGGCGTTCGAGGTATTCGATGTGTCCCTGTAGGCGATCGCGCTTGGCGACGAGTTCATCCCGTTCGGCCCCTTTGGCTTTGGCCAGGATCTTTTCCAGTTCCCCTAACTCCGCGCGCCGCGTACTCAGGGCTTGCGCCTTGTCGGCCTTGTCGAAGATCACGTCCGTCGGTGCGGAGCGCGGTTTGCCTTTGGGCCCCGGCGCATGCTCGGGCACCGTGCTGGGAACGTCCTGGTCAAAGCCGCGCATGTTGATGTAGTTGGGCGACAGGATCTCGATACCAGCGTCGTGCAAGCAGTCGAGCATGTGCGTGCGCAGGTGCGAGCGCATGGACAGGAGCGAGCGCACCTCCTGGCACAAACCAGCCACGCGGTAACCCACGGAAAAGTCTCCTAGCTCGGTCACTTGGACGTAAGGTTCCCCTAGCTCCGTGCGCCGCGCCGCTTCGAGCAGGGCCTTCTCCACTTGCCCCCACGGCACGTCGTACCCCAAGGACACCGTGGCGGAAACGATGGTGCCCGAACGACGCACAACTTTGACGGGCTGCGTCACCAACATCAGGTTGGGCAGGGTGACGAGGTCGCGGTCGGCGGTTTGTAGCTCGGTGTTCATCAAGGAACGCTCGCTGACGCGCCCAAAGTGCTCGCCGACCTGCACGAAGTCCCCCAGTTGGAAGTTGGCGGTGCGCTGCAGGACCAAGCCGCCCAACGCATTCCCCAAGATCGCTGTGGACGATAGGGCCACCGCCGCCGGCAGCACCACGCCGAGCACCTGCACGATTTGGGCTTTGGTGTCCCTTTCGATGGGCAGCAAGAGCAGCACGAACAAAGCCGCCACCACCGCCGCCAACACCACCAGCCATTGACGTCCGAGCCGTTCGCTGGTCTCCGCCCGCAGGCTGCGCCGGAAGAGGATCAACACCGCGATCCACAGCAGCACCGCCACGGCGATCATGGCGACCAGGCCGGGGGCCGCCTGGACTTGGTCCACGAAACGCTCCCACAGGCTGCCGCGCAGGGCCTCGTGGTCCTCGGCCGTTTCACCGAGCGCGTCTTGCAGGAAGGGTCCGGCGGAGAGCGGGAAGGGGTGCAGCATGACTTGACGCGGTTGGGGGTCCATCCGCCGGCGCTCCATTCCAAGACGCTCGCCCAGCGGACGATGCGCCCTCACCAGCTCGCATCTCAGTTTGGTGCGCGGGCTGTCCCGGATCCGGAGGGGTGCTCGGATTGTAGGAATGACTTTTCGGAGCGCGAGAGCCGAAACCCGAAAGAAACGGAACCCTCCGTTTCCCCTTCCCCATGGCTCAGATTCTCTTCGTTGACCCTGATCTGGCGGCTCTGCACAGCCACATCTCCCAGGCCAAATCCCTGGGCCATGAGCCCATCGGGGCCACCTCGGGCATGCGTGCCATCGAGGAACTCTCCCGCAACCCGGAAGTCGCGCTGATCGTCTCCGAGCTCGATCTGCCCGATGGCACCCTCGAGCAACTCTTCCAGTCGATCCGCCAGAGCCCCTACTACGATCGCGTGCCTTTCCTAGCTCTCTCCGGCCATGTGGAAAGCACCCGCATGCTGCGCATGATCGCCACCGGCATCGAGTACGCCGCCAAGAAACCCATGACCGAGGACAACCTCCGTTTCCTCGTGGGCCGCGCCCTCAAAGCGCACTCCGACCGCTTCGTCAACGCCGAAGACCTCGTCCCGCGCATGGCCGGCTAGAGGGGGACCCTATTCGGGGTCGCGCCTCACACTTCGACGGTGCTAGAACGTCACACCGATGCCGTTCGAGAAGTTGGAACACGGGAATGCGCACAGGTCGCGATACCACGCCTGAAAGTAGTAGGTCTGCCCTGACTGGATCGTTGGACTCCCGACGAACGGGAGCGTCTGGGGGATATCAAACCCAAACCCACTGCCGGAGCTACCCAGCAGATTGACGAACTGCATTGCCGAATCGAACTGCCCAATGGAATTCAGCGGACCCACTCCGACGTTGTAGCGACCGATCTGTTCGGGCGGAGTCACCGATAGGCAAAGAAGTCCTTGACTCACCTGAAT
>JAUHXY010000147.1 GCA_030426785.1 bacterium
CGACCACCGAGGCCAAGGCACGGCCTCCTGGCTGGCTTCGTTGGAATCGGCCGGGGTGGAGCTCAGCTCCAGCCAGACCTTGGGGCACACCTTGGCGGTGCTCGACGAGGACGCCCCGGATGTGCTGATCCTCGACCCCCTCACCCGGGGCGGTCAGGTCGAGATGGAGAAACTCTCCCACTACCTGGGGTCGGCGCGCACCGGGGTTTTAATCGTCAGCGACCCCGAGGATCCGCGGCCCGCCATCCAGGCCTGCCGCTCCCTCGGGCAACGGGACTTCGACCTGATCCATCGCAAAGCCCCCATCGAGGAGTATTTGCTGCGGGTCGACCACCTCAGCCGGCGCGTGTTCGCCCACCAGGAACTGGAAGAAGCCCGCTACCGGGCCATGCACGACGATCTGACGGACCTCTTGCGTCCGCGTGCCTTCAACCACCGCCTGTACGAACACTTTTCCGCCACCGGCCGTCATGGCTTGCCGATGGCGCTCGTGCTGATGGACCTGGATCACTTTGGCACCATCAACAAACAGTTCAGCCATACCCTGGGCGATCGTTTGATCGCCGAAGTGGGCCGCGCCATCGTCGACTTCCTGCGCGCGGAAGACGTGGGTGGCCGCTTGGGCGGCGATGAATTCGCCATGGTCTTGCCCTACACCAACCGCGTGGACGCGGCGCGAGTCGTGCAACGGATGCGCCAACGCATCGAGCGCATTTCCGCACGCCTCGATCCCGAGTACCAAGTGCACGTCAGCACCAGCTTAGGGTTCGAGACCTACGATGGTTCGGATCTCGATTCGGTCGCGACGCTGCGCGAACACGCCGAAGAAGCGCTCAAGCGCGCGAAGCATCAAGGGGGCAACTGCGGCGTGTATTACCGCGCTCCCTTCGGGGACGGGCCCACCCAAGGCGACTCGTCGACGCCCAAAGAGCCGCTTAGCCCGGTCGCCCCTCAATAGCCGATTCGCGGCCGTTCTTGGGGTTCATTGGGGGCACTGGATCAACAGCGGCTCCAACCACGCGGCGCGATCCAGGACCGGCCCGTCCCCCCCATCGGTCACGACCAGTTCGAGCACCTGCGCCCCTTGCAACGGGATCGGATCGGGGGTGATCGGCGCTTGATCCCCTTGGCGCACGCCGCTGCTCCACACGGGTTCACCGTCGAGCCAAACCTGAAACTCCACCGAGCCGAGCACCTCGCCGCGACGAGCGCTGGCGTCCAGCGCTGCGGAGATGCGCAAAGCACAGTCATTCTTCGAGAGCTTCCACCGCAAGCGACTGGGCGCATGCACACCCAGGCCTAAGGACCAGTGCCGCCCGCCGGCCCGCAACACTTGGCCTTGCACCGAGCGATCCACTTGGGTCTCCCAAACCATCCCCAGGGGCGGTGCACCCGGAGGATCGAACGGCGAACGCACGACCTCCCCCGCTTCTCGAGGCATCCACGAGAGCACGCGGAAGGATCCATCCAAGCGCATCAACTCGTGCAGCCAAGCGTACGGAATGCGCCATTCGCCGAAACCGCTATCCAAGACGAGCCCCGTGGTGTGGAGCGCGCGCAAACTTCCGCGCAGCCGGCTTCCGCAGGTCAAGTGCACGACAGCGGTTTCCTCTTCGAGCGCATCGTCCTCCAGTCCGAAGGAAAGGGGCTCGAGGAACAGCGCGACCACTTCGCCCCAGGGGAACACGCGTTCGCCCAGGGAGGTTTCGAGTCGAATCCCCTGCTCGGAGAAGCCCAGCAATACCCCGTCGACGCGATCGACAGCCTCACCTGAAAGGCGGTAGAGCCGATCTCCCTGCGCGGCCGGCTCGAGGACCGTCAAACCGGCGTGCCGCTCGGAGAACCGGAGCGAAGAGAGCTGATCGATGGACACCGGCAAAGCCACGCCCTCCGGCCCCTCCAGGGCCAGCCGGCTGTCATCGCCCCCCACGCAGCGCGCTCGCACGTGATCCCCATTGGAGAGCTGGATACGGGCCACATCCTCCCCCTCTAGAGCCGGCGCCGGGCTCATCCCCACGGGCCGCATCCAAACGCCCCAATCGGCCCACTCCACCCCAGCTTGCGAGAGTTCCATGCGCGTGACCGCTCCCGAAAGGCTGCGCCACTCGAGGTGGGGTCCGTCGACCTCTCCGCCCGGCACGATCGACTCCTGGGAGGTGGCCCACAACAGACCGCCCGCTAGGAGCAAGGCACTCGTCAGTCCGGCTCCCACACGCCGCAAGGAAACCAGTCCAAAGGAGAAAAGTTGGCGGGAGCGCGTGCGCTGGGATTCTCGGTGAGCCATGGCAGCAACATAGCCCCCCCGTGCCGGCCCATCACCGGGTTTCCTCGGTCAGTGCACGGGACCTCCATTCCAAGCGTCCGAGAAGACCTCTGCCACTTTGGCGCACCCCTTCAGACCCCTTGCAAGCCGCTGCCAACCTGGCAGCCACCCGTAGTCGCCCCCTCGCTGCGGGGCCCAGCCAAGGCCGCCCTGAGGGACTTTTGCGCTTCGGCACCCTTCTTGCATGGGCTGAGCTCTGGGTTTCTGCGAAGAGGCCCCTCCATCGATTCCCCGCGTCCACGGACGCCTAGAACTTCTAAGAGCACACCCTATGGCCAAGCAAATGGTCTTTGAAACCGACGCCCGCGACGCGATCCAACGCGGCGTCGAGAAACTCGCCAAAGCGGTCGTCACCACCCTGGGTCCCCGCGGGCGCAACGCGGTTCTGGACAAGGGCTGGGGGGCCCCCACCGTCACCAAGGACGGCGTTTCGGTGGCCGAGGAAATCGAGCTCGCCAACCCCTACGAACAAATGGGCGCCGCCCTGGTCAAGGAAGTGGCCAGCAAGACGAGCGACGTGGCCGGCGACGGCACCACCACCGCGACCCTGCTGACCGCTTCGATCTTTGGCGCGGGCCTCAAGGCCGTCACGGCCGGAGCTGCCCCCGCGCGCCTCAACCAAGCCATCGCCGACGGCACCGCCGCCATCACCGAAGCTCTCGACAAGATGGCCCGTCCCGTGGACGGCGCGAAGGAGATCCAGCACATCGCCACCATCTCGGCGAACAACAACCCCGCCGTCGGCAAGCTGATCGCCGACGCCATGCGCAAGGTCGGCCAGGACGGTGTCATCACCGTCGAAGACGGCAAGTCCATGGACACCGATGTGGAAGTGGTCGAAGGCATGCAATTCGATCGCGGCTTCCTGTCGCCGCACTTCGTCACCAACGCGGCTTCGATGCAGTGCTCCTTCGAAAAGCCTGCCATCCTGGTGCACGAAGGCAAAATCTCCACGATCCAGTCGCTGCTGCCCTTGCTCGAGTCCGTCAAGCAAGCTGGCAAGAAGCTGCTGATCATCGCCGAAGACGTCGAGTCGGAGCCCCTGGCGACCCTGGTCGTCAACAAGCTGCGCGGCGTCGTGCAAGCCTGCGCCGTCAAGGCCCCCGGCTACGGCGATCGCCGCAAGCAAATGTTGCTCGACATCGCTGCGTTGACCGGCGCGAACCCGGTCATGAAGGACTCGGGCATCGAGCTGGACAAGCTGTCCCTCAAGGACCTCGGTACCGCCAACAGCGTGCTGATCACCTCCGAGAGCACCACCATTTCGAGCGGCCGCGGGAAGCGCGAAGCCGTCGAGGATCGCGTGGCCCAAATCCGCCGCGAAATCGAAGCGACCACCTCCGACTACGACCGCGAGAAGCTGCAAGAGCGTCTCGCCAAGCTGACCGGCGGTATCGCTCAAATCAACGTGGGCGGCGCGACCGACACCGAAGTGAAGGAGCAAAAGGCCCTGATCGAAGACGCCCTGCACGCCACGCGCGCTGCGGTGGCCGAAGGGGTCCTGCCCGGCGGCGGCAGCGCGCTGCTGCGCACCCGCAAGGTGCTCGAAAAGCTGCGCCTCAAGGACGACGTCGACTACAACATGGGCCTCGACATTCTGTTCGAAGCCCTCAGCCAACCGGTCCAGCAAATCGCCAAGAATGCGGGCTTTGAAGGCCCCGTCGTCGTGCACCGCATCCTGCGCGAGAAGAAGCAGACCTGGGGCTTCAACGCCCTGACCGGTGAGTACTGCGACATGCTCGAAGAGGGCATCCTAGACCCTGCCAAGGTCACCAAGAGCGCTCTGCAAAACGCCGCGAGCGTGGCCGCTCTGCTGCTCACCACCGACGCTCTGATCGCCAACAAGCCCGAACCCTCCTCCCCCGTCGGCCCCGATGAAATGGACGGCATGGATGGAATGGGTGGTATGGGCGGCATGGGCATGGGCATGTAGGCCCCCACGCTTCCAAGTAACCAATCACTCCGAACACCGAAACACCCACCAATCCAATGGCTAAGCAAATCCTCTTCGACGATTCCGCCCGTCAAAAAATGAAGGCTGGCATCGACAAACTCGCCAAGACCGTGCGCGTCACCATGGGCCCCTCCGGCCGCAACGTGATCCTGCAAAAGTCCTTTGGCTCTCCGCACGTGACCAAAGACGGCGTCTCCGTCGCCAAGGAAATCGAGCTGGAAGACCCCTTCGAGAACATGGGCGCGAAGCTCGTGCTCGAAGTGGCCAACAAGACCAACGACATCGCCGGTGACGGCACCACCACCGCTACCGTGCTGGCCGCGTCGATCTTCGGCGAAGGCATGAAGTACGTGGCCACCGGCGTCAGCACGATCGCTTTGCGCAACGGCATCAACAAGGCCGTCGACATCGCGGTCGAAGACATCGGGAAGCAGTCCCGCAAGGTCAAGAGCAAGGAGGACAAGGCCTCCGTCGCGACCATCTCCGCCAACAACAACCCGGAAGTGGGCAAGATCATCGCGGAGGCTTTCGAAGCGGTCGGCGATAGCGGCGTGGTCACCGTCGAAGAGAACACCACCCTCGAAACGACCCTGGAGGTCGTCGAAGGCATGGAGTTCGACAAGGGATACCTGTCCCCCTACTTCGCCACCGACCTCGGCAAACTGACCTGCGAGTTCCAAAACCCGCACATCCTGATCTGCAACAAGAAGATCTCGACCGTGCGCGAGTTCATCCCGGCGCTGGAAGCGGCCGCCCAAACCGGCCGCCCCTTGCTGGTGATCGCCGAAGACGTGGAAGGCGAAGCCCTGACCGCGCTCGTCATCAACCGCCTCAAAGGCATTCTGAACGTCTGCGCCGTCAAGGCGCCCGGCTTCGGGGATCGCCGTAAGGCCTACCTGGAAGACATCGCCACCCTGACCGGCGGCACCGCCATCACCGATGACATCGGCCTGCCCTTGGAGAAGGTCACGCTCGAGCACTTCGGCGAAGCCGGTCGCGTGGTCGTCTCCAAGGACGCCACCACCATCGTGCAAGGCAAAGGCAAGCCCGCCGAGCTCAAGGCGCGCATCAAGCAAATCCAAGCGCAGATCGAGGCTTCTACCTCGGACTACGACAAGGAGAAGCTTGAGGAACGCCTCGCGAAACTGACCGGTGGCGTCGCCATGATCAAAGTCGGCGGCAAGACCGAAGCCGAGATGAAGCAGATGAAGGACCTCGTGGAGGACGCCCTCAACGCGACCCGCGCCGCCACCCAAGAGGGTGTCGTGCCCGGGGGCGGCGTGGCCCTGCTGCGCGCCGCGCAAGCGGTGTCCGAAGGCCGCTACAAGGGCGACGAAAAGTTCGGCGCGCTGATCATCGAGCGTGCCCTGTCGGCGCCCGTGCGCCAGATCGCCGAAAACGCCGGTGAAGACGGTTCCGTCGTCGTCGAAAACGTTCTCGAGAAGGGCAAGACGGTCGGCTTCAACGCTTTGACCGGCCAGTACGAGGACATGTTCAAGGCCGGCGTCATCGACCCGGCCAAGGTGGTGCGCAGCGCCCTGCAAAACGCCGCCTCCATCTCGGGCCTCTTGCTGACGACCGACTCGATGGTCACCGACCTCAAGTCGGAAGAAGACGCCATCGAAGGCACGGTCGCCTAGGCTCCGGCCGCTGCACCCCCTGGCGGAGGCGGAGAAGGGCACCCTTCTCCGCCTCCGTCTCCACGCAACCGCACCCTCCCACCATGGCAAGCAAACGCGATTACTACGAAGTCCTAGGCGTCCCCAAAGACGCGGATGCCGGCACCATCAAAAAGGCCTATCGCAAGCTGGCCATGCAGTTTCACCCCGACCAAAACCCGGGAGACAAAGAAGCTGAGAGCAAGTTCAAAGAGGCTGCAGAGGCCTACGACGTGCTCGGCAACCAGGAAAAGCGCGCTCAGTACGATCGCTTCGGACACCAAGCCTTCCAAGGGGCCGGCGGTGGAGGCGGGGGCTTCCGCAACATGGAGGACATCTTCTCGGCCTTCGGAGACATCTTCGGCGGCGGCGGAGGCGGCATGTTCGGGGACATCTTCGGCGGAGGCGGAGGTCGCCGGCGCGGAGGCCCGCGCAAGGGCCGCGACCTGCGCATCGTGCTCGACCTCACCCTCGAAGAGATCAACGAAGGCGTCTCCAAGACCGTCACCCTGAACCGCACCGAGCCGTGCGGAGCTTGCCAAGGTTCGGGCGCCAAAAAGGGCACCGGCAAAAAGACCTGCGGCACGTGCCACGGCCAAGGCCAGGTCGCGCGCAGCGCGGGCATCTTCCAGGTGGCTCAGACCTGCCCCACCTGCCAAGGCGCCGGTGAGGTCATCGAGTCGCCCTGCGAGGAGTGCAACGGGTCCGGTGGCCTGCGCGCCAAAGCGGACGTCACCATCCAAGTCCCCGCAGGCGTCGAAGAAGGCATGCGCCTCGTCGTGCGCGGCGAAGGGGATGCCGGCTCTCAAGGCGCCCCGCGCGGCGACCTGCAGGTCGTCGTGCGAGAAAGGGAGCACAAGCTCTTCCAACGCAGCGGCCCCGACCTGTTGATCGAGGTGCCCGTTTCCTTTTCGCAACTCGCCCTGGGCGACAAGGTCGAAATCCCCACCCTGACGGGCAAGGTCGACATGTCGATCCCCGCCGGGACCCAATCCGGCAAGCTGTTCCGCTTGCGCGGGCAAGGCTTGCCGCGCCTCGAGGGCCGCGGCCAGGGCGACCAGTTGGTGCGGGTCTTCGTCGAAGTCCCCAAAAAACTGACTGACCGCCAAAAAGAGCTGCTGCGCGAGTTCGCCGAACTAGAGAACGAACGCTCGGGCAAGAAGAGCTTCTTCGAGCGCATCCTCGACCACTTCGCTTAGATCTGATTCCGGAGACACGCCATGGGAAAATCCAAGACCTCCCGTAAGAAACAAGATGCCGCCGAAGACCAACCGGTCGACGACTTGCGTTCCGAAGAGAAGGCGCAAGACGAAGCACAAGAGGCGGCCCAGGAGCCCGAAAAACACCGCACTCCTTTAGAACAGGCGCAAGCCGAACGGGACGAGTACCTCGCCAACTTCCAGCGCGCGAAGGCCGACTACCAAAACCTGCGCCGCCGTATCCTGGAGGACATCGACGCCGCCGTCCTGCGGGAAACGACCGGCTTGATGCACGAGATGCTGACCGTGCTCGACTACTTGGACATGGCGCTGGCCAGTCCTTGCGAAAGCGAGGACTCCAAGAACCTACAGGTCGGCGTGCAAATGACGCGCGGGCAACTCTGGCAAGCCCTGGAGCGCCAAGGCGTGAAGCCCATCCCCACCGAAGGGACCTTCAACCCCAGCCTGCACCAAGCCATGGCCACGGTGGAACGGGGCGATGTGGAAGCCGGCACGATCGTCGAGGTGGTGCGCGGAGGATTCCAGAAAGGCGACCACGTGCTGCGCCACGCGCAGGTCAAGGTGGCGGCAGCTCCGAACGGTTCCACGGAATCCGCGCAGCAAGCGGACGAGGAGGCCTAGTCCATGCCCACCTACGACTATCGCTGCAACGCCTGCGGGCATGCGTTTGAACTGTTTCAATCCATGAGCGAGGCGGTCAAACGCAAGTGCCCCGAGTGCGGCAAGAACAAGCTGGAACGCTTGATCGGCATGGGCGCTGGCGTGCTCTTCAAAGGCGGTGGCTTCTACCAAACCGACTACCGCTCGGATTCTTACAAGCAGGCCGAGGCCGCGGACCAGAAGGCGTCCAAGCCCACCACCGATAAGGCGGCCAAGAAAGAGTCCCCCAAGAAGGACAAGGCCGCCAAGCCCGCTACGAAACGCAAAGGCTCGTCCTCCACCGGGAAATAGTCCCCTGCGGTAACCACAGCAAAGGGTGCAGGTAGCCTAGGGGAGGTGATCCCCATGCTTCCGCTCCCCTTTCGGGCCATCCTGCGGGCCTCTCTTGCTTCGCTCGCTGCGCTTTGGCTGGCCACTGGGCTCTCTGGCGCGGCCCAAGCCCAAGGTTTGGACTGTTCGACGCCGCAAGCCATCGCAGGGTTGGGCACGTTTGCCTACGACAACACCACCGGCGGCTCGAGCTCTTTCGGGGCCGGAACCCCTTGCCAGCTCTTGGGAGGCGGCAACGGCACCGAGCGCTACTTCCAGTGGACCGCCAACGCGGCGGGCGACTACTTGCTGCGCTTGAAGGTCGCGACCTTCGATCGAGACCTATCGGTGTTCACCGGTTCCGGCTGCGCTGCCGTGTGCCTGACCGACGGCAGCCCCCAGTCCGCTCCCGATGGTTTGTACGTGCACGCCACCATCCAAGGCGTACAAAGCGGAGACACCTACTTGGTGCGCATCGCCAACCACAATCACCCCGGTGGCCCCGGCGTGCTGGAAATCGGTTGGGATCCGTGTTTCCCGCCCCAGGTCGTCGACGATGGGTTTGAGGAAAACGACACCTGCGCCAGCGGGGTGGCCTTGCCCCAAGGCACCTACACCAGTTTGTTTGTCAGCCCTGCGGACGAGGATCACTACCGCATCACGATCCCGCCGCTTCATCGCGCGGCGTTGGACTACGGCTCCTTCCAGGATCCGGTCATCTACCAGTCTTTCGACGACCTGTGCCAACCGGTCGGCTCGGGCCAATTTGCGTGGTCGCGGGTGAACTTGACGCACGCACCGATCGAAGAGCGCGTGCAGGTGCGTCCTTTCTCCGGCCAGGCATGCGCGGTGTACGACCTCGCGCTGACCTTCGTGCCTTTGGACTGCGGTCCGAATCCCGGCATGGACGACCCGTGGGAAGACAACGATACGTGCTCCCAGGCGGCGGCCATCGGTCCGGGAATGCACACGGGACTGTGGACCTCCAGCGCGGATCGCGACTTCTTCGCCGTGACCTTGCAACCTGGGGAGCGCCTGATGGCTCAGGCCTTCCGGGGAAGCGAAGAGCTGATCTTCGAACGGTTTGGAGATGCTTGCGAACTCGTCCAAACGACGACCGCCGCCCTGAGCATCACGAATTTCGAGAGCACGCCCCAGAACGTGCGCTTCGCTCCCCAGCCCCCCTTCCCTGGCAGCGAACCTTGGTGTGCAGGTTATGACCTGGACGTGCAGATCGCGCCCAACCCTTGCGCGGACCTTGGCCCGGGCGTACTGCCCGCCCACCCAAGCTATCGGGACGTTTCCAACGGCACGTACCCCGGCCTCTACCTGGAACCGGCCACGTTTCTGCAGTTTTGCGTCCCCCCAGGGGCGACCTGGAGCGCCGATTTGGCCCTGCGAAGACCCGACGGAGTGCTCGAAGCCCACTTGATCTGCCTGACACCCATCGGCGACTGCTTTTTTCTTCCGACCTACGCCAGCGGCTCGGGGCAATCCTTCACGCTCTCGTGGACCAACTCCTTTAGCCACTGGCGCTTCTTACAATTGAGCCTCGTGTACTCCGGCGGAAGCGCCGAGTGCAACCACGTGGATTTGACCGTGCAAGGTTCGGGGGGCTGCGAAGGCATTTTGCCCACCCAGGAATTCTGTCAACCCGCGCAACCGAACTCGACCGGGCAACCCAGTGTGCTCTTCGCCACGCAGCCCTACGGGACGACGCCGGAGGTGCAGATGGAGGCGGTGCAGGGCCCGCCCGGCCAATTCGGCTTCTTGTTGGCGGGCACTGCGGCGCTCGAACCCGGAACACCCATCAGCCAAGGGAGCCTGTGCTTGAATTTGGGCGGAGGCAACCAGGTCGGCCGGTACAACATCGCTGGCAGCCCACGCAACTCCCTGGGGCGCTTTGACTCGTATGGGCGCTGGGAGAACTTGGCGGGGACCAGCGATTCGCCGTTTGGTTATT
>JAUHXY010000354.1 GCA_030426785.1 bacterium
TCGCGCTGGCCGGGGGCATCGCGGGGTTCGGTGGTGCGCTTCTCGGTGGCCTGGTGAGTGCGCAGGATGTCTTCCGCTCGCGCCGGGCAGGACTCCAGCTCCTCCTTCGCGAACAAGAGGTGCGCTTTGCCGGCCTCCAAGTCGAGGCGCACCGCAAACGGCGGAATGCGCAGCTCCACAGGGTCTTCCCGGCTGACCACTTTGAGGCGCAGACCGGCTTCCTGACAAGCCTCTTTGATTTGCCGACCGAGCTCCTTTCGGGCTCGCGCCCGCCCGCTGGTCAGGTGCTCCTCGAGCTTCGTCAGCAGTTCTGCCAAGCCAAACTCGCCCTCCAGGTCCGAACCGAACTGCTCCCGCCAGGCTTGGAACTCTTTTTCCAAGCGGCCGAAGTCGTCCAAGGCCCCCGGCTTGGTCCATTTGGCCATGGGCTTAACCACCGCCTTCCAGCGTTCGGCGGCGGCGCTCAAGCGCTCGGCGTGCTGCTGCAGAAGCTGCGTCAAGGCGGCGTGGGGAGTCTCGGCCGGCGATGGATTCGCGGCTTCCCCCTCAGGACTTTCCGACAAGTTCAAGGTTGCCCCCTTTTCCCCGGTTTTGGCTGCGCCCGCGTCGGCGCTGGCATCGTTGACGTGGCATCGCGACGCCCATCCTGCGGCTTCCCGCCCGGATTCTCCACCGTGAACCGAGTTCTCGGCGCCCGGAAGGCGCTCCCCTCCCGCCTGCAAGGCGCAGCGACCCTCGGACCGCGCACAGCCGTGCGGGTCTATGGGCTACACTAGGCGCATGCTCGTGCCCCTCAGCCTCATCGCTCTGGCCCTCGCCAGCACGCCCACCCACACGCCCGAACCCGTCGCGGACGCTCTCCAGGAAGCCCCGTCCGCCCAAGCAGTGGCGGATCCGGAGATCCAACCGCGCCTGCGAGAGATCCCCTCCAAAGACGGGTTGATCATGACCGTAGATCTGTACGTGCCCAACAAGCACCGCGAGACGCCCATGATCGTGCTCTTCCACCAAGCGGGCTGGAGCCGGGGCGAGTATCGCGAGATCGCCCCGCAGCTCTGCCGCATGGGCTACAACTGCATGGCGGTGGACCTGCGGTCGGGCAAGGAGGTCAACGGGGTGCTCAACGAGACCGCACGTCGCGCCCGGGAAGGCGAACTGGGCACCGAGTACGCCGACGCCCTGCCCGATATGGAGGCGGCGCTGCGCTACGCGCGCAAGCAGCTCACCCAAGGCCCGGTCATCGCCTGGGGCAGCTCCTATTCCTCGGCGTTGGTCCTGCAGCTCGCGGGCACGCAGCCCAAGTTGATGGACGGTGTGCTCAGCTTCGCGCCTGGCGAGTACTTCCCGGACAAACCGGAGGATTGGATCCAGAGCGCGGCGCGCACGATCGCGTGTCCGACCTTCGTCACCTCGGCGAAAGCGGAGCATGAGCGCTGGAAGGCCATCTTCGAAGCGATTCCCCACGCCAAGAAGACCGCCTTTGTGCCCGAAACCAAGGGTCAGCACGGTTCGCGCGCGCTGTGGAAACGCTTCGAGGATTCGCCGGCCTATTGGAAGGCGGTGCAAACCTTCCTGCGCGCGCACTTTGCCCCCAAACCTTCCATGGTTCCACAGCCGCAAAAACCGGCGAAGGCCCCCGCCGACAAGCAGTAGCGCGCGCGAGGCGCCCCTCGGAGGGCCCAAAGCCCGCCAGCCAGCGGCAACCTACCAGTACTTCTCCATGTGCAGCGTGCCCGGCTGCCGCGAGGTGTGCTCCTGGAAGCCGTCCTTCTCGAGCACCTCGACCGCATCGTTGATCATGGCCGGGTTGCCGCACAGGAAGACGTGGCAATCCTGAGCGGTGGGCATACGCTGCCAGTAGGGTTCGAGCACCCCTTCCGCCCAAATGCCTTGCGCGTACCCCACCCGTCCGGGCCAGGGCGCGTGTTCGTTTTGCGGTCGGCTGATCATGGGCAAGTAAGTGATGCGATCGTTGATCGCCGCCATCGCTTCCAGCTCCGCCTTGTAACCCAGGTCCCACGAGTTGCGCACCCCGTGCACCACCGCGATGCGCCG
>JAUHXY010000148.1 GCA_030426785.1 bacterium
CTGCCTTGGACATGCAATCCCTCTCGACCCCCGCTCGCTGCCTCGTGCGATCCGGCCGCTCCCGGATCGCATCGATCTCGAGGTCGGTGGCGCCGTGGCGTCCGCGGCGCCTTCAGATCCTTGCCTCCAGCACCACCTGGATGGCACCGACTGCCACTCCGGGTAGGAGCTAGTTTCCCCATGGCCGCCTCCGTCGCTCCCCAAAAATCCCTATCGGTCTTCCAGCGCCGCTGGCGCAAGTTCAAGACCCTCAAGCGGGGCTGGTACAGCCTGATCCTGCTGATCGTCTTTTACCTGCTCAGCTTGGTCGCGCCCCTGTGGATCAACAACCGCGCGTTGGTCGTCAAGTACAACGGCGACTACTACTTCCCCGTCATCGGCCAGCACAACGAAGCCGCCGACCTGGGACAAAAGGGCATCGGCGAAGCCAAGTACCGCGCGCTCAAGGAGCAGTACAAGAAGGAGGACGCGGGCAATTGGGTCTTGATGCCCCTGATCCCCTATTCCCCCACCGAAAACCTGCTCAAGGATCCTAGCGTCACCGGCCGGCCACCCCACCCGCCCAGCCAGCAACACTGGCTCGGCACCGACAACCGCGGGCGCTCGGTGCTCGCGCGCCTCGTATACGGCTTTCGCATCTCGATCACGTTCGCCTTGGGAGTCGTGTTGATCTCCTACACCATCGGCATGGCCATCGGCGCGGTGCTGGGCTACTTCGGCGGCACCACGGACATCCTCGGCCAGCGCGTGGTCGAAATTTGGTCGGGGCTGCCGTTCCTGTACACGGTCATCATCATCAGCTCTCTGATCATCCCGTCCATGTGGACCTTGATCTTGATCTTGGCGGTCTTCCGCTGGATGAGCATCACCATGTACATGCGCGGCGAATTCTACCGCGAGAAGTCCAAGGACTACGTGGCCGCCGCCATCGCTCAAGGGGACTCGAACCGTTCGATCATGTTCGGCCACATCCTGCCGAACGCGCTCACGCCCCTGATCAGCTTTGCGCCCTTCGCGACGGTCGCAGCGATCTCGTCGCTGGTGTCCCTCGATTTCCTCGGCTTCGGTCTGCGACCGCCGACCCCCTCCTGGGGTGAAATGGTGAATCAAGGGCTGCAAAACATCCAAAAGTGGCACCTGGTGTTTTTCCCGCTGGCGGCCCTGTTCCTGACCTTGATCAAGGTGGTCTTCATCGGCGAAGCCATCCGCGAAGCCTTCGACCCCAAAGTCTTCTCGCGCCTGCGGTGATGCCATGAGTGAAGCCAGCCAAACGCACAGCGGCGCCCAGCCGAGTACCAGCGGGAAAACGCCCTTGGTGCAGGTCAAAAACCTGCGCACCAAGTTCTTCGTCGAAAAGCGCGAAGCCGTCGCGGTGTCCGACGTGAGCTTCGACATCTACCCGGGCGAGATGCTCGGCATCGTGGGCGAATCGGGCAGCGGCAAGTCCGTCACGGCCCTGTCGATCATGCGGCTGATCCCCGATCCACCCGGGCGCATCGACGGCGGTGAGGTCCTGTTCGGTGGTCGCGACCTGCTCAAGCTCAGCTTCAAAGAGATGCGCAAGGTCCGCGGCAAAGACATCGCGATGATCTTCCAGGAGCCGATGACGTCCCTCAACCCGGTCTTCACCATCGGCCGGCAGGTGTCCGAGTCCCTCATCCAGCACGAGGGGCTCAGCAAGAAGGAGGCCTTGCAGCGCGCCGTCGAGGTGCTCAGTCAGGTCGGCATCCCTGATGCCGCTAGGCGCCTCAAGCACTACCCCCACCAGTTTTCGGGGGGCATGCGCCAGCGGGTCATGATCGCCATGGCGCTCATCTGCCAGCCGGCGCTCCTGATCGCCGACGAGCCCACGACGGCTTTGGACGTCACGATCCAGGCACAGATCCTGGATCTGATGCAGGACCTGCAGAAGCGTCGCGAAGGGGCCTCGATCCTGCTGATCACGCACGACCTGGCCGTCATCGCCGAAACCTGCGACCGCGTCATCGTGATGTACGGCGGCAAGATCCAAGAGGTCGCCCCGGTGGAAGCCCTCTTCGACGACCCCCAGCACCCTTACACCAAAGGCCTGCTGGGTTCGATCCCTCACGCCCAGGACAAGGGCCAACCCCTCGAAGCCATCCCCGGCATGGTGCCCTCGATCTTCGACTACCCCCCCGGCTGTCGCTTCCAAAGCCGCTGCGCCCACGTCATGGACCGCTGCCGCAGCGAAGAACCCCAGTTGCAAACCTACCGCTCCGGACACCAAGTGCGTTGCCACCTGCTGGACCAAGAACTGGACCGAGAGCAGGACGAAAAGCAAGGAGGCGTGGCGTAATGGCGGACGGCAAACCCGGCCAGCCCTTGCTCACCGTCAAGGGCCTCAAAGTGCACTTCCCCGTTTACGGCGGCGTGCTGCGCCACAAGGTCGGCACGGTCAAAGCGGTGGACGGCGTGTCCTTCCAAGTTTTCCGCGGCGAAACCCTGGGTTTGGTGGGCGAATCGGGCAGCGGCAAGACCACGGTCGGCCGCGCCATCATCAACCTGCACAAACCCATGTACCCCGACGTGGAGCTCTCCGGGGAAACCCTGTTCCACACCGAAGCAGGCCAAATGGACACGAACGGCATCACCCGCGAGGAGATGCTGCCCCTGCGCGAGCGCATCCAGATGATCTTTCAGGACCCTTTCAGCTCCCTGAACCCGCGCTTGACCGTGCAGGGCATCATCGAGGGGCCGATGAAGGTGCACCTGAACCTGACGGCGGCGCAGCGCAAGGAGCGCGTGCACGAGCTGCTCGACCGGGTCGGTTTGCAGGCGGATTACTCCCAGCGCTACCCTCACGAATTCTCGGGCGGCCAGCGCCAGCGGGTCGGCATCGCGCGCGCCCTGGCCACCCACCCCGACCTGATCATCGCCGACGAGCCCGTCAGCGCCCTGGACGTGTCGATCCAGGCCCAGGTCATCAACCTGATGCAGGAGCTGCAGCGCGAGTTCGGACTGACCTACCTGTTCATCGCCCACGACCTGTCGGTCGTCTACCACATCTGCGATCGCATCGCCGTGATGTACCTGGGCAACCTGATGGAGATCGGTACCGCCGATCAGGTCTACAAGGATCCCAAGCACCCCTACTCGCGGGCCCTCTTGTCGGCGGTCCCCAAGCCCGACCCGCGCAGCGACAGCTCGGGGCGCATTCGCCTGGAGGGAGACATTCCGACCCCCATGGCCAAGCCTTCGGGGTGCGGCTTCCGCACGCGCTGTCCGATCGCCAAGCCTTCGTGCGCCGAAGAGGTCCCCGAGCTGCGCGACCTGGGCGGTGGCCAGATGGTGGCCTGCCCGCACGTCTAGCACGCCAAGCTCCCCGGCATGCGACCCGTCGGGCCGACCCGCGGAGAGCGACAAACCGGGCCCGTCTCCGCATGCGGAACGGTTTTCAAAAAGGCGCCGCAACGATTCCTCCCTGGCCTTTTGGAGGGCACCGAGCGATTGGTACCATTCGCGCCTAGCAACCCCTCGCCGTGCGCTCCTTCCTCCTCGCCATCCTGCTGTCCCTCCTGTGGATTGGCATGTCCGGGCACTTCGAGCCCTTGCTGCTGATCCTGGGCGCGCTATCGGTCACCGGCGTGTCGATCCTCGTGTGGCGCATGCGCATCGTGGATCGCGAGGGGGTGCCCGTGCAGCACGGTTTGCGCACCGCCGGGTACGGCTTCTGGCTCGCGCGCGAGATGGTGACCTCCGCCCTTTCGGTCGCCCGCACGGTCACGTCGCGGCGCATGGCGATCCAGCCGCAAGCTTTGACCGTCGAGGGGGTGCCCGGAGATCCGGTCGCCCAGACCCTGTACGCCAACTCGATCACCCTGACGCCCGGCACCGCCACCTTGGACGTGGACGACGGGCACCTCTTGGTGCACGCGTTGACCGATGAGGCGGCCGCAGGGGTGCGCAGCGGCGAGATGCGCCGCCGAGTGCTCGCAACCCTCAAGCCGGCCGATCGCCCCATCGAAGAGGCGCTCCGCCCCCCCACCGACTGATGTACGCCGCCACCGCCCTCCTCTTGCTGCTCGCGATGGGCATGACCTTGGTGCGTGCCCTGCGCGGCCCGACCGTCTTCGATCGCATCTTGGCGGTCAACATGTTCGGAACATCGACCGTGTTGATGGTTTCGGTCGTCAGCTTCATGCACCACGTGACGGACATGACCGACATCGCGTTGATCTATGCCCTGCTCAGCTTCACGGGCACCATCGCGGTGTTGCGCTTCGTCGAGATCGACCACGAGCGGCGCGAGATGGAACGGGCCGAACAAGAGCGCGAGGTGCTGCCGTGAGCTTGCTCCTCGATGTTCTTTCCTGGGTACTGCTGCTCTCAGGGGGCCTGCTCAGCATCGTTTCCGCCTTCGGGGTCTTGCGCTTGCCCGAGCTGTTTCAGCGCATGCACTCGGCCACGATTCTGGACACGCTCGGGGCCGGGCTCGTGCTCTCCGGTTTGATCTTGCAAGCGGGCTTCACGGTCATCTCCTTCAAGCTGTTCTTGGTGTTTTTGCTGCTGGCCTTGACGACCACCACCGCTGCGCATGCTTTGGCGAAGTCGGCTTTGGCGGACGGCATCTACCCCAAGGGCATCGATCCCGAAGTCGTGCGCGCTGGCCTGTCCGAAGGCTTGCCCGGACGCCAACGCATCGCCACCGACCGAGCCCGCGAGCGCGTAGCGCCGCCCGCAAGCCCGCAGGAAGATCCTCCGCCGCAGCCCTCCGAGGAGGGAGGACCGCCATGGGCGTAGCGATCGACATCATCCTGCTGCTGTTCCTGCTATCGATCGCTTTCGCAGCGTGCGTGACGCGCAACCTGTTCAGCGCCGCCATGCTGTTCGGGATCTTCAGCTTGATCTCGGCCACCTTGTTCGTGGTGCTCGACGCCGTCGACGTGGCGATGACCGAAGCCGCCGTCGGAACCGGTGTTTCGACGATCTTGATCCTGATCACCCTGGCCAGCACGGGCTATCGGGTTTCGCCGCGACCCGCCGGCCGACAGGTGCTCGCCCTGGCGGTGTCCGTGGTCCTGGGAGCCACCATGGTCTACGGGACGTTGGACATGCCGAGCCTGGGTTCGCCCGATGCGCCCGTGCACACGCACCCCATCGCCCAGTACTACACCGAGGTTTCCCCCGTCGAAATGGGCATCCCCAACATGGTCACGCCGCTTTTGGCGAGCTACCGGGGCTACGACACCTTGGGCGAGACGGCGGTGGTCTTCACCGCCGGCATCGGGGTGCTCGCCTTGATCGGTCGGCGACGCAGGAAGGACCCCTTGCCGATCGTGGAAGAGTTCCGCGAGGGTGGAGCGAACCGGCACCGGGTCTTGCGGGTCATCAGCAAGCAGCTCATCCCGCCGATCCTGCTGTACGCCTGTTACGTGCAAGCTCACGGGGACTTTGGACCGGGCGGCGGGTTTCAAGCCGGGGTCATCTTCGCCAGCGGGTTGATGCTGTTCATGTTGCTCTTCGGCGTGGAGCACGCCCGGCGCATCATTCGGCCGGTGGTGCTGGAAAAGCTCATCGCGCTGGGCCTCTTGATCTACGGCGGGGTTGGCCTCGTGAACATCCTGCAAGGGGGCGCTTTCCTCGATTACCGCACTCTGGCGCACGACCCGCAACACGGCCTGCACTATGGGATCTTGACGATCGAACTGGGCGTCGGCATCACGGTCGCGGCGGTCATCACGACCATCATCTACAGCTTCGCGAGCCACCTGCGGGATCACGTCATGCAACGGACTCTGCGCTTGCGTCAAGGCGCGGATGCGGCCCAAACCAGCCCGGAGTCGGGAGCCTGAACCAGCATGGAGTTCCTCGGCTACATCAACTACTGGGTCTTCATCGTGCTGATGATGAGCGGGTTTTACCTGTTCCTGTCCGCGCGCAACCTGGTCAAAAAGATCATCGGTCTGAACCTCTTTCAGACCTCGGTGTTCATCTACTACATCAGCACGGGCAAGCTGCGCGACGGCTCGGTCCCCATCCAAACGGAGGGCATCGAGAGCTACAGCAACCCCTTGCCTCACGTCTTGATCCTGACCGCCATCGTGGTCGGGGTGGCCAGCACGGCCCTGGGCCTCTCCTTGATATTGCGCATCAAGGATGACTACGGCTCGATCGAAGAGGACGAAATCGACGCCCAGGACGTGCTGTCATGATCGCGGAACACGCCATCATCCTGGTCGTGGTGCTGCCGCTGCTGGTGGCCCCCCTGTGCGTGCTGTTGGGGCGCGGGACCCTGGCCTGGGGCGCGGCCACCTTGGCCGTTTGGTCCTCTTTCGGCCTTGCGCTGCACCTGCTCGGGCGCGTGCTGGAAGAAGGCGTCCTGCGATACCAATTGGGTGGCTGGGCGCCGCCGGTGGGCATCGAATACCGCTTGGATTTGGCGGGAGCGCTGGTGATGACCATCGTGACCGCAATCGGCGCGGTGGTGTTGCCCTACTCCTTCGCCAGCGTACGTCGGGAGATCGACGAACACCGCCACGCGTGGTTCTACGCCTGTTTGTTGCTGTGCTTCGCGGGCCTGCTGGGAATCACGGTGACCGGGGATGCGTTCAACTTGTTCGTGTCCCTCGAGATCTCAAGCCTCGCGACCTACGTACTGGTCAGCATCGGCCGCGATCGGCGCGCTTTGACCGCCGCCTTCCGCTACCTGCTGCTGGGCACCGTGGGGGCAACCTTTTATCTGATCGGCGTCGGATTCCTGTACCAGATGACGGGCACCCTCAACATGGAGGACATGGCCCGTATTCTGACGGAAGCGCGCCCCGACGGGCTGGGGCCGGTGCACTCCACCAAAACCGTACGGGCGGCTCTCGCCTTCTTGACGGTGGGGACTTTCCTCAAGATCGCGCTCTTCCCTCTGCACGTTTGGCTGCCCAACGTGTACGCCTACGCGCCTTCCGTGGTGAGCGCCTTCCTGAGTGCAACGGCGACGAAGGTGGCGATCCTGGTGCTGTTGCGCGTGTTCTACACCGTCGACGGCAAAGCCACCCCCTTCGACGCGCTGCCGATCGCCGACACGATGGTCCCGCTGGCCATCGTGGGCGCCTTGGTGGCGTCCTTCGTGGCCATCTACCAGCGCGATGTCAAACGGCTCCTAGCGTATTCGAGCATCGCACAGGTGGGTTACATGGCCATCGGCATCGGGCTCGCCACGCAAGCGGGCTTGGCTGCCAGCCTGCTGCACATGATCAACCACGCCATCATGAAGGGCACCCTGTTCCTGGCGGTGGGCTGCATCGTCTATCGCGTAGGCCAAACGCGCTTGGAAGGTTTGCGCGGCGTGGGGCGGGAGATGCCCCTGACGTCCACCGCGTTGGTGCTGGGCGGGCTGAGTTTGATCGGCGTGCCGTTGACGGCGGGTTTCGTGTCCAAGTGGGCCTTGCTGCAAGCCGTTTTGGCCGACTCCCACTGGATCGTCGCGGCCTTGATCCTGCTCAGCTCCCTGCTCTCGATCCTCTACGTGGGTCAGGTCATTCACGTGCTGCTCTTGCGCAAGCGCCCCCCTGGCGCGGCCCCGATCCAAGAGGCCCCCCTGTGGATGGTGCTGCCCACCCTCGTGCTCGCGATCGGCAACCTATGGTTTGGCATCGCGAGCGACCAGGCGGCCGAAGTGAGCCGCCAAGCTGCTGAGTTTTTGATCCGGGAGGTAGCGCCCTAATGGGTTGGCTCCTCGAATGGATGTCGGTCGAAGTGGCCCTGCTGGCCGCTCTGGTCTCGCCTTTGGCTGGCGCGGCGCTGGTGGTCGCGTTGGGGCCCAACCCCAACGCGCGCGACGGGTCTTCGCTCGTGGCGGGCGTCGTGACCTTTTTGTGCGTGCTGCGCATCGCCATGGCATTGCAAGCGGGCGAGCCGGTGGCCATGGAACTCTGGGAGCCTACCCCGGGGCTCCTGTTCGCGCTGGAGGTCGAACCCCTCGGTCTGCTGTTCGCCCTGGTGGCGAGCCTGCTGTGGCCCATCACGACCCTGTACGCCATCGGCTACATGCGGGCTCACCACGAAGAGCACCAAACCCGCTTCTTCGCCTTTTTTGCCATCACCATCTCCGCGGTGTTGGCCCTCGCTTTCAGCGCCAACCTAGCCAGCCTGTTCGTCTGCTACGAAGCGATCACCCTGGCGACCTTCCCCCTCGTGACCCACTCGAACGACCGCACCGCTTGGCGGGCGGGGCGGGTGTACCTGGGCATCCTGATGGGCACGTCGGTGGGTTTGTTGCTGTTTGGGGTGCTCGGGGTGCATGCCCTGGCCGGAACGACGCGCTTCACGCCCGGCGGCGTGCTGGCGGGACCGTTGGCGGACGGCAACGTTTCCAAAGCGACCCTCGGCGTACTGCTCGGTCTGTTCGTCTTTGGTGCCGCCAAGGCGGCGGTCATGCCGTTCCACCGCTGGCTGCCCAACGCCATGGTGGCCCCCACGCCCGTGAGCGCCTTGTTGCACGCGGTGGCGGTGGTCAAGGCCGGGGTGTTCACGATCCTGAAAGTGGTCGTGTACATCTTCGGCCTGGATTTGGTGCGGGAGTTGCATGCGCACACGCTGTTGCTCTACGTGGCGGGCTTCACGGTCGTGGCGGCGTCGGTGATCGCCATGCACAAGGACAACCTCAAGGAGCGCCTGGCCTACTCCACCATCGGCCAGCTCAGCTACATCGTGCTGGGCGCGCTGCTGGTAGCCCCCGAATCGGTGCAAGGGGCCGGTCTGCACATCGCGGCCCACGCCGCCGGCAAGATCACCCTGTTCTTTGGGGCGGGCGCCCTGTTGGTCACGGCGCACAAAAAGTACGTGTCCGAATTGGATGGCATCGGGCGCCAAATGCCCATCACCATGGCTTGCTTTGCCATCGGGAGTCTTTCGATCATCGGACTGCCGCCCACGGGCGGCATGTGGAGCAAGCTGCTCTTGATCGAAGGGGCCTACCATGCCGGTCACGGACCGGTCGTCGTGGCGCTGTTGATCAGTTCCCTCCTCAGCGTCGTGTACCTGCTTTCGATTCCCGTGCGTGCCTTCCTGCGGCCCGCCCCCACCGCACAGACCGGAGAACACCCCCACCACGGCCCCGCGCCGTGGACCTGCCGCATCGCCATGGTGCTCACGGCAGGCCTCAGCGTGTGGCTCTTCCTGTTCCCCGACTTCCTGTACGACCTGGTCGTACGCATGACGGAGCCCACGCCATGACCGAGCCCAGCGATTCTCAGCGACCCGCCGATGCGCACGGCACGCAAGGTTTAGGGGACCACATCGAACACGACTTCACCGGCCCCCTGTCGCCCCCTGTGAAAAAGCTCCTGCGGGTATTTTTCGCGCTGTGCGCCTTGCTGTTGTTGGCCGACTTCGTGGTTCACCGCCACACCTACCACGATGCGGAGAAGCTGCCCGGCTTCTACGGCCTGTACGGGTTCGTGGGCTGCGTGGTGCTGGTGTTGGTGGCCAAGGAGATGCGCAAGCTGGTCATGCGCCCCGAGGACTACTATGACCCGCCTGCGGAATCCGCGGGAGAATCGCAGGATCCTCGCTCCGGAGGTGCCGCGTGATCCTGACGCCCTTCGCCCTGTTTTTCCTAGGCGCCTTGCTGCTGGCTGTCGTGCCCGCCAAGGCGCGCCCCGGGGTGCTGGTGGGGGTGCCGCTGATCAGCTTCGTGCGCTACCTGCTGCTGCCGGAGGGGTACAGCGTCGAAACCTCCCTGTGCGGTTACGACCTGACCCTGTTCACGGGCGCGAACGGCTTCTCGCGCCTGTTCCTGATCCTGTTCCACGTAGCCGCGATCATCGGAGCCTTGTTCTCGGCGCACCTGAAAGACCGCGGGCAAAGCATCGCGGCTTTGGTGTACGCCGGCAGCGCTTTGGGGGCCGTCGGGGCCGGCGACCTGATCAGCCTCTTCGTGTTTTGGGAGATCATGGCGGTGTCCTCCACCGGCTTGATCTGGGCCCGGCGCAGCGACCGTTCCCTGCGGGCCGCCCAACGCTATCTGCTGTGGCAAATGCTCTCCGGCCTCCTGTTGGTGGCCGGCATCGGCTGGTACGCGA
>JAUHXY010000149.1 GCA_030426785.1 bacterium
ATTGGTGCGGCCAAGGTCTTCGCCGACAAGGACGTCAAGAAAGAGAAGCTGGTCGAGTTCAAAGGCGGCTTCTTGGACGGCCAATCCCTCGACGCGCAAGGTGCGGCGGCGGTCGCTGACCTGCCCGATCGCGACACGGCCAACGCCATGCTGCTCGGGGTCATCTCGGCTCCGGCGCGCGGCCTCGCTCAAGTCCTCAACGGACTTCCCAGTTCCACCGTTCGCGTGCTGCAAGCGCGCGTCGACAAGGGGGAGTAGGGGCAACCGCCCTCGAACTTTCCCACCCTGTTTTCCTCCAACCGGAGGTCGGCCAAAAGCGGCCTACCTACGGCCCTCCCTCTGAAACCGAAGCAAGTCAACCGACGCACTTCCTTATCGACTCCACTAGGAGAATCCCATGTCCGAAGAGAACGCAACCATCGAACTGGAGCCCGAGCTCAAGTCGATCGCCGACACCCTGGGTGGCCTGACCCTGATGCAGGCTTCCAAGCTCGTGAAATTCCTTGAGGAAGAGTGGGGCGTTTCCGCCGCCGCTCCTGCCGCAGTCGCGGTCGCCGGTCCCGGCGGCGGTGGTGGCGGGGAAGAGGAGAAAACCTCTTTCGACGTGATCCTCGAGAGCGCTGGCGACAAGAAAATCCAGGTCATCAAAGAAGTCCGCGCCATCACCGGCCTGGGCCTCAAAGAAGCCAAGGAAGTTGTCGACAACGCGCCCAAGCCCCTCAAGGAAGGCATCGCGAAAGACGAGGCGGAAGCCATCAAGACGCAACTCGAAGGCGTCGGCGCAACCGTCAAGATCGACTGATCCCGCCCTTTCAGGGATAGGGCAGGACCGGCCGCTCGGGGGGCAAAACCCCTCGGGCGGCGGACCTGATTCCGGGGATCGCTCGTATCGGGCCGCCCGTCCTGGGCCTCTCTAGGCCCGGTGGGGCACGATCCTCGCTGTCCGGCTCCCGCGCCGAACTCGCGACAACCTAGATTCGACCTCCCGGTGGGGGATCCAAGGACCCGCAAGGGCCGATCGACCCCGCTAGGCGCCCCCGCAAGGGATCCCAGCGCCTGGAATTCCGGACCGCAGCCCTAGCGCCGCGTAGGTACGAATCCTAGGATCCTGTCGATTTTCGCGTGGCGCCTGGGCCCCGATGCCCGTACTCTGGGCCTGGCCATGCCCGTGGCCAGTTTCCCCGAGGGTGGGAGGATCCGTTTCATGCCCTTGGGAACCGTACCGTCCCCCTGCAACTTTTCCGCTGCTTCCCACGCGGGGTACCGTTCGACTTGGATTGGATTCCCTCTCGAATCGTGTATCTGCCCGCGCTGACCTGCAGCGACTCGGGTGATCCTGCGCACATCCCTTGTGCCTGGGTCGTCCGCCCCCCGACAACCCTCGAAATCCATTTCTGCACCGGCCCCAGCTCGAGTTGCTTGCCGGTGGTATGGAGAGAGTCCTTATGACGACGAAGCACGGCGGCCGCATGGTCGAACCGGATGCCCCGGTTAAGCAGTTCGGTCGAGTCCTGGAGATCGTGGATCTGCCCAATCTGGTGGAGATCCAAACCAAGGCCTACGACGAGTTCCTATCCGCCGAAGTGCCCTCCTCGGGACGTTTGAATCAGGGTCTCGAAGCTCTGCTGCAGGACGTTTTCCCGATCTACTCCTACGACCGCACGATGTGCCTCGAGTACGTGGGATACGAACTCGGGCGCCCGCGCTTCGAGGTGGATGAGTGCCGCAAGCTGCGTACCACCTACGGGTATCCGTTCAAGGTGCGCCTGCGCTTGGTGAAGCCCGAGCCGATCGAAGAAGAGGTGTACCTCGGCGAAATCCCGATCATGCTCGGTGGGGGTGAGTTCATCATCAACGGCTCCGAGCGGGTCATCGTGAGCCAGCTGCACCGTTCGCCCGGTGTGGACTTCATGCTGGATGCGACCACCACCGACCGCAACCTGCACTCCTGCTGGATCATCCCCGAGCGAGGTTCGTGGGTGGAGTTGAACGTCACCAAGAAGGCGTTGCTCTCCGTGCGCATCGACCAATCCGGCAAGTTCTCGGCGATCACCTTCCTGCGCGCCCTGCAGGAGGAGATGGGCACCGACCAGGCCATCCTGCGCACCTTCTACCCGACGAAGGTGGTCAAGAAGACCAAGTCCATGACCCAAAACGCCTTCGCCAAGGCGATCACCGACAAGATCGCGGTGGGGGACATCGTGGTGCTCAAGACCGGGGAAGTGCTGGTGCCCTCCGCCACTCCGATCCCCGAGACCGCAGCCCTGGAAATTGCCGCCGGCGACCTGGCCGAAGTCGAGATCATCGACGGCGACGTGCAGGACCTGGACATGCTCATCGTGAACTCGTTGCACGAAGAGCCCAACATCAAGAGCCACGAAGACGCGCTGCTCAAGATCTACACGCGCTTGCGTCCGGGCAACCCGCCCCAGCTCGAGAAGGCCCGCGAACTCTTCCACGAGAAATTCTACGACGAACAACGCTACCGCTTGGGTCGCGTGGGTCGTTTCCGTTTGAACCGCAAGTTCAACCAGGACATCGCGGAGGACACCCAGGTCCTCAAGCCCGAAGACATCATCAACTCGGTCAAGTACCTGCTCGAGCTGCGCGCGGGTCGTGGCGAGATCGACGATATCGATAACCTCGGCAACCGCCGAGTGCGCACCATCGCCGAACTGGCGGGGGAAGAGTTCCGCAAAGGGCTGCTCAAGTTGCGGCGCACCGCCCAGGAGCGCATGAACCTGGAGGACCCGGAAAAGGTCGCCCCGCGCGGGTTGATCAACTCCAAGACCTTCTCCAGCGCCGTGGACTACTTCTTCGGCCGCAGCGAACTTTCGCAGGTCGTCGACCAAGCCAACCCGCTTTCGCAGCTCACCCACGAGCGCCGCTTGTCGGCCCTCGGCCCGGGTGGTCTCAACCGCAAGCGCGCCGGCTTCGACGTGCGCGACGTGCACCTGTCCCACTACGGCCGTTTGTGCCCGATCGAAACGCCGGAAGGCGCGAACATCGGTCTGATCTCGTCCTTGGCGCTGTACGCCTCGCTGGACGACTACGGCTTTTTGACCGCGCCCTACCGCAAGGTCAAGAAGGGCAAGCTCACCAACGAGATCGAGTACCTGCGCGCCGACGAAGAGCAGGGCATGATCATGGCGCCCGCCGACGTCGAAGTGGACGACAAGGGCAAGATCCTCAACAAGCGCGTGCTCGCACGCCGCGACGGTGACAACGTCGAAGTGCCGCCCGAGCAGCTCGACTACGTCGATATCTCCCCCAAGCAGATCATCGGGGTGTCCGCCGCGCTGATCCCCTTCTTGGAGCACGACGACGCCAACCGGGCCTTGATGGGTTCCAACATGCAGCGCCAAGCGGTGCCCTTGTTGATCCCCGAAGTCCCTGTGGTCGGCACCGGCATGGAAAAGGCCGTGGCCACCAACTCGTCCATGCCCATCTTCGCCCGCAAGGACGGCACGGTGGAGTACGTGGACAGCCGCGTGATCCTCGTCGACGACGAGGAGTACCACCTGACCAAATTCCGCGGCATGAACGAGCGCACCACGCAAAACCACCGCCCGGTGGTCAGCGTGGGGGACGAGGTGAAGAAAGGCCAATTGCTGGCCGACGGGGCTTCGACCCACGGCGGCGAGTTGGCGCTCGGCAAGAACCTCATGGTGGCCTTCATGTCCTGGGACGGCTTCAACTACGAAGACGCCATCCTGGTCAGCGAGCGCCTCGTACGCGACGACGTCTTCACCTCGGTGCACATCGAGGAGTACGAGGTCGAGATCCGCGAGACGAAGCTGGGCAAGGAAGAATTCACCCGCGACATTCCGAACGTCGGCGAACGCGCTTTGGCGAATCTGGATGACTCGGGCATCGTGCGCGTCGGCACCTTTGTGGAAGCCGGCGACGTGCTGGTCGGCAAGGTCGCGCCCAAGAGCAAGAGCGAGCTGACCCCCGAAGAGAAACTGCTCTACGCCATCTTCGGTAAGGCCGGGGTGGACGTGAAAAACGCCTCCTTGACCATGCCTCCGGGAACCCGCGGGGTGGTCATCGATGCCCAGAAGTTCTCGCGCCGCGTCAACCTGACCGACGAGGAGCGCGTGAAGGCCCTGTCGGTCATCCGCGATGCGGAGATGGACTTCTTGCGCGCGCTGCGTCACTACACCACGCAGCTCCTGGAGAAGGTCAACAAGATCCTCGACATCAAGGTCGTCGACGACCTGACCGGGAAGCCCTTCGAGCTGGACGACACGTCCACGTACGATGAGCTGCGCCGCGTCAAGGTGCTCTGCTTGGCCGCCACCGAAGAATACGAGGATGCCGCCAAGCGTGCGGAAGCCGCCCAGGCCATCCACGACTTCAAAGCCAAGATCGACGACAAGGAAGCGGAGAAGAACAAGATCGTCAACCGCCTCAGCCGCGGCGACGAGCTGCCCACCGGCGTGCTCGAGATGGTCAAGGTCTACGTCGCGACCAAGCGCAACCTGTCGGTCGGGGACAAGATGGCCGGCCGCCACGGCAACAAAGGGGTCATTTCCAAGATCTGTCCGATCGAGGATATGCCGTACCTGGAAGACGGAACCCCGGTCGACATCGTGTTGAACCCCCTGGGCGTGCCGAGCCGCATGAACGTGGGGCAGATCCTCGAGACCCATTTGGGCATCGCCGCCAAGGAACTGGGAGTGCGCTGTTACACCCCCGCGTTCGACGGCGCGCGCGAGTCCGAGATCGAAGGTCTGTTGACCGAGGCTGGTTTGCCCAGCACGGGCAAGTTTCGCCTGTTCGACGGCCGCACCGGGACCCCCTTCGAGCAAGAGGTGACCGTGGGCGTCATGTACATGCTGAAGCTGCACCACCTCGTGGACGAAAAGGTCCACGCCCGCGCGACGGGGCCCTACAGCCTCATCACGCAGCAACCCTTGGGCGGTAAGGCCCGCTTCGGCGGCCAGCGCTTCGGGGAGATGGAAGTGTGGGCGCTGGAGGCTTACGGCGCCGCATCCATCCTGCAGGAGCAGCTCACGGTCAAGTCGGATGACGTGGACGGCCGCACCAAGATCTACGAATCGATGGTGAAGGGCCTCAATATCCTCGAGCCCGGCACGCCGGTCTCCTTCGAGGTGTTGACCAACGAAATCCGCGGTCTGGGCCTCAACATGCAGCTCCACAAGAAGGCCGGCGACACGCTTTAAGCCGATCCTCGCGCGCAGCTTCGAGCCTTTCCTCGATCCCCTCGGAGCTGCGCGCTCCCACGAACAACCCCCCGTCCACAACCCTCACCCAACATGTCGGACACCAAATACAGCCAAATCAACGACTTCGGCAGCGTGACCATCACGCTCGCTTCGCCCGAGGACATCCGTTCGTGGTCCTACGGCGAGGTCAAGAAGCCTGAGACCATCAACTACCGGACCTACCGTCCGGAGCGCGACGGCTTGTTCTGCGAGCGCATCTTCGGTCCGGAAAAGGATTGGGAGTGCTTCTGCGGTAAGTACAAGGGCATCAAGCACAAAGGCATCGTGTGCGACAAGTGCGGTGTGATGATCACCCACTCCCGCGTGCGCCGCAAGCGCATGGGCCACATCAACCTGGCCGCGAACGTGGCGCACATCTGGTTCTTCAAGGCCATGCCGAGCCGCCTGGGCAACCTTCTGGGTGTGAAGGTTTCCAGCCTCGAGCGCGTGATCTACTTCCAGGACTACATGGTCGTCTCGGCGGGGGATACGCCCCTCGAGGACTACCAGCTCCTGACCGAAGAGGAGTACCGCGAGGCCCGCGCCAAGTACGGCGCCGAGTTTGAAGCGGACATGGGCGCCGAAGCGGTCAAGAAGATCTTGCGCCGCCTGGATCTGCAGTCCCTCTCCGATGAGCTGCGCGAAGAGCTGGTGGCCACCCGCTCCCAGCAGCGCATGAAGGACATCATCAAGCGCTTGCGCACCGTGGAAATGCTGCGCGACTCCGGCAATGAGCCGGACTGGATGGTGTTGGACGTGATCCCGATCATCCCGCCGGATCTGCGTCCCCTGGTGTTGCTCGACTCGGGCAACGTCGCCACCAGCGACCTCAACGATCTGTACCGTCGTCTGATCAACCGCAACAACCGCCTCAAGAAGCTGCTCGACCTGAACGCCCCCGAGGTGATCATCCGCAACGAGAAGCGCATGTTGCAACAAGCGGTCGACGCCCTGTTCGACAACGGCCGTTGCCGCCGCCCGGTGCTCGGTTCCTCGAACCGCCCGCTCAAGTCTTTGACCGACATGATCAAGGGCAAGCAGGGTCGCTTCCGCGAAAACCTGCTCGGAAAGCGCGTCGACTACTCGGCCCGTTCCGTCATCGTCGTGGGTCCCGAGCTGCGCTTGACCCAGTGCGGTCTGCCCAAGAAGGTGGCCCTCGAGCTGTTCCAACCCTTCATCATCCGGCGCCTCAAGGAGCTCAAGCTGGCCGACACCATCAAGTCCGCCAAGCGCATGCTCGAGCGCCGCGATGAGGACGTGTGGGACATCTTGGAAGAGGTCATCCGCGACCACCCGGTGCTGCTCAACCGCGCGCCGACCCTGCACCGTATGGGCATCCAGGCATTCGAGCCGGTGCTGATCGAAGGCAACGCGATCCGCTTGCACCCCCTGGTGTGCGGTGGGTTCAACGCCGACTTCGACGGGGACCAGATGGCGGTGCACTTGCCGCTTTCCTTCGAAGCGCAGATCGAAGCCTCGACCTTGATGTTGTCCTCCAACAACATTTTCTCGCCGGCCAACGGATCGCCGATCATCTCGCCGTCCCAGGACATGGTGCTCGGCATCTTCTACCTGGCGAAAAACCCGACCAGCGTGCCGGACAACCTGCCGTTGTACAGCTCGTTGAACGAACTGTTCCTGGCATACAGCCACGGGCACGCGCCGACCCACAAGGCGGTCAAGGTGCGCCTCGAGGTGGGCACACTCGTCAAGGACGGCCGCGACGCGATTCCGGTCGAAGTCGACGAGAACGGCCGGGTTCAAGACGAAAACGGCAAGCCCACCTACATCACGACGACGATTGGGCGCGCCATCTTCAACGACATCCTTCCGTCGGGCATGCCCTTCTACAACTACGAGTTGAACAAGGGTGCCATCCAGGCGTTGATCAGCGATTGCCACCGCTTGCTCGGTCGCGACGCGACCCTGCGCTTGCTCGACGATCTCAAGGACTTGGGTTTCAAGGCATCGACCCGCGCGGGTTTGTCCTTCGCCAAGGACGACATTCGCATCCCCGACTCCAAGCTCAAGATCCTGGAGGAGACCCAAGGGGAAATCGACAAGATCGAGGATACCTTCAACCGCGGTGTGATCACCGACGGCGAGCGCTACCTCAAGATCATCGACCTGTGGACCCATGCCCGCGAAAAGGTGGGGGTGGACCTCATGGGCGTGCTGGAGACCGACTACGACGAAGAGACCTCGCGCGTCAACCCGATCTACTGCATGGTGACCTCTGGTGCGCGGGGTAGCGTGGACCAGATTCGTCAGCTCGGCGGGATGCGCGGTCTGATGGCCAAGCCGTCCGGCGAGATCATCGAAACGCCCATCAAAGCGAACTTCCGCGAAGGCCTGAAGGTGCTCGAGTACTTCTCGTCCACCCACGGTGCGCGGAAGGGATTGGCCGATACGGCGCTCAAGACCGCCGACGCCGGTTACTTGACCCGTAAGCTCACCGACGTGGCGCAAAACGTGGTCATCACCATGGACGACTGCGGTGCGCTCGGCGGGTTGACCAAGGCGGTCATCTTCAAGGGCGATCGCGTGGCGGTCACCTTGGCCCAAGCCATCCGCGGCCGCGTGGCGCGCGACACGATCATCGATCCCGTCATGGACGAAGTCATCGTGCGCGAGAACGAAGTCATCACCGAAGACATCGCCGCCCGCATCGAGGAGCTCGGCCACGAGAAGATTCGCGTGCGCAGCACGTTGACCTGCGAAGCGCCCTTGGGCGTCTGCGCGCGCTGCTACGGCATGGATCTGTCCCGCGGCCAGTTGGGCGAACGGGGACTCGCGGTCGGCATCATCGCCGCCCAGTCCATCGGCGAACCCGGTACGCAGCTCACCATGCGGACCTTCCACATCGGGGGTACCGCGAGCCGTTCCGTCGAAGAATCCGACATCAAGGTCAAGCGCAGCGGTACGGCTATGTTCCAAAACCTGCGCGCGGTGACCAACAAGGCCAAAGAAACCATCGTTCTCAACCGGAACGGGGAAGTGGTCCTGCAAGACGATCGCGGCCGCGAAATCGACCGCTACTCGATCCCGACCGGTGCCGTCATGGCGATCCAGGACGGGCAAGAGGTCGAAGCGGGCACCACCATCTGTACCTGGGACCCGCACCACGTGCCGATCATTTCGGAGTTCGCGGGCACCGTGCGCTACGAAGACCTCGTGGAGGGCAAAACCCTGCGCGTCGAGCGGGATTCCCGCCGCGGCATGCAGCGTGCCCAGGTCATCGAGCACAAGGGGGATCTGCACCCCCAATTGGTGCTCGAGGACAAGGACGGCAAGCCTTTGGCCCTCTACCCGATCCCCGAAAAGGCCTACCTCGAGATCGAGGATGGTCAAAAGATCGGCCAGGGCGAACTGCTCGCCAAGTCTTCGCGCGAAGCGACGGGTACCCAAGACATCACCGGTGGTCTGCCGCGTGTGACCGAATTGTTCGAGGCCCGCAAGCCCAAGGAACCGGCCATCATGGCCGAGATCGACGGCGTGGTGGAACTCGGCGAACGCAAGCGCGGTAAGCGCACCATCATCGTGCGCGCCCTCGGCGCCAACGGTGAGGTGATCGAAGAGGTCGAACACTCCGTGCCCCAAGGCAAGCACTTGCGCGTCCACAAAGGCGACGAAGTGCGCGCCGGCGAACCCCTCGTGGACGGCCCGCTCTACCCCGAAGACATGCTGCGCATTCGCGGGGACGAGAACGTGCAAAACTACCTGATGCGCGAAATCCAAAACGTGTATCGCAGTCAGTCCGTGCCGATCGACGACAAGCACGTGGAGGTCATCCTCGCGCAGATGATGCGCAAGGTGCAGATCACCGATCCCGGTGACTCCGACTTCCTTCCCGGCGCAGTGGTGGACAAGCACCGCTTCCGCATCCAAAACGAAGGCCTGCGCACCGAGCGTCGTAAGCCGGCCACCGGCCAAACCTTGCTGCTCGGTATCACGAAAGCCTCCCTGTCCTCCGACTCGGTCATCTCCGCGGCGTCCTTCCAAGAGACGACCAAGGTGCTGACCGAAGCGGCCCTGGCGGGTAAGCGCGACCACTTGGTGGGCCTCAAGGAGAACGTGATCCTCGGTCACGTCGTCCCGACCGGAACCGGCTTCCGCGACCACTACCGGACCCGCGTGAAGAAGAACATCGACTTCGGCGAGATCCGCACGGGATCCTCGGCCGTGGGCCTGGGCGGCGGCTTGGATGCCGACATGGAAGCCCTGCTCTCCGGCTCGGTGGATCCCCTGGCCGGCTCGCTGGCGCCCACGGGCACCGAAGGGGCCGACGTGGATCCCATGACCGACATCAAGGTCCCGCCGCCGCCCTCCAGCGAGCAAGCCCCGGATCCCGAGCAACCCGAGGAGCCCAAGAACACGGCGCCCCCCGCGGAAGACGAAGATCCGATGCTCTCCTAGGGCCACCCAACCCCTCGGTGGGGGGCACTAGGCCCCCTCCGACCCGATCAGGATTGTGGTGGGCAGGCTTGACGCTTGCCCGCCGTCCTCTAGAATCTGTCCCCCCTAACCCGTAGAAGCCGATTCTGCGGGTTCCTTGGGCGCTGCTGCCCGTTTCGAAACCAACTCATGCCTACTATCAACCAGCTGATCCGCAAGGGTCGCAAAAAGCCCACCAAGCGCTCCAAGTCGCCCGTTCTGGACGCTTGCCCGCACAAGCGCGGTGTCTGCCTGCAAGTGAAGACGCAGACCCCCAAGAAGCCGAACTCCGCGCTGCGGAAGATCGCTCGTGTGCGCCTTTCCAACGGCAAGGAAATCACCGCTTACATCCCCG
>JAUHXY010000150.1 GCA_030426785.1 bacterium
GATTTTGAAATCTTGTATTCAGCGGCTGGAGCGTTAGAGCAAACGCTGATGGGTCCTCCTAGCGTCAAGGGCTGGGATGGTGGGTTTGCCTGGTTGACGGAGTCTTCCCTGATGCTCCGCAGCAACATTTGGGGTGCCTTGCTGGGCCAAGTCACTTCCAAGGAGCTGGCGGAACAGGTGAATGAAGCCATCGCCATGATGGATGAAATGATGAGCGAGTCGAGGGAAGACGCTCTCGACGCCGGGCAAGAAGTAGGACAGGAGCCGAAGCGCCGTGGAGGCCCCTTGAATCGCCTCCTTGGAGCGATCCAGCAGCGCGATCTCGTGGTCGAAGTACCCATTCTAGAGCGCCTTCAACAACATCACGCTTTCTCCGACAAGGAGATCGCCAACTACCTACTCGACGAGCTGTTGGCGCTGGACGCGCCCGAGGACACGCGCGCTGCCTTGCAGGAGTACATCAAACATGGGCGCAAGCGGCTCAAAATCCAATCTGGGAAACTGCACAAGGGAGGAGAGCGGGCGCACGAATTCCTCATGCAGGTGATTCACATCGTTTTGTCCCTTCCCGAGGCCCACCTAGGCTGAGCGCCATCCGGCAGGATCCCATCATGATCGATTCGAATCCCATGGACCGTAGAACCTTCTTGCGCGCGAGCGGGGCACTGGCACTGAGCGCAGCGCTTCAGCCGCGTTGGATGGCCGCTGCCCCGGATACGACCCGTCCGTTGATCCTGGTCGAGCTCAAGGGAGGCAATGATGGACTGTCTACGGTCGTTCCCCTGCGCAATCCGGAATACATCAAAGCGCGAAAGAGTGCCTTGGTTCGACCCGTAGAGACGTTAGCTCTGGATGCCGACCACGGTCTCCATCCAAACCTCGCACGCATCGCTACCGCCTTCCACCAAGGCCAAATCGCCATTGTGGAATGCGTAGGTTTTCCCAAAGGCGAGCGGTCGCACTTCTTGGCAACCGACATTTGGCATAGCGCGGATCCGGAGCGCGGCGCGGCGACGGAAGGCTGGATTGCGCGGCTCGGAGACCAGGCTTGGCCGGAGCGCGGAAGCGACGCCGTGATCCACTTTGGCAATGATCCCCTTCGAGCGCACTATTCCGCGCGTCGCGCTCCTTTGGCGGTGCGCAATCCGCTCCAATTCGCGAAGCTCGGGGCCGGTCCGAAAGGTTGGGCGGAACGTCCTGTGAAGAAGGGCAAGAAAGGCACGCCTCCATCGGAGCGCCCCGTTTTAGAGCGGATTCGCCGCATTGAGGAAGAGGCCGACCGCCAGTCCCAGCGCATCCGCGTCGCCACCGCTGGGTATCGGACTTCGGTGAACTACCCCAACTATCCTCTGGCGCAAAACCTGCGTGACATTGCCGCGGTTCTGCATTTCCCCGAGGGTCCTGTCCCGCGTGTACTCTCGACCACCTATGGTGGTTTCGACACCCATGCGCGCCAACGCAACACGCACAATCGTTTGATGGCCGAGCTGGATCATGCCTTGAGCGCATTCTTGAGAGACCTCGGGCGATCAGAGCTCGGACGACGAGCCGTCGTCTTGGTGTACTCCGAGTTCGGGCGACGCGTGAATGAAAACGGAAGCCAGGGAACGGATCACGGCAAAGGCGGCCCCGTCTTTGTGCTCGGTCACCAACTGCAAGGTGGTCTCTACGGGCAACCGCCGGAACTTTCGGTGCGCGACAACGGTGACGTACCGGTGACGACGGATTTCCGCTCGGTGTATGCCACGTTGATCGAGGAGCTCTTCGATCAGGACAGCACTCGCCTGCTCGGGAAGTCCTTCCCCAAGGTCGGTTTCTTGGCGTAGGGGCTACGCAGCCGACAGGTTCGAGTGCAGGCGCAGGATCGCTTGGCGATCAAACTCCAAGCCCATGCTCGGGTAGGCTACGGAAATGTCCTCCCAACGGTGGGCGGCCCAGTGCGGATCCATGCGATCCGGATCGAGCCGATCGATGCATTCGTAGCCGTAGTTCCACTCCACGACTTCTTCGTCGCCGAGGCGCCACAAGCTGGGGGTCTTCAAGTCGATCAGTTGTCCCGGCGTCCACACGCCCAGATCGTTGCGCACGTGCTGGCGAATGGCACCCTCCAGCTTTTCTCCCAGACCCAACTCGCTTTGCAAGGGGCCCCACAAAGCCTCGTGACCGTGCGCCGGTCGCAGCAACAAGTACCGGAATCCTTCGCCTTCCGGCCGGAACAAGAAGATTTTGATGCGGTGGATAAGCTCGCCCATGGGGAAAGACCGTGCGGCCACCTATCAGTATCGGATGACGACGCGATCCCTTGCCTACGGAGCGAAAAGTAGGCTCGAGTCGATCGCTGTTCTGGAAGTTTCTCGCCTCAAAACTGGAACCAGGGTCTAGAAACGGTACAGAGAGCTCCCCCGTGGCCCATGAACGCACCTTCTTTGCACGCGACCCTCGAAAGACTGAACGGGCGCATCAATTGGGAAAAGCGCCTGCGCAAAGGAGCCATGCGGATGGATCTTGCTTCCATGCGGGATCTGATGGAGCGGCTCGGGCACCCCGAGCGCTCGTTCCGTGCGGTGCACGTGGCCGGCTCGAAGGGCAAGGGCTCGGTGTCGCGCTTGATCGCCGAAGGCTTGCGAGCCGCCGGCTTTTCCGTGGGGGTGTACGCTTCGCCCCACGTGGAGCGACTGAACGAACGGGTGCGTTTGAATGCTGCGTGGATCGACGACGATGCGCTCGCGCGTTGCTTGCACCAAGCCTTGGAGGCGCGCGAAGCCGCCGAGCAGGCTGGGACGGCGGGCACGGAGGCCACTTGGTTTGATTTGGTGACCGCTGCCGCCTTTTGCGCCTTTCGGGAGGCGGAAGTGGACTGGGCGGTGGTGGAGGTCGGGCTTGGCGGAAGGCTTGATTCCACCAACGTGGTGCGCGGTGAGCTGTGCGTGATCACGACGATCGACCTGGAGCACACCGACATCCTGGGGGAAACCCGCGCGCTGATCGCTGCAGAGAAGGCGGGCATTTTGAAACCCGGCAGCGTGTTGGCGTGCGGTGTGCCGCGCGATGCGAGCCGCGGTCGAGACGAAGACGCCGGGCGCGTGATCGCTACGCAGGCCGCCAATCTGGGGGTTTACTGGGAGTGCACGCAGCCGCGCGGGACCTTCGATCAACGCAACCAAGCCCTAGCACGCTTGGGTTTGGACCTGCTGGGTGGGCGCGGGATCGTGGGGCCAAACGGGGTGCTGAGCGGGGATTGCATCACCGAAGGGGCCGTAGCGGCGGCGCGTTTGCCAGGGCGCCTGGAAAAGTTTTCTGCCCAGGGCGTGCCCGTGGTGCTCGACGGCGCGCACGTGGCTTCCAGCCTGCAAGCCGTTTTGGATCAGCTCGAAGCGCAGAAAGTCGCAATCGGGTCCCCTCAGGTGGTACTGGCATTGGGACAGGACAAAGACGCCCGAGCCCTCCTCAAGACCCTCGTGGGGCGAGCCGATAGGGTGCATTGCACTTCTGTCGAAGGCAGTCTGCACCGCCCCCCTGCCGAATTGGAGGCTTTGGCCTCCTCCTTGGGGCTCGCGGCCCAGACCCACGCCACCCCCGACGAAGCCTTGCGCAGCGCCCTGCGTGAGGCCGGCCGGGACGGCTGGGTATTGGTCACCGGGTCCTTGCACTTGGTGGGAGCCCTGCGGTCGCAACTTTCGGCCGACCGGGGTGATCCCGAATCATGAGCAGTCTGCGCAGCGACCTATTCCTCACGTCCGCCTTCCTGATCAAAGGCAACGTCGAGGGCAAATACACTCGCCTCTCGAAGTTGCTCGATGAGCATGGAAGGCGCTTCCTCGCCCTGCGGGACGTGGTTTTGGTGGACTTGAACTCGCGCGAACGCATCCAAACGCCGCAGCTACAGATCAACTTGTCCGAGATCCTGTTGGCCCACGAGTTCCTGGACGAGGCCGGCGACGACACCCGTCGCGAACTCGCCCGCGAGCAGGAGAGCGATCTCCAACGCGTGCGCTTGTTCTTCACCGGATCGGTCAACCTGGAGCTCGCCGGGGACATCCGCCCGCGCGCGTACGAGAATTCCGATTCGGCCACGCGTCGATTCTTCGTGATGCGCCGGCCCAAAGTGCGCGGCTTCAAGCACCACGACGACGATCACCTGCTCAAGTTGACCGACCTGCCCTACGCGATCCTCAACAAGGAACGCCTGTCGTACATTTACGACTTCAACTAGGGCCGCTCCCTCCGAGGGGGTGACGCACCGCCGCGCTCCATCCAGCGCTCCCTCACAGCTCCGGCGGAGGCTCTTCGGGTTGGTAAGCGAGATCCGGTTGGATCTCGTCCAGCATGTCGAGGTAGCTGGCGTACCGGGAAGCCGCGAGCTGCCCGCCCTCGACCGCGTCGGCCACACCACAGTCCGGTTCATGGTCGTGGGAGCAGTTTTGGTAGCGACAGTTCTTTTGGAACGGCTCGAAGTCCGGGAAGAGGTCGCGCAATTCCGCCGCGCTTACGTCGTACAGCCGGAACGCTCGAATGCCTGGCGTGTCGATCGTGAAGCCACCCATGTCCAACCGATGCAGATACGAGTAACTGGTGGTGTGTTTGCCTTGGCTCCAGTACTTGCTGATGCGGCCCTCTTTGATGTTCAGCCCGGGCTGGATGCGGTTCAGCAAGGTCGATTTGCCCGCGCCGCTCGGTCCGTAAAACACCGAGACCTGATCTTTCATACGCGCAGCCAACTCGTCCAAGCCCTGCCCGGTCAGGGCACAGGTGTGCAGCACCTCGATCGGAATGGCGCGGTAGGTTTCGGTGATCGCTTCGACTTCGCCCTCAGCGGCTAAGTCGATCTTATTGAGCACCAGGGTGGCTTCGATTTCGTGCCATACACAGGCCGCCAGAATGCGATCGGTACGGTTCGAGGAGAAACCCGGTTTGGACAGGGAACCGATGAGAAACAAGCGGTCGACGTTGGCGACCAACACTTGTTCGCGGGGGTCGTGGGCCGAGGCAACGCGGCCCAAGTAGTTGCGGCGCCCGAGCACCCTCTCCACCGGAATGGGGTCTCCGTCCAACCCGACCTCGACGAAGTCGCCCACGGCGATGGGGTTCTTCTGTTCGGACTTGCCTTCGAACAGGGTGCCGCGCGGGGTGGCCTGCACGGTCTCGCCGTCGATGTCCACGTGAACGACCTTGGCGTCGACGCGCAGCACGCGGCCGATCGGATTAGCCATGCAGGCGCATCCTCCCGGTCGATCGCCCGGCATTCGACACGACGTTCTCGCGAAACAACTTCATGCGCGCAGTGTAGCGCATCGCGAGCCCGGAGCGCCGTCAGTCGGAGACCCGTTCGCCGTTTTCGTAGGTCCCTGACTTCTGCGTGTCGAGTTCCCCGCTGGGGAGCCAATACTGTGCGCGCCCATGGACCTGGCCAGCCTGCATGGGGACCGACGAGCGACGCTTGCCGTCGGGGTACCAGCTCTCCGCCAGCCCATCGAGTTGGCCATCCACGTAGTTCTCGGTCGCGATCACGCGTCCCTCGGCATCGAAGCGTTGCCAGTAACCCTGGCGCTGGTTGTTCTGCCAGCCCCCGGTTTCCACGAGGGTTTGCCCGTCGTCGCCGTAGATGTTCTTGGTGCCGCCCACGATTTCTTCGCGCGGACCGGTGGCTGGTTGCTTGGCGGATTGGGGTGCGGTGGTCTCGCGGCCTGGAGTTTCCGGCTTGCGGGCTTGGCGACTTTCGGGCTGCGGCGCCTGAGCGCTGGTGACCTCAGGCTCGTCCGCCGGCTCGGGCGGATCCTCCGCGATGCGCTGCAGCGGTGGTTTGCGCTCCGGAAGGTCGACCTGCACGGCAAACTCCGGCTCCAAGGACTCCTCCTCGGAGGATTGGGTTTCTTCGAGGACCGCAGCGGATTGGCGTTGAAACCACCAAACCCCGAGACCGAGGACGATGGCGAGCGGGAGGAGAAACTTCATGGTGGGAAGAGCGTTGGGAAGAGGGGGGTGGTGCGCGGGACGCAGCACCCCCAGGGCTTTGCCGTGCGCAGGGGAAGCGTTGGGGGACCCAAGGCTGCCTTCGGCACGAAGCGTGTGATAAAACTGCTTGGCTCATGAGGATTCATGCCATCGGCCCCAATCGGCTGGCTCCGGCCGCCTCTCGGCACTTGCCGGGACCTTGCGACCCTTCGGTGTCTTTTGCGAGGCCGGAAAGCCCCAAGGTGCCTGCAAGTTCCGACTTGGGGCGCATGGCGCAAACCCCCGTGAGTCCGGCAGGATGAAAGCCCCTGCGAGCCCCATTTTATGAGTCCCGAGATCCAATCGATTCAGTCTTCCGCCAATCCCGTCCTCAAGCGGGTGCGGGCGATCGGCAAAGGCCAGGAAGAGGGTTGGTTGCTCCTGGAGGGTCGCCGCCTCGTGCAGGACGCGCTCTCCGCTGGCGTGGCGGTGAAGGGGGTGCTCGTGCGCTCCGACCGCGCGCACGAGTTGGCCGAACTGGAGCTCGGAAACCTTCCCGTCTACGGGGTTTCGCCGGCGGCCTACGAGAAACTCGGCTCGGTCAAACACCCGCCGCCGGTGATGGCGTTCGCGGAAACCCCCGCTTCGGCGCACCTGGACGACCTGCGCGGGTGGCAGGATCCGTTGGTGCTGGTGGTGGCCGGGTTGGCCGATCCGGGCAACCTAGGGGCGTTGGCTCGGTCGGCGGAGGCAGCGGGAGCCCAAGGGCTCGTGCGGGTCGGTGTGGGGGTGAGCCCGTGGAATCCGCGGGCGCTGCGTGGCTCGATGGGCAGTTTGCTGCGCTTGCCGATTCTTTCCCTCGCCGATGCAGCCGTGGCAAAGCGCGAGTTGGATGCGCTGGGTTTCCGGCACCGTTGTGCGGCGACCCGCGGCGGAACTTCTCCCGACGCCACCGATTGGAGCGGCTCCATCGCTCTGTGGGTCAGCGGTGAAACCGGAGAAACGCCCCACGAAATGCAAGCGCTCCCCGGGGTGACCATCCCCTTGGCGGGCGGAGTGGAGTCCTTAAACGTGACCGTCGCCGCCTCTCTCCTGTTGTTCGCAGCCGGTCGCGTGCGAGCGGGGGAGGCTTCCGCGTGAGCGACCTATTCGGAGGAACGCCCGACACGCAGGAACCGATCGAGTCGTCCCAGGAGGGTGCGCCTCTGGCGGACCGCATGCGTCCCCGTACGCTGACCGAGTACGTGGGGCAACAACACCTGTTGGGTCCCGGCAAAGTGCTCGATCCGGCGCGCGAGGGGTGGAACGGACAGAGTTTGATCTTGTGGGGCCCTCCCGGCGTGGGCAAAACCACGTTGGCCCGCCTGATCGCCGCGAGCAGCGGATTGCGGTTTGTGGCCTATTCGGCGGTTCTATCGGGCATCAAGGAGATTCGCACGGTCATGGCCGAGGCGGCCGATTGGCGCGCGCGACATGGGAAAGGCACGTTGGTTTTTGTGGACGAAATCCACCGATTCAACAAAGCGCAACAGGACGCTTTTTTGCCGTTTGTGGAGCGCGGCGACATTCTGTTGATCGGCGCAACGACCGAAAACCCGTCCTTCGAGGTCAACAGCGCATTGTTGTCCCGCTGCCGAGCTCTGTTGTTGGAGCCGCTCGCGCCCGAAGATTTGGTTCAGCTCTTGCGCCGCGCTTTGGAGGCTCCGCATGGATTGCAGGCCTTGGAGTTGAGCGTGGACGACGACCTCCTGCTCGCGATGGCGCACGCCAGCGACGGGGATGGGCGCCGAGCGCTGACCTTGCTCGAAACGGCCGCGGCGATCGCCGGCCCCGCTGCCCGTCTGACGCCCGAACACGTGCGCGAAGGATTGCAGGGCAAGGTGCTGCACTACGACAAGAGCGGCGAAGAGCACTTCAACCTGATCTCGGCGTTGCACAAGTCGGTGCGCAACTCAGACGCCGACGCGACCCTCTATTGGCTGACGCGCATGATGGATGCGGGTGAAGATGGGATGTACTTGGCCCGCCGCATGATTCGCATGGCCTCGGAAGACATTGGGCTGGCCGATCCTTTTGCTCTGCGCGTCAGTTTGGACGCTGCCGAAGCCTTTCATCAGTTGGGCTATCCAGAGGGGCGGCTCGCGTTGGTCCAGGCGGCCGTGTACCTCGCCCGTGCGCCGAAGAGCAATGCTTTGTACACCGCGCACGCGGAGGCGCAGCGCGATGTGCAGGCCACCTCCGCCGATCCCGTGCCGAAGCACCTGCGCAACGCGCCCACGGATCTCATGCGGCAAAGCGGCTACGGCAAAGGTTACCGTTACGTACACGACGACCCCGCCGCGCGAGACGAGATGACTTGTTTGCCCGAGCGACTGTCGGGCAAGCGCTACTTTGCCGCGCCCAAACGGCCTGCAAAGCCTAAACGGTCTGCAAAGTCGGATGGCGCATGAATGGGCCCTGCGTGGCCTTTCCGGAGCACCGCAAGCCCGTTCGATGGGCGCTTTTCAGGGTTTCGAGCCGGAAATCGCTTGTTTCCCCCGGAAAGCCTGCCTACAAACCAAGCGCTCGAACCGCAGGATTCTCGTCGAATCCTGGCATCCGGGGCGGGCATCTGTAACGCAAACAGATCGGTCCGCGCACTCTCCAGGGCGCGGACCATTGCGTTTAAGCGCGTTGCGCGTTCAGAGCGTGCAGGCGTTCGGCCAACAAACTGGTGCGGTCTTGGTCCTCGATGTTGGTGAGGGCCATCTCCAGAGCTTGCGGAGAGCCGACCAAAACCAACAGGCGCTTGGCCCGCGTGATGGCGGTGTACAACAGGTTGCGGCGCAACATCATCCAATGCTGGGTGACCAAGGGGATGACGACCACCGGGAACTCGCCGCCTTGGCTGCGGTGCACCGTGATGGCAAACGCGGGGTGCAGGTCGGAGAGCTGCGAGCCGGAGTAGACCACGTCTTGGTCGGGGAAACGCACGGTGATGACGCCTTCCGCCGTAATGGTCACGATGCGGCCCATGTCGCCGTTGAACACTTCGCGTTCGTAGTCGTTGCGCGTGTGGATGACGCGATCGCCGGTGCGCCACTTGCGTGTGCCCATTTCCACTTCGCGGCCGGCGACGTTCTGAGCTTCGCGCAAACGTTCGTTGAGTCGATCGACGCCGCACTCGCCCTTGTACATAGGCGCGATGACCTGCACGTCCTCTTGCCAGTTCACGTCGAAGGTCTGCGGCAAGCGGCGCGTGACGATGTCGATCAACAGATCGGCGGTGGGCGCCGCGTCCGGGCTGGAGAAGAAGTAGAAGTCGCGATGGAGGTCGCCCTTCTCCGGGAACTCGAGGCTTTGGCCGGCCAACAAGCGGTGGGCGTTTTGCACGATCAAACTCTGAGCGCTCTGCCGGAAGATGCGGGTCAGGCGCGCGGTCGGCACCAGTTGGCTGCGCAAGAGATCGGCCAGCACGTTGCCCGCCGTGACCGAAGGCAATTGGTCGGGGTCGCCCACGAGCAACACGCGCGTTCCGCGGTCCACCGCTTGCATCAGGTGATAGGCCAGTCCCACGTCGAGCATGGAAATCTCATCGATGATGACGAGATCCGCCTCCAGCGGATCGCTGGCGTTGCGCGTAAAACCCGCGCCGCCGGGCGCAAAGCCGAGCAGGCGGTGCACCGTCTTGGCCGGTTTGCCGGTGGCTTCCGACAGCCGTTTGGCCGCGCGGCCCGTCGGCGAAGCCAACTCGATGCGCGCCCCGGCCGTTTCGGCCAACGCTACGAGCAAGCGAACGATCGTCGTCTTGCCCACGCCGGGTCCGCCCGTCAGCAAACCGAGCGGCGCCGCCAACAGGGTCAAAACGGCTTCGCGTTGAGCGGGGTCGAGCTCCAGGCGGCTTGCTTTTTCTGCTACCTGCAGCTTCTCCGGCGTAGCCAACGGAGACACGGTTTCGCGCAGCTTGCGGTCCAAGGACTCCGCCAACTGTCGTTCGGAGTGGTACAGCCATGGCAGATAGACGTGGGCGCCCTCGTCGGTGGGGGCTCCTAGCCCGAGGATGGCGTGTTCGAC
>JAUHXY010000151.1 GCA_030426785.1 bacterium
CCAGTCCGCGGGCAGATCTTGCGCGTAGCGCCGCCAAGCGGCGGCGTGACGCCCCGCTTTGTGCCCCGTCATCGCTTGCAGGCGCGGCAACAGGTCGAGCAACAGTTTCTCCCGGGGCTCGTGCTCCAAGCGCTCCACCAAGAGCAACAACGCTGCCCGCGTTCCTGCGCGCTGCAAGACGCGCTGCGCCACGCCCCGCACCCCGGCGTCCTCATCGGCCAAGGCGCTCTGCGCCCACTGCATGCGGGTCGCCATTTCTAATCGGAAGGCGGTCAACAGGGCCGCCGCGCGCAGCAGTGGTTCTTTCGAAGAAAAGGCTTTGGGGGCGGCCCCGCGCGCGGCCTCGCCGTCCCATTCGGCCAACGCGAGCAACGCTTGGGCCGCGACCGCCGCGTCGGCGCGCAACAAGCTCTTGACCTGCTTGCTCGCTTGAGCCTGCCCACGCGGTGCCGACTTGCCCCAGTCCAGGGCCCCGCGTGCCGCGAGCGATTCCAAACTGCGCAGAGCCGCCAGACTCGCGTGCGGGGACCTTTTCGAAAGCACCCCGACCAGCGCTTTGGCCTCGACCGGCCCCGCCAAGCGCCCGAACACCTCGGCGGCCCGCAAGCGCACCCATTCATCGGAGTGCTGTAGGCCTTCTTTGCCACGCAAGCGTTCCCAGACCTCCTCGTTGGCATCGTCCGAGGCCAACACTTGCTGCGCGATGTCCGCCACCTGCCCCTTGCGGTCCGCTAGAGCGCGCAATACGAGGCCCCAAGCTTCTTCCCCACCGATCGCCGCGAGCTTTTTGACGGCCCCGGCGCGGTCCTTCTCGTACTTGCTGAGCAGATCGTTTTTGACCTTGGCCGGGATCTCGTCGACACCGGCAGAGGGCAGGGGCCCGGCCATGGAGGAGGCCCACACGCCCCCCGCCAACACGAGGGTCGAACCGGCGATCAGCGCGCCGACCCAGCGAACGCACGCCAAGCTCGGCCAGGACCGGTAGAAGGAATTCGGAGGGTCGGTACTGCGCATCGTGAAAGTCAGGGGTTTGGGACTCACAGGATAGACCGGTGTACGGCCCCAAGGTGACCCGAGAAATCGCACAAAACGGAGATTGCGGCCAGCACCACACCCCGCAGGACCCCCCTCACCGTGCCCCACGGCGCTTGAATCAGGTTTCGAGTAGGCGGCCCGAAAGGAATCGCCGAATCGATCGTCATGCATCCCATGTCGCCAGGTTCTGCTTCCCCTCGCCTGATCGCGCCGCTCTCCGGCACGCTCGGGCTGACGCTCGTCCTCGCCACTTGGTTCGGGCCACGGTCGGCCCCAGCGGTCCAAACGGAACTCCAGCCCCAAGCCCATGCTAGCCCCATGGTCGCTGGCTTCGGAACACCGCTGCTCGCCTCCCCCGCATGGCCGGCGCCTGAGCGCCAGCAACATCCCGTCCGGATCAGCCCGGCCCTGGCGCCGTTGCCCGACGGTCACGTGCAACTGCTCTCCGCCGGTCTGCGCATCCCCCAAGCCTTCGCGACCGTGCGGGATCCCCGCGAACCAACTCGCTTGTACCGCGCCGATGCGAGCGGAACCCTGCCAGCGCTCCCATGGTCCGCGGGCTTAACCCTGGCGTTCGCTCCGTATCCCGTCGAGCCATCCGCGACCCACGAAGGGACCGAGGAACAACTCGCTCCCCTGTTTTCCGCCGGCCAAACCCCGGCCGTGCTGCCCGAGGACCGTTGGGCGGTGGGATCTCTGGCAACCGCAGTGCTGCGTGCACCCGAGGAGCGCCACGGGGTCCGCTTCGAAGCGCCGCAGGTGTACGGCGCCGTCCTAACCCGTTCCGGGGAGTTTTGGCCCCTGCGCTGCGTGGGTCTGGAAGAGGTCGAAGGTCACTGGGTCGTGCGCTTCTTGGAGATGGAACGCTTCCTCGACCCGGATCCGCTGGCCTGGCTCAGCGTGCAAGTGCGCGGGGAGAGCCACCACTTCGCCCAGGTGTGGAGCCTCTCACAACTCCAGCGCGGGCTCGTGAAGGAACCGCAGGCGTTCGCGACCGGCACTCTGGAGGTGCTGGCCACCGAAGGCGGTTACTTCGGTGAGTTCATCGAAAAGCAAGCCCTCGACCTCGTGCATTTGACAGGCCCTGTTCTTTTGCCGGAACAACAGCACACGGCCCTGCAGGGCTGGCTGGCTTGTCCTGATCCTGCGCTGTGGTCCCCTACGGGTCCGCAAGGCGCCAAGCTCACGGGCGTCCCGATCGGAACTTGGGATTTGCACGCCCTGTTGAGCGGCACGACCCTCGTGGAGCAGAGTGCGCGCGTGCGCGCCGGTGAGACCACCCGGGTGGAGCTCTTCACCCAATCCACGCCGATCGGCGGAAGCGCGCCGCACCCAGCGCACACCCTGCGGCCCTACCAACACGCCCACGACGCCATCTGGGAAGCGACCCACATCAGCATGGTTTGGGGCCCGCAAGGCAACCTGTTCTCCGGCAGGGTCTTGAACCCTCCGGATGCCAGCGGAGAACAAGACCTGGGCGGTCCTTGGAGCGTCGCGCACCCGGTCGACACGGACTTCCATTGGAACCTGATGCACGTGGTCGATGCCGAAGAGCTGTGGCAAGAAGACATGGCGCAGGTGCGTGCGGGGTTTCCGCCTTCGGCCCATTCTCCGCAAGCGCGCCTCGCTCGCCTGCCTTACCCGCTGCGTCGCCTACGGCTCGCTCCGCATCCCAGCACCTCGTGGCAGGGCGAAGTGCACATCACGCTGATCGGCGGGGAATGGAACGGTCGCAACCTGGAAGTGGAGCGCGAGACCTACCGAGTGCGCTGGCCCGATGACGCCGGTCGCATCCTCGGTCGCCCGAGCGGTTCGGTGCTTTACACCCACTGGTTTGCGACCTCCGAAGAGGGTCGGGGAAGCTTCGGACCGATCGTGATCCACGAATCCACCGATCAAGCGGTCGCCGAGATCGATCCATCCATGGAAGCGGGTTGGAGCGCTCTGTTGGTGACGCGCCAAGGGATCACCGGTCCGGGCCAAGTGGTTTCGGTGCGCACCTACCCGACCGAAGACGAGCCCGAGTGGGACCGGCGCTGGACGGCGGCGGCGGGCATGATCGTGCGACCGTTGCCTTTCCCCGCCCTGCAGACCGGGCCCGCCTTGTACGGAGTGGTTTTGCTGCAAGGACAAGGAGTGCCCCACGGGGTGCGTCTGGAGTGGCCTGGGGCTTACGACCGCCGGGTGGCTCCGCCGCTGGAGACGCGCGTGTTGGAGGTCGTCGTGCAGGGTCTCTTGCGCTAGCGAGAGGGCCACTCGGTGCCCGGGAAGCGCACGGCGCAGCGTGCGAAAACAATCAGCGCGGGAAGATTCCCTAGGCAAGGCGACTTCCGCGCGCCCAAAGGCCGCTAATGGAGGTGCAACACAAGCCGGCTGGCGCGCCGGCCTCCCACATCCTTGGTGCGCCGATTGGACGGTGAACGCCGTCGATGACTATGCAAAGCCCCTTTTGGTGGATTCCCTCTACCCTTTTCCTTCTGGCCAGCCCTCTCGCCGCCCAATCCTTGGACTGCACGACCCTCGAACCAGATCCCTTCGAGGACAACGACTCCTGCGCGAACGCGGTGGCGGTCCCCAGCGGCGCGTACCTCGGGGATCTGACCGTCACCCGCAGCGACCGGGACTTCTATCGCTTTACCGTGCCCGGCGGTGGGCAATTGTTCGTGAACACCTACTTCGATTCGGAGACCGCTTGGATCGACTTGCACCTTCGGGCCGCGACGGACCCTGCGTGCGGCATGGGGCCGATCGGGAGTACCTTGGCGCCCACCTTCACCACACCCAACGGCCGACAGGTCTTGTGGAACAACGTCGATAGCTTGCCTTGGGAAGTGATCCTCGAGGTGCGCATCGGGGATGGGGATATGACCAAGAACTGCCAGCGGTACGACATGGTGCCACTGGTGATCGACCCCACGGGTCCCTTGCAAGTCACTGCCTATTGCGGCCCGGCGGAGCCCAACTCGGCGGGCATGAGCACGCAGCTCACCGGCCGTGCCACTTCCGCACCGGGCGCGGGGCTGCACTTGGACGCATGGGATGGTCCGATCGGTGAATTCGGCTACTTCTTAGTGGGTACCCATCCGGACGATCCGGGCGTGTTGGTCGGGGATGGCCGCCTCTGTTTGGACACCACGACCAACGCCCGCATTCTGCGCTACAACCTTTCTGGTGGAGCGCACAACTCGCTCGGTCAGTTTGGTTTTGGTGGCTTCTACAACTGGAGCGGCACCTCGACCACCGCATTCGGCTTTGATGTGCCAGGTACGCTGCCCGATGAAGCCCTGACCCCCATCGTCGCCGGACAAACCCTGTACTTCCAACTGTGGCACCGGGATCGCACGCCGGGCGGTTCCAACTTTTCGAATGCCGTAGCGGTCGAGTTTTTCTAAACCGCGACGGACACCTGAGGAAGGGCTGCGGAAGCGATTCCGCAGCCCACTCTTGCTTTTGGCCCCAGCGGCCCGAGTCGCAACACTCGAAAGTCAGCTCGAGCGCGGCTTGGTAGCATGGGGGCCATGTTGGTTTCCCTAGCACTCGCCGGCTTGCTTTCGATTTTGCAGAGTCCTGCGCCCTCTCCGTCGGACTCCGTAGCGCTTCACGAGGCAAAGTCCTCGGTGGGACACCGCTTGAACGTCTTGTTCCTCGGGGACCATGGACACCACCGGCCGATGGAACGCCTTGGAGAGGTGTTCGGTCCGCTTTTGCGAATGGGCTTTGCGATCGATTGGGAAGACGACTTGGCCTACGTCACCCAAGAACGGCTCGCCGACTACGACTGCGTCGTGATGTATGCCAACCAGGCGCAACATGCTCGCGTGCCTGAGCCCTTCCTGGAGACCTTGCGCGCTTTCGTGCGCGGCGGAGGAGGCTTCGTCGCCCTGCACTGCACCAGCGGCTGCTTCATGCAATCCGACGAGTGGCGAGAGTTCGTCGGCGCGCGTTTTGTGTCCCATGGAGCCGAGGTGTTTCAGCAGGAGGTGGTCGCACCGGAACACCCTGTCGTTCGCGACTGGCCCAACTTTTCTTCCTGGGACGAAACCTACGTGCAACAGCACGGCTCCGGAGAACGGGTGGTGCTGACCGTGCGCGGCGACGAGCCGTGGAGTTGGGTACGCCAAGAGGATGCGGGTCGCATTTTCTACAGCGCGTCCGGGCACGACGGGCGCACATGGCAGCAACCGGGCTTCTTGGATTTGCTCGTGCGGGCCATGGACTGGACCTCCGGTGAGGAGGCGGCGCAAGCCCGCCGAGCCTGGCGAGCACCGCAATTCGAGTACGCGGAGCACGAATGGGTGCCGAACTACGAAGGCCGCGATCCGAAGCTGCGCTATCAAAAACCCTCCACGCCACAGCAAGCGCGGGATGCTCTGATCGTACCGGCGGGCTTCGAAGCGGTGCTGTTCGCTAGCGAGCCCATGGTGGTCAATCCGGTCGCCATGACCTGGGACGGGCGCGGCCGTTGTTGGGTACTCGAATCCCCCGACTACCCCAATCGCGTGGAAGAGGGCGGTGCGGGCGGGGATCGGCTGAGCATCTTGGAGGACCGCGACGGGGATGGTCGCGCGGACCACAAGACCGTCTTTCAGGATGGTTTGAACTTGCCCACCGGACTCGTGCGCACGACGCACGGCGCGATCGTGGCCCAAGCGCCTGAGTTGATTTGGCTCGAGGATCTCGACGGCGACGACCGCGCCGAGCGGCGCACGGTGTTGTTCACCGGGTTTGGCCGCTGGGACACGCACGCGGGGCCTTCCAACCTGCAATGGGGTCCCGACGGGTACCTGTGGGGTGCCGTCGGCTATGCGGGTTTCGAGGGCGCGAGCGGAAACCGATTTGGCAGCGGTTTGTGGCGCTGGAAAGTGGGCATGGACGAGCCCGAGTTCATGGCCCAGTTCACCAACAACACTTGGGGCCTCGGGTTTCGGGACGACGGGGAGATCTTTGGTTCGACCGCCAATGGAGCCCCCTCCTTTTTTGTGGGCGTCCCCAAAAATGTGCAAGCGCGTAGCGCGCCGAGCGCACCCGGGGCCGCCCCGGCTTTCGATACCGCGCGCTTTTTCCCGGCCCTGGAGCACCTGCGGCAAGGGGATTTCTTTGGGCAGTACACCTCCGCCGCCGGCCACCACTTCGCGACCGGCGCGGCGATGCCCCCGGGGTGGGATGACCGCGTGGCGTTCGTGTGTGGACCGACGGGGCACCTCGTGGGTCGCTTCCAAGCGGTGCCCGACGGTTCGGGCTATCGCATGCAAAACGCCTTCAACCTGTGCAGCTCCCTGGACGAGTGGTTTTGCCCGGTGCAGGCGGAAGTGGGTCCGGACGATGCGGTTTGGGTGGCCGACTTTGCCCAGTTTATCATCCTGCACAACCTGCCGGGTCAACCGGAGCGGGGTTTGCCCAAAGTCGATTACGGGGACGGCAATGCGCACGTCAATCCCCTGCGGGATACGCAGCACGGGCGCATTTTCCGGATCGTTCGGAAGGGATGGGAAGCGAGCTATCCCGACCTGGAGAACGATGAGGCCGACGGGGCTTGGGAAAGTCGCGGTCGCAAGCACCTTGAGGCTCTCGGCCACCCCAATCGTTTTTGGCGAAAGCTCGCGAGACGACGTTTTGCTCTAAGGGACTACTGGGCGCCAACAGAGTTCGGGCAGCTTTCGGGAGACGGTCTCTATGCTGTGATCGATTCCCACTCCACCTTGGACATCGCCGCCATGCTCTTGCGACAGGAGCAACATCCATGGTCGGAGCGGGAACAAAAACTGCTCCTGTCGCAACTGAAGCTTGGACCCCATGCGGATACCACTCTCCTCGCGGAAGGCTTACTGGAAACAGGCTCCCTCCCCATCCAACGGCACACCTTGATGGCCGCGGCCCGCATGCCGCAAGCCGAAGTCCTAGGGGTGGCCCTGGCGAGTTTCGCCCTGACGCAAGACTGGAGCGACCGATGGATCACCCAAGCGCTGCAAGCCGCGGTGGTGCAACACGCCGATCCCTTCCTGGCTGCGGCGCGCCCGTTGCTGCCAAAACCGGAGCCAGAATCTCCCAAGAATCTGTTCCCGAACCCCGGCTTCGAGTTCGCCAACGCCGACGACGCTTCGGTTCCCCTCGGCTGGCGCGTGCGAGTCTATTCGGGGAAGGCGGAACACACATGGGAAGCGGGGATGGGCCGCAACGCTAGTCGCGCGCTCGTGATCCGGTCCACCGAAGGCGCGGATACCTCTTGGTGCACCGAGGTCGAAGTGGAGCCGCGCACGCGCTACCGGTTGTCCGGCTGGATTCGCAGCACGGATCTAACCCACCCCGGCGGCACCCACGGTGCTCTCTTCAATCTGCATCCCCGTCACGTGGTCACCGAGTCGGTTCAGGACTCTTCGGGTTGGACCCGCGTGCAGCTCGAATTCGAAACCGGCGCCGACGAGCGCCGCGTCAGCATCAACGCCCTGTACGGAGGCTGGGGGCGTTCCACCGGGGAAGCGGTCTACGACGACGTGGAGCTCCTTTCCCTGGGGCCCGTTCACGATCTGAGCGCTTTGGTCGCCCTGGCCGAACGGTTTGCGAGCGATGCGGAACCCGGTCGCACCACGGAAGAGGATGCGGCGCTGCTCACCGGCGGATCTCCGGAGGCCGGCCGCGAGCTGTTTTTCCAGAGCACCATCCTCGCCTGCAGCCGTTGCCACGTTTGGAACGGAGAGGGAGGTGCCTTGGGGCCGGACTTGACCACCATCGGGGCGCGCTTGACGCCGGAACAACTGCTGGAAGCGATCGAGGACCCCAATGCCACCTTGGCTCCCGATTGGAAAGCCCCGGCTTCCGTCATGCCCGCCTTGCGTCCTTTTCTGACGGACGAGGAGCTGCGAGACCTGATCGCGTTTCTGGCCGCTTCGCGCGAGCCCAAGCGTTAACGCAGGCGACCTAAACCGCCGTCCACGCCGATCGCCTGGCCGGTGACCCAACTCTGTTCGGGATCGAGCAGCCAAGCGATGGCGCGCGCCACGTCTTCGGGCTCCCCGAGACGGCCCATGGGGTGCATACCGATCGACGCTTTCTCCGAAGCAGCGTTGGCCGTCAAGTGGGCCGACAAAGGCGTACGCACGAGTCCTGGGGCGACAGCGTTGACGCGCACGCCGCGGCGCGCGTAAGTCGCGGCCGCAGAACGCGCGAGTCCTTCCACACCCGCTTTCGCCGCCGCGATCGCATCGTGGTTTGGCAAACCTACCTGAGCAGCGGCTGAAGAGAGCAACACGATCGACCCACCGTTGCGCGAGAGCGCACCGGCTCCGACGCTCACGGCGGCAAACGCGGCATCAAGATTGGTGCGCAGTACGTCGCTCCACTCCTCAGGAGTGGTGCGGTGCGCCGGTTTCAGCAAGATAGATCCGACGCTACACACCACGCCATCGAGCGCTCCGTAGCGCTCCATCCCGGCGTCCACGGCGGCCTGCACGGAGGACACCGAAGTCGCGTCGGTCGGGACCGCGAGCCCGTCGAGTTCGGCGGCAAGCCGTTGCAGAGGCTCGGGGCTGCGTCCGGCGAGCACGAGTTGGTCCCCGTTCGCTGCAAGCTTGCGACACAAGGCGGACCCAATCCCGCCGGCCGCGCCCAAAACTAGGTACGTCGCAGGCATGGCCTAGCGGCGGCGGCTCGGGCGCCAGCGGCGGATGCGGGCCGCTTTGCGGTCGCCTTCCCGACCGAGGTAGGCGTATTCACGAAAGGTCAAAAAGGCCAGCGTCGAACACAACAGGGCAACGACGCCACCGAGCAAAAAGATCTGAAAGTCGGTCATGGGTTTCTCCTGATGATGCGAGGGGTGCGCGGCGGGCGAGCAGTCACCGCAGTCACTTCGCCGCCCGCTCGCAGGCTGGGAAGAAAAGCCCCCACGGATTGGGCTTGTGACCAAAAACAGGGGAATGCAGTCCCATCCGTGCTTGGGCTTCTCTTCTCTGCCCCGTTCTTCGTAAGGGGCCGACCGTTGGATGCAGGCAAAGCGATTCACAAGCCTGTGGGTTTCCAGTGGGGCAAACACCGAACCGCGGCTCCGGTCAGCAGCGATGTTTCCGAACAGAATGGGAGTGGACCACGCCAGTTCGTTCCGTTCCCCCAACCACCAAACACCGTGAAAGCAACCGCTCCGACCCTCGCCAGCTCATCTATCGACGCTTGTTGGACCTTCGGCGCGGTGCGCGTGATCGCCCCTCTCGACTCCCACGCGCCGCCACTCCAGCAACACCATGATTTGCGGTTGCAAAATCTGGGTGCTTCTCAGGGCGGGGCCCGCTCCCTCGGAGCACTCGAGAGTGACAGACGGCCGCCGTCGAACCGGTGAAGTTTTGGGGGGCATGGCTTGGCAACGCGAATCCGGCGAGCCCATAGACCCAGGGGATCACGACTTGGGCCACGATCCACACCAACAGGTGGATCACTGGCACTTTTCGCCCCGCACCGTCCGTACCCCTAGCCAAAGAGAATGCTGCCCCTCGCGGAGCAGCATTCGTTTGGAGGATCTTCGGTTCCGGTTCGATGGAGCCCTACCCCACATCGCGTCCCGCTGTCAGGCGGCATGCAAGACTCTCCGAGAACATGCCGCAGGACCGAAGGCCCTCGTTCGGTGACGCCCCAGCGGAAGGGTTCCGATGGGGCATCCAGCTACACGTCTTGCGGAGCCGCGCGTCGCATGGCTTGTCGCCGCCACATCGCACGACGAGCCTGAGCTCGTTGCCACGCGCGGCGCGGTCGTTCCGCTCCGTGGCGCGGTGAAGCTTGCGGGCGAGGCCCGCGGCGTTCGGCCCGCAAGCGACGGGGGTGCGCGGATTCACTCCGCTCCCCGCGCCAGCGCGGTCCTTGGCGTTCGGCACCT
>JAUHXY010000152.1 GCA_030426785.1 bacterium
CTCTTCGGCGAAGTAGCCCGCCACGAACAAATCGAGCACGCCATCGCGGTTGTAATCGAACCAGTTGGCCGTGTTCGAATTGATCCAGCGCTCCACGCCCGAACCTTCCGTGACGTTCTGAAAGGTGCCGTCCCCTTGATTGCGGAAGAGCTCACCTTGCCCCCATTTGTACACGAACACGTCCTGGAAGCCGTCGTTGTCGAAGTCGCCCCAAACCGAACCCATCGAACAACCCACGCCGTTGCGGTTCAGATCCGCCAAGCCAGCCGAGACCGCTACATCCTCAAACTGACCGTCCCCTAGGTTTTGGTACAGGGCGTTGTGGGAACCATGCGCGCTGCTCACGGCGTACAGGTCCATGTGCCCGTCGTTGTTGAAGTCGCACACCGAAACCGCTGCGCCGGTGGCCGTGATCTGCGCGGCGATCATGTCGACCTTGGGATCGACGCTCGTCGGTTGGTGCACAAAGTGGATGCCCGCAGCGCTCGACACCTCGACGAACGCGAGGTCTTGGTCCGCCGTTCCTGAGGGTGTCGATCCGCTGTCGTAGGAATGCTGTCCCTTGCTCCATACGAACCCGATCAATCCGAAGAAGCCCGCCGCAACGACGACTTGCCGCCAGGGAGCTGGTTTGGCGTTGGGTGTTGCAGGAGGACTCATAGGGCAGAAGTCTAGGTCAGGCAGGGAGTTCTGACAAGAACCCCAAACCCGGGTGGGTGGCGGTTCCTCGCAGGTTTGTGGCTTGGATAGCGCATCTGTTGACGATGTCTATCAAAGGGTCGGACGTGCGCTTGCCGAACCGTGACCGCTTCGGAAGAAGTGAGACGAACTGTCAAGAAGTGGGACGATTTGTCGTCACACTTCCGATCCGAACGGCGTCTGAGGGAAGATTGGCTTCGGAAGCTACGGTGCTCGCCAAGACACTCTTCCAGCCCCGCGCAATGGTTTCGCCGAGATGCGATCGGTGTCTTTCCATGTCGAAGGCCCCTCAAGAAAGTCCAATGCTTGCGCGAGGCTACGACCCAACCGAACGGTTCATCGGAATGGCCATAGGGTATTCGCAGGGAGCAGATAGAGCGCTTGTTTCGCTGGGGCTCTCGGCGAAAGCGGCCCCAATCGCATCCCTCCAGGCCGTGCAATCGCCCAATTAAGGGCGAAAACAGGGGCCTACGCGGGATGGGTGCCCGCAGGGATCCCTTTCCAAAGGCGCTCAGCCCTTGCTGGCAGACCGCTTCGATTTCTTTTTGGCGCCTACCGATTCACGAAGGGTTTCGGCAAACGCCCGGGCCGGTGCGCTGATCTCCCCCTCGCTCGGCCAAACGATGCCGAGATCGAGGCTCGTCCCCCACCCATTCAGCTTCACGGTGCGCAAACCCAGGCCCTCGCGGCCTTCCAATACGACACTGGGGACCAAGGTCGAGAGCCCACTGGAAACAACCGTCGCCAACAGCGCGTCGATCGTGTCGATCTCGAGAGCCACTTTGGGCAGCACGCGCTGGGCGCGGAAGGCGTCTGCGGTCAGCTGCCGCAGGACGTAGGACTCGGGAAGCACGACGATGTGCTCCTTTCCGACCTCTTCGGCCTTGACGCTGCGTCGGCGCGCAAACGGGCCATCGGGCGCCGAAAGCAGCACGAGCTCATCCTTGCGCAGAACCTCGTATTTCAGATTCGGGGAGGCGTGGGAAAGGATGCCCACGCCAAGATCGCAACGACCGTTTTCGACGATGCCCTCCAGCTTGTCCGCCGACTTCTCGATCAGCGTGACCGCGATGCCCGGGTGCTCGCGGTAGAGCCGACCCAAAACCCTGGGCATCCACGGAACGTTGAGCGGCGGGATCACCCCGAGGGACAGGTGACCGGCCGCCAAATCCTCCGTGTCCTGCACCGCTTGGCAGGCATCGTTGAACTTGGCGAGCGTTAAGGTCGCGCGGTCTCGAAAGGCTCGGCCGGCTGGGGTCAAGGCCACGCGCGGCCCGTTGCGGCTGAACAGTTGGGCTCCCAAGGTCTGCTCCAACTCCTTGACCTGGATCGAAACGCTCGGCTGGGTGATCCCCAGGCGCTCGGCAGCCCGCGTGAAGTTCTCGGTGTCCGCCACCGTGACGAAAGTCCGCAGATGGCGGAGTTCAATGGAAGAAAGGTCTCTCATGGAGGAGCGACCTGCGTCCGCGGTCACTGAGGGGCAGATCGTACCCCATCCCCGCACGATCTCGGCACGGGGGGCCCCCGCCCTGGAGGGCCTGGTCGGTCCTGGATTGAGATTTCTGGGAAGTAGGATATCTTTTGCCGACACTCGCTATAGGCTCCGGCTATAGTTCGCCGAATAGGCACCTATGCGCACCCCTGCGGCCTCCTAAGCCCAGTCCACTCGCCTCTCATGACGGATTCTTCGACTCCGAGCCTCAGCGCCCCCCACCAAGGGGCTGCCTCGAGCGCCTCCGACACCCCCCTCCTCGAAAAGCTCAACGCCGCCTGGCACCGGCCCGCTCTTTGGATTTTCGGCGCGATCGTGCTCGCCCACTGGGCGGAGCATCTCGCCCAGACCGTACAGATCTACGCGCTCGGTTGGCCCGTGCCCGAATCGCGAGGAATCATGGGACTGTACTTCCCGTGGCTCGTCACCAGCGAGGCCCTGCACTACGGCTACGCGCTCGTCATGCTCGTCGCGTTTTGGATCCTGCGCACAGGTTTCGTCGGCCGGTCGCGCCTGTGGTGGAACATCGCTCTCTGGATCCAGTTCTGGCACCACATCGAGCACGCTCTACTGCAAGGCCAAGCGATCTATGGTGAAAACCTGTTCGGACGCCCGGTGCCCATGAGCGTGCTGCAACTGTGGTTCCCGCGCGTCGAGCTGCACCTGTTCTACAACACGATCGTGTTTGTGCCGATGGCGCTGGCGATGTACTTCCACATGTTCCCGCCGCCCGGGGAAGAAGCCCACGGCAAAGGCTGCAACTGCGCCTGGAAACCTCCGGTCCGCAAGAAGGCCGCCTAAACCCAATGCTTGTTTGGATTCAAAAACTGGTTCCCGCCTTGGTCGCTTGCCTCGTAGTCGCCTGTTCCGGCGCCTCCGGAGCCGACGGCAATACGCAGGGACTGAGCGCGAAGTTGACGTTCGACCCGCAGCCGCACATCGGCACGGTCGAATGCACCGTCGCGCTGACGAACGCGGACGGAACCCCCGCCCAATGCACGGAAGTTGAGTTGGAAGGCAACATGAACCACGCGGGCATGGTGCCTGTCTTCGCCGCGGCGGAAGCCCGCGGCGAAGGCACTTTCGTTGCCGAGCTCGAATTCACGATGGGCGGCGACTGGCTGATCTTCGTGCGGGGCAAGTCCCCGGAGGGCAAGGCCTTCGAGATCGTGAAAGACGTCACGGGCGTGCGCCGCAAGCCGCAAGCGGACCCCGCTTCCAAGGAAGGCGGCCAATAGTCGGTTCATGCCTGCTTCCCGTCTGCAAGGCCTCGGGTCCGTCCCGAGACTCGACTGGATCAGGCTACCGCTGATCGGCCGATTCCTGCGCTGGAGGCGGGCGCGGCTCGTCCTGCAGTGCGGCATGGGCCTGCTCGCCGCCCTGCTGGTGTTCGAGGGGCTGGCCGGGCCACAGCTCGCGCCAAAAAACCTCTCGACGTTGGCCGTTTGGGTGCATTGGCGCGGTGCGCTCGTGCTGGGCCTGCTGGTGCTGGGAAACGTGTTCTGCATGGGCTGCCCGCTCCTGCTGCCGCGGGAACTGGCCCGCAAGATCCGCCAGCCCGTGCGGAATTGGCCGCGCCTTCTGCGCAAGAAGTGGATTGGACTGGGCCTCTTCGCAGGAGTCCTGTTCGTGTACGAGTGGCTCGACCTGTGGGCCAGCCCAACCGCCACCGCCTGGGCGATTCTGATCTACTTCGGGGTCGCGTTGTTCGTCGATGCCTTCTTCCGCGGCGCGCCGTTTTGCAAGTGGGTTTGCCCCGTCGGCCAATTCAACTTCGTCGCGTCCACGTTTTCGCCCTTCGAGGTTCGCGCTCGCGACCAGGCGGTGTGCGGCGGTTGCACGACCAAAGATTGCATCAAAGGCCGCGTGGAGGCCGCTCCGGCGAAGGCCATCGCCTCGGCGGTGCCCGCTCCCGCCGAAACCGTTGTCCAGCGCGGTTGCGAACTGGGCTTGTTCCTGCCCTCGAAGGTCGGCAACCTCGACTGCACCTTCTGCCTCGATTGCGTGCAAGCGTGCCCGGAGGACAACGTCGCCATCGCCCTGCGTGTCCCCGCGGAGGAGCTGAAGGTCGATCCGGTCCGTTCGGGCATCGGCCGGATTTCCAAGCGCAACGACCTCGCGGTGCTGACCATCGTGTTCGCCTTTGGCGCCCTGCTCAACGCGTTCGGCATGGTGGGCCCCGTTTACGCCCTGCAGCGCTCAATGGCCGCGTTCCTCGGGACCCAAAGCGACTTCATCATCCTGGGGATCCTGTTTTTCGTTTGCCTCGTGATCCTGCCGGCGCTTTGCATTGGCCTGACCGCTTGGCTGGCAGCCCGCCACAGCACCTCGAGCCTCTGGGCCCACGCCCGTCGCTTTAGCTTCACCCTCGCGCCCCTCGGTTTCGGCGTTTGGTTGGCGCACTACTGCTTCCACTTCTTGACGGGGCTTTGGACCATCGTTCCGGTGACCCAAGCTGCGTTGTTGCGCTACGGCATCGAATGGGTCGGCCGACCTTCCTGGGGGCTAGGCGGCTTGCACGAAGCGTGGGTCTGGCCCATCGAAATCGGGTTTGTGGGTTTGGGATTGGTCGGTTCGCTCGGGCTGGCGTGGAGCTTGTCGGAGCGTGACTTTGGACGCACCGCAGCAAAAGCGTTCTTGCCTTGGGCCGGGCTGATCTTGGCTTTGGCCGGCACCGCGCTATGGTTGCTCGCGCAACCCATGGAAATGCGGGGGACGTTCCTATGAGCGTTCGCACCTTCCTCCTGGGGCTGACCGCCCTCGCCGTGCTCGCGCCGCGAGCCAACGCCCACGAAGGCCCGCCGTACCCGATTTGCGTCGACGAGCCGGTCGGCCCGATCACGCTTTCGATCTGGGCGGACCCCGACGTGGGCGAGGGGACCTTTTTCTACTACGTCGAACCGCCGCTGGACGGCGTTCGCGTGGAGGCCTTCGCACAGTTCCAAGGGCTCGCCGGCGCCGATGGAGAAGCCGGCGTGGGCGAGCTCGAGGCCCGCGGGGTTAGCGAAGACCCCGACCAGCGCGCGGCCTACCAACAGATCGGGACTTTGCCCTTCGAGCGCCGCGGCGACTGGAAGATGACCTTCTCGGTTCTGCGCGGCGAAGAGTCGCTGGGCCAAGTGCAACTGCCCGTCGAAGTCACGCCGCCCGGCCTCGGCCGACTGTACCTGCTGTGGTACGCCATTCCCTTCTTTGCCGCAGCCGCCATCTGGTTGCGGATGTTCCTGGCCTCGCGGGCGTACTCGTCGGAACTCCGACAGGCGCCGGAGTCCGATGACCTGCTCCCCGACGCGAATGCGTCCGGCCATCCCCCCTCATGAAATCCTGGTTTCCTGTCGCCTGCCTGTTCGCCTGCGCGCTCCCTGGAGCCGCTTGGGCTCAAGATTCGACCCCCGCGAGCGAACGCCCCGCGTTTTCCTTCCTACGTCAGAACGAGGACTGGTCCAAGTTCTTCGAAGCGGAGAACGCGGAAAGTTGGTTCGACCGCATCAAGCACATCCAGCTGTCCGAGGACGGCAACATCTGGTTGAGCCTGGGCGGGCGTTTGGAAGCGCGCTACGAGTCGTGGAAGAACTTCGGCTTCGCCAGTCCCAACGACGATTCGTTCGTGGTTTCGCGTCTGTTGGCCCACGCCGACTTGCACATCGGGGAGAGCTTCCGGTTCTTCCTCGAAGGCAAAACCGCACAAGCCACCGACCGCGATCTGCCCGGCGGCCGCCGCACCTTGGACCTCGACACCATCGACCTGCAGCAAGCGTTCGTGGACATCGAATTCGACGTGGAGGGCGGAAAACTGCGCTTGCGTCCCGGCCGGCAAATGCTGCTGTTCGGTGCCCAACGCCTCGTGAGTCCCCTGCCCTGGGGCAACGCCCTGCGAACCTGGGAGGGCATCACCGCGGAGTGGACCGACGGGCCTTGGACCATCACGGGCCTCGCCACGGTGTTCGTGCCGGTGGACAAGACCGACTTCAACACGCCCGACGACGACTTGACGTTGTACGGCGTCTACGCGCAACGCAAGCCTGTCGACGGGCAGCCTGGCCTCGACCTATTCGCTCTGGCCAACGAACGGCCGAACGTCACCATCAATGGAACGACGGGCAGCGAAGATCGGGTCACCCTGGGCACGCGCGTGCACGCCAAGCGCGGCCGGCTCGATTACGAGGTTGAAGTGGCCTACCAAACCGGCGAAGTCGGCGACCAAGACGTCGACGCGTGGTCGGTCGCCAGCCAGCTAGGCTGGAAGCCCGAGGGCTGGAGCGGATCGCCGCGCATCTGGGTCGGCTTGGATGCCGCCAGCGGCGATGACGCGAGCGGCGGAGACGTGGGCACCTTCCACCAGCTCTTTCCATTGGGCCACGCCTACTTCGGCTTCATCGACGCCATCGGCCGCCAAAACATTATCGACACGAGCGTCGGCGGGCAGTGGTCCTTGGACGAAAAGACCAGCGTCGGCATCGGCCTGCACTACTTCCGCCTGATGGAAACCGACGACGCCCTCTACAACGCCGGCGGCGCGGCTTACCGCACGGGCTTCGACGATTCCGAAGTCGGCACCGAAATCGATCTGACCGCCAACCACAAGGTCGATCGCCACACCCAAGTCTACGGCGGTTACAGCCGCTTTCTGGCCGGAGACGGCCTCGCCAGCACCGGCCCCGACGAGGACGTCGACTTCTTCTACTTCGGCCTTCGCACCACCTTCTAATCCTCTCAAGCCATGAACATCGTACGCACCCTCCTCACCTTGCTCATCGTCACCCTGGTCGTGATCGCCACCCTCGGCGTCTTCTGGTGGGACAACCCGCCCGCCCCCATCGCCAACTACCAGACCGGCGGCAAAGTCATCCTCGCCGTCCTGGCCCTCTCCGGCTTCTTCGGCATCTGGAAACTCTGGACCGCTCCGACTCCGGCGGGGTACGAGAAGTGATTACATGGCGGCCAATAGTAAAGAGTGATGAGGGAGAGCCAGTCTGGTGGCTGTTTCGTCGCAATGCAGAAGACGCGCACGCCAAGTGTATGGCTGCGAATCTGGCGCAGTAGTGAAGGCCTGAAGGAGTTTGTTGCTTGCCACCAGTGGTCGGGCGTATTGGCCCGGTTTTCAAGGCGACGCGTAACCTGTCACAATGAGTCCGTTCGATCTGTGGCGCCTGGCTAGTCGATGTTTTCACCCGCATTGGTTTGCGGTGGAGCACTGGGGCAGGTCTATTCCGCATTGGGGAGTGGCTGCCCGGAACATGCCGCTATATGAGTGATGGCCGTTTGGCAGTTGAGGCATCAAGTCCGTCGAGCGACTTTAGCAATCGTTGCCAGCATTCACTCTTTAGAGTGCTCGTCTTCCCCGGCTTGCTGGCGCTCAGTGAGCATGATTTCCCATAGTTCTTGGGAATTGTCCAAGCTCAACAGCTCAGGGTTTGAGAACCAGTCAGATAAACTTGGTCGCGGAATCTCGTGCGGCATTCCCGGCCAATCGGCAATTCTTAGGTTTACGCAGCTAACTTTGGCATTGCAAAACCTAACCCAAGCTAAGGCTTGATCTCCATGCAACGACAGGGCAACCATTTGATAAAACTTGCATCCTTGGGCTTTGCAAACGACCCAGAAGCTTCTATCTAACGAAACACAACTCATTAATGTGGAGTCGTTTTGTCCCCCCACCCGAATCACTGCGAATCCATCAGTCGCCCAAAGAAGCTCTGCAAATCCAGGTTTGATCAAGTTGCCCAAATCATACTTCACCTCCAAATCAGCGAGATCTACCGGGTAGCTTCGCCAGTGACCCCTTGGGGTTGAGCACCCTGATAGCCACAATACAAAACAGAATGACACGAACAACTTCATTTAACTACGATCCTTTGTACGGGGTTGTGACCCAGCCCCCATCGTCGGTCCACGAGCGATGGAATACTTCGGGTGGTTTTGACCTGCCCCCATTCTTAGGTCCACGCGATAGAGGAGTTTTCGCGGGTTGATATGGGTTGGATTTGACGCATTCAGCCTCTAGCTACGCCCCAGCGGCTTTATAGGCCGCAGGCGGCAAATGCCCTAAAGAAGAATGCGGTCGCACATCGTTGTAGTCGATGCGCCACTTCTCGATCAGTATACGCGCCTGCTCGAGATCGTCAAACCAGTTTGTGTTCAGGCACTCATCGCGCAGGCTGCCATTGAAGCTTTCGATGAAGGCGTTCTGCACCGGCTTGCCTGGCTGGATGAAGTCCAGCTCGATTTCACGGCCGTAGGCCCATGCATCAAACACATGCGAGCGAAACTCGGTGCCGTTGTCCAAGGTGATCGCTCTTGGCTTGGCTCTGCGCTTCTTGATGAAGCGATTCAGTGCCGCCGTGACGTGCGCTGAAGTCAGCCTGTAGTTGACTTCGATGCCTACGCACTCGCGGCTGAATACATCGACCACCGTCAAAGCACGGATGCTACGGCCATCGCTTAGCCTGTCATGCACGAAGTCAATCGCCCAGCGATCATTGCGCTTGCCCGGCAATTCCTGTGGGCCGCGAGCTAGCGAAACGAGCTTCTTTCGGCGTTTTATGCGTACTTGAAGCCCTTCTAGATTGTAGAGCCGATGCACTCGCTTGTGATTGACACGCCAGCCTTCACGCTGCAAGAGGATGTGCAGACGTCGGTAGCCCCAGCGAGGCCTGGACTCCGCCAGCTCCTTGAGCCGCCTGCGAAGAATGCCCTGGGGATCCCTCTTCGAGTTGTACCTGTGTACGCTTCGATGCACGCCAAGTAGCTGACACCCACGCCGCTCGCTGATCCGGAAGCTGTCTTGGTACTCCCGCACCAACTCGCGACGGCGCGCCAGCTCTAGTGCTTTTTTTTGAGGGCGTCCTGTAGGATCTCTTTGTCCAGCGTCAGATCCGCGATGATGGATTTCATTCGCCGGTTTTCGGCCTCAAGCTCCTTCATGCGCCGGACCTCGCTGGGCGCTAGCTCGCCGTACTTGCTGCGCCACCGGTAGTACGTGCCCTGGCTCACGCCGTACTTTCGGCACACCTCGGCGACCGGCACGCCGGCATCCACCTGCTTGAGGGCATAGGCGATCTGCTCAGCTGAAAATCGGGACTTTCGACTCATGGGAAGGGACTCCTTCTAAGTGCGAAAATTCACTTTATCACCGGACCTGTTTTTGGGGTTCAGGTCAGCCCGCCATGATCAAACGCATTTGAGAATCATGAGGTCAATCCACCATTCGTTCAACCCTAGCCCCGTCTTGTCGCTCCTGCAGGTACCTTTGGTACTCCACCGCAACTTGTGATCTGTCACTTGAATTGGCTTCGGTGTACAAAGCTATCAGTACCCAAGCTTGAAGAAGCAGAGTAATCGAGTGCGACTCCATGCTGAAACGAGAGGCGCACCGACAAGAATGTCAATCTCATGGACCAGACCCTAGGCTAACCCGCATGGAAACGAAGGTGTTGCGGGTTGGGGTCGTCGGGTTGGGGCTGATGGGGACGCGTATGGCCCGGGCGATGGCGGGGCACGACGGGTTTCGGGTGGTGCGAGGGCTGGATCAATGGCGGGAGGACACGGAGCGGTGGTGCTCGGAGTGGGGTGCTGAGTCGGCCGAGTCGTGGGAAGCCTTGCTCGCGGATTTGGAGGTGGACTTGGTGTATATCGCCACGCCTCCCGATCAGCACATCGACGCGACGCGGGAAGCGTTGTTGCGAGGCAAGGCGGTGTG
>JAUHXY010000153.1 GCA_030426785.1 bacterium
GCCGCGGCTGCGCATCGACGAGCCCACCATCGGCATGACCTTCGGCGCCAACGCCAGCCACTTCTCGGGGCTGGAGGGCAAGTACGTCACCGCCCGTCAGATCCGGGAGCGCCTGGAGAAGGAGCTGCTCACCAACGTGGCGCTGCGCATGGAGGAGACCGAGACCACCGAGGCCTACAAGGTCTACGGCCGCGGCGAGCTCCAGCTGGCCATCCTCATCGAAACCACTTCATTCCAACCAACCTTTGATGACCAAAACTTGCCCCTCGGAAACGGGGTCCAAGATCTGCAGCACGGCCTTTTGGAGACAAGGCTGCACGGCTCGCGAGTCCGCACCGTCCTGGATCAGCGTTTCCCCACCGTCGACCCACGCGGTGCGCAGTTCCTCGCCCCCAGCGTACACTTTGACGCCGCCAATGTGTTGGCAAGCGCTCGGGAGCACCCACTCGAGCCGTCCGTCCCAGGGGAGACCCGCTTCCGGGGCCCATTTCCCCTCCCACACGACCCGACCTGGCACGGTTTCGTGGGGCTGAGCAGGCAGGTGAAAGGACTGCTGCGGGCCAGCACGCAGCCCCAATCCAGAACGCAAGAGTCCATCGCTTTGCACTTTCCAGGCAGCACGCTGCGCTGCGGAAAGCGAATGGCTCTCAAAGCGGTCTTGAGCCGAGCACCACCCCCCTCCGATCAACGCATCTTCCAACCATGGGAAGCTTCCGGTCAACTCGGCACGCCACCGCACCGATAGGGCGCTGCCCTGAAGCTCCGCAGGGACGGGGAAGATCATCCAAGGGTCCTGCAGACCTTCAAGGCGCAGCGTGTCCCCCTCGACCTGCAAGTGATGGTGACGAACGGAATCGTTCTGATCGGCGATCCCTGTCCAGGTCCCCTCGGGTCCAAGGGACCATTCCGGCCGGAGGAATTGCGCAGAAGCATAGGGTGGAAAGTCGATGCGAATCCAATGCTGGCCGCTAGGGACCTCGAAGGTCGCTTCTACCTGGCGTCCTTTGCGCTGTACGACAGCGTTGGCTCGACGCTTCGGATCGAAGGATCGGGTTTCCGACCACCAACCGTACCAAGGCCCATCCAGTCCTTGCCCTTGGGCCGGATCGACTCCTGGGTTCATTAGGAAACTGGCTGCGTGATACGCCGCCGCCCCCGTGTCACCGACGCGCAGGCCAAGTTGCACCGCTCGCTGCACTACGTCCACTTGCTTCGGAAAGGCAGTCGCCAACTCCGCCGCGGCTACTTGCCCTTGCCTCAACGTAGCGTCCGTAGCTCCTAGGCAATCGATGTACAAAAGGCGCCCCGTCAGGTCGTTGGGATCCGCCTCCGAAACTCGCGAGGCTAACTCTTGCGCTTGCTCAAACAGCCCTTCGGCCAAACATGCCTTGGCCAACGTTTTGAGGGCGCCTTGGCGGAAGTCGAAAAGTTTGTCTTCCTTGAATACCGGCGGGATTCGGTCAATCGCCGCAAGAACCTTCGGGATCCCCGCCGCCCGATCTTTGGCCATCTCTGCCAAAGCCGCTTCCACCGGTTTTTGATAGCGCCCCTTGTAGTAGGACTGAATGCGCACATCGAACTGGTGGACCCACTGCGGTCGGTACTCCCAAATGAGCCAAGTTGCCCCGGCGCCCAAGGCACCGAGAAGAAGGGCCAATCGGATCAAACCAATCAGGAGCTTCATACGCGGGTCAACCTTGGGTCTTGAGAGATTCGTTGCTGGCAGGAAGCACCCCGGAAAGGCCATGTGCGACCTTGGCGGGGAGCCTCAATAGGCCTAGTAGTCGATATCGTTCTTCGAAACGATCATGATCACCTCGCTCACGCCTTCCACCTGGCTCAGCGAAGCAATGAATTTCTGGGCATCCGCTTCTTTGTCCAGCTGGATGTCGTAGGTCAGCTTGAGCAATTGTCCATCTCCGGAAGGCTCGATGTTCAGCAGGTTCGAACGCTTGGCAGCCTCTTTGATGCGCTCCAAGTAGGCGGTCGAGTCCTTCGCTTGATCAAAAACAAACCGAAGGATGAACTCGCTCTTGTAGAGGGCTCCGAAGTTGGTCAAGTGCATAAACCAAGCCAACCCGGAAATGAACACAAGACCGGCGCCTGCCAGCTTGTAGTTCGACGTACCGGCAGCCATCCCCAAGGCCAAGGCGGCGAACACGAAGGAGGTGTCTTTCGTATCTTTGACGACCGTCCGGAACCGGATGATCGACAAGGCGCCCACCAAAGCAAAGGCCCGAGCCAGGCTGGCCCCAATCACCATCATGACCAGCGCCACCACCACGGAGACGAAGACGATGGTTTGGGTGAAGGATTGGCTGTAGGAGAGCCCCTTGTGGGTAGCCCGGTAGATCGCGGCGACAATCAAGCCCAACACCACCGCCAAGGCGGAGTTGAGCAGGATTTCTTGGGCCGTCAACGCATACAGGTTGGTCAGCGTTGTCTGGTTCTGGTCTGGGAAACCCTGGGGCGGAACGAACGCGAGGATCATGGAAGGGCTTGGGGCAGTGGTTGGTGGATTAGTCGTCGGAGGCTAGTCCCAGCGCGATCGTCCCCTCACAGATCTTGGAGAACGAAAGGCGCCGCAGTTCATAGCCTTGGATGATGCGATGGAACCAGGAAGGAAGGTGGTGGCGGAATTTGACTTCCATCACCGTGTAACCGGGCACCACTCGGATGGAGCGGTCGGTGTTTTTGGGGAAGAGTCGGTTGGTGCGGGTGACGCGCAGGTCTTCGTCAAAGGTCAGCCGGAACTCGGGGTCGAAGCGGCTGATGAACGGTCGCCGCATGTAGTCGATCAGCGCGTAGGGCTGAATGCGGCGACGATAGCGCTGAAAGCAGAACTCTTGCTGGATCGGTCCAGGAGTGCAGCGGTCCATGACCAGTTCGGCCAAGCGATCGCCCCCGACCGAAGAATGTTCCGTGCCCGCATCGAGTGGCGTGCGGTGCTTCACCACCAGGTTGTTGTGGCGGCCTTTGATCTCTAAGAAGCGCGGTACCGGCTCGTCTGGATCCGTCGTGTAGGTCCGGATCCGGAACTTCGACCGGTTCAACATCCCATCGATCTTGTCGTGGAACGCGGTCAGCGCTCGGTCATCCCAGTAGAGACTGCGCACCAAGTAGCGGTGATCGGGGCGGTTGGCCACGAAGGGGTCAAACTCCACGAAGTGGTTGAGCTCAGACTCGACCTCTTGCCGCAACCCTTTGGGCAGGAGGTACTTGAACTCAAATCGAGAGAAGTGGAGCTTCGTGGAAGTGGCCATGAGGGGTCCCCTGGTACGTCAAGCCCCCTTCAAGGCGAAGCCAAGAGAGGGGCAAGAGGGGGCTAAGATCCTACCCGCACACCCTCTGGTTGGCGATTCCAACCGCCCCAACAATTGCCATCGGGCACCGAGTGCCCCCGCCTAATACACGGGCCGGAGCGGGAGTGGGCCGATTCCGGCCGAAGTGTTAAGACCGCCCGGCACGATGTCTCAAAAGGGCCAGGCTAGGGCCGTGCCCGTGCCTAGAGGTTGCCCAAGCGAATGGCCGAGGTCGGGCAATTGCGGGCGCACGCACTGTCTCGGGTGCACTCGTAGTTGTGGGGCTTGCGCACCACCGCCGGGATTTCCCGCAGCGCGTCGAAGCCTTCCGTCTCACAGACCATCTGACAGACCCCGCAGCCCACGCAGGCGCTGGGGTCGAGGTGCAAGCTGACGTACTCTCGGGGCTCGACCGGACAGGTCAGACCGTCCGCGTTCTGCATCCAGATGTCGTCCCGGGTCAGCGGATGGGAGGTCAGCACCCGCTCGGCCGCCTGCTCCCCCGCGTCGATCACGTCCGGCACCTCGTCGAAGTCAAAGCGGTGCAGGTGCCCGACCTTGGGTTGGATCAGCACCACCCCTTCCCCACCGTGCATGTGCAGCATCTGCTCCACGATCACCTCTTGGGTGATTTCGAACGAGCGGAAGAGGGAGCCGATGGCCCGCTTTTTGTATTTGGGCGTGGAATAGGTGCCCTTGATCGAAAGGTCCACCGCGATGATGCGTTGGGGTTTGAGCATGCGCGCCCAGCGCAACGGCAGCGGATCGACGATGCCACCGTCCATATAGTGGCGCCCGCCGCGCTCGAAGGGCTCAAACACCCCCGGCAAGGCGCAGGAGGCGTACACGGCATCCACCAAGGACACGTCTTGGAAGCCTGGCGCTCCCCAGAACGAGTTGGCACCCGTCTCTAGGCATACGGAGTTGCACCAAAAGGGCATGACCAAGTCGGCGAAGCCCCCTTCCGGCAGGATGCGCGCGAGGCTCTCCCGGAAGGTTTCCCCCTGGTAGATGCTGGGCGTGCGGATGCCTTTGAATAGGAACTTGATCGTGTTCAGGCGGATGTAGTCCTCTTTTTTGAGGTTGCACACGATCTTCTCGATGTGGTCGAGGTCTTTGCCCCCCGCCACCATGGCACCCACCAGGGACCCGATCGAGGTGCCCACCACCGCGTCAAAGCGTATCCCGAGTCGCTCCAGGGCCCGCAACACGCCCACGTGCGCCATACCGCGCATACCTCCCCCGCCCAGCACCACCACCGTGTGCAGGTTCTTCGGGAAGACCCCGGGCTCCAAAGGCTCGCGCTCTTCGTTCGGGTCCGGGGGCGAAGGGGTAGGACGGTGCGGCATCAACAACTCCGGGGACTGCGAGGACCCCGTACACGCCCCATCGGGCGGAACCTGGGATCTCTTGAGCCTCGAATCCCATACGGTTACCGGAATTCGGTCTCTTGGGCCCAGCCCTACCTATAGACCATCCAGAAGGCCAAATCCGGCTTGCGCGCGACTCTCCGGCGGCATCGCCCAATGGATGGCACGCCCCTAGGAATCCCCACTCTCGACCTGCCCGCGCAGCGCATCCTCCATAACGAGGGCGGCATCGGTGCGTTCGTCCCGATACTTCACGATCAAGGCGCAGGCGACTTGCAGCCCGCGCTGCTCAGCGAACTCGCCGCGAGCCGGGCGGCTTCCGGGCACGACGACCGCGCCCGCAGGAATCTCGAGCGGCGCTTGGGCGCTGCCCCGTCGCTCGCACCCGTGCACCAAGTCATACACCGGCGTGCTGGCCGTCAAAATCACCCCCGCAGCGAGCACCGCGTGGCGACCGACCCGCACGCCTTCATACACCCCAGCTCCGCCTCCCACAAACGCACCGTCTTCGATGATCACGGGCTGCGCACCGACGGGCTCCAACACCCCTCCAATCTGTGCGGCCGCGGAGAGGTGCACGCCCGCGCCGATCTGCGCGCAGGAGCCGACCAAGGCATGGCTGTCGATCATCGAGCCCTCCCCCACGTACGCCCCCACGTTCACATACATCGGAGGCATGCCCACCACCCCCGGGCCTAAGTAGGCGCCCCGCCGGATGGCGGATCCACCGGGCACGATGCGGACCTGGGAAGATTCGTCCCAGCGCCGCAAAGGAAACGCTTGTTTGTCGCGAAACAACGCTGCCGCCTCGGCCGGGTTGGCTTCCAAGCCCATCGCAACCACGGGGCTGCTGCGGAAGATCGCCAAAATGCCCTCTTTGACCCACGCGTTCACAACCCACGGTGCGTGCGGGGTCGCTCCCGGCTCGGCCGCTCGAACGGTGCCTGCCTCCAAGGCTTGCAGCAGGTCTTCGCCTTGCAGAGCAACGCTCATCGGGCGGCGTCCATCCCAGCCAACAGGTCTTGCACCGTCTGCACGTGACGCTGCACGCAGGCGGCCAATTCCTGCCGTCCTACCTTTTCGTGATCGGTGTGGGCATCGCTGATCGAGCCAGCTCCATACAGCAACGGTTGCCCCCAAGCGGGCATGTGCGGTGCATCGGTGCCAAAAGCGACCAATTCTTCGGGTTCTCCCGGCGGCACGTAAAACTCGATCGGCCCGTACGCATTGCCCTCCGGGCGCAGCTCCACGTGCTCCCCCAAAAGGGCTGCCATGCGCCGCTCCACGTCTTCGGGCTCGGTCACTGCGCGCAGCAAAAAGCTCATTTGCGCTTCATCGGCGATCACGTTGGAAGCCACGCCACCGTGCACCGTGCCCAGGTTGACCGTCGCGGGTCCGAACAGCTCGTGATGCCCCCAATCCGCATCCAAAATGTTCACGCCGGCCCGCAGGAGTTCGTGAATGGCCGAAGGACCGCTGGTCAGGGACGAATGCCCGGCCACCCCGTGTGCGTGCAAACAGCCGTGGTAGAGCCCCTTGTGCCCACGCACGAAGCGCGAACCCGTCGGCTCGCCGATTACGACGTAGCGCGGCGCCCAAGGCTCCGCGAGGCGTGCGTTGGCCACTTTGGCGCCGTCGGAGACGGTTTCTTCTCCCACGGTGAACAGGAATCCGACGCGATCTTCGCCTGCGCGCAGCAGCGCTTCCCCGGCGAAAAGCATCGCCGCAGCTTGCCCTTTCGCATCGCACGCGCCCCGGCCGTGCACGTGGTCCCCGTCGATCCGGGAACCAAAAAACGGCGGCACCGTATCCAAGTGGGTGCAGAAGACCACTTCGGGGCGGCCGGCGCGGGCCAGCAGGTTGCTGCGTCCGGGCTCGACCTCTTGGCGCTCGACATCGAACCCTCGGGCGGTCAACGCACGCGCCAGCGCCTCGCTGTAGTCCAACTCCTCCCCCGTGACGGACGGGATTTCGATCCAGTCGCGCAGGGCTTGCTCGATGGCCGAGAGCTTCATGGGACCAGTGTACGGCAAACGAACCAGCGCTAGCTCGTTCCCGAGCAGGCGTCAGAGCAGGTTTTCCCGCTTCCTACTCCGCTTCCGGACCGCGCAGCACGATCAACACGTGGCCGGAAGGGACCGTTTCCCCGGCCCGCACCGCGATGCGATCGACCACGCCGTCCCCGGATGCCACGATTTCGTTCTGCATCTTCATGGCTTCCAGGATGAGCAGGGGTTGGCCCGCTTGCACGCGATCGCCCTCTTGAACGAGGACCTCCACGACGATGCCGGGCATGGTGGCCTCCAACGGCCCCCCGCCTCCTAGCGCTTCTTTGGCCGCCAAACTGGCGGCGCGCTCGCGCTCGTCTTCCATGGTCAACGCGTAGGAGTAACCGGCGAGGGTCACGTGCGCCCGCTGCGGATCTCCTTCGATCGAAAGGCCGTAACTGCGACCTGCGTGCATCACGATGACCTGGCCGAGGGAATCCGCCTCGCGATAGTCGATCCCGAAGGGTTCTCCGTCGAGCAACACTTTGCGCTGGCCTTTCTCCTCGATGATTTCGAGGGGGTACTCCCGGTCGCCGATCTGTACGAAAAGCTTCATGACAATTCCCCCCGGTCCAAACGCCGTTTCGCGAAAGCCGAAACATCGCGGCGCCCGCGTTCCTTCCAATCGGTGCGCGCCGCCGCTTGCGCGTCCATCGTCCGGCGTCGGATGGCCCCATGGCGGAACAGGGCGGCCGCGACGGCCACCAGCTCTTCGTATTCTTGAGGCGGCTCGATCGTCAAGCTTTCCAAGAAGTGCGTATCGAAGTCCCCGCTCACGAAGCGTTCGTGCTCCAGCACCTGCAGGGCGGCCGGCAAACTCGTGCGGACCCCCCCCACGTTCATTTCGGCGATGGCGCGTTTCATGCGCTCGATCGCAGCGACCCGGTCGGGGCCCCACACGATCAGCTTGCCCAACATGGGATCGTAGGTCAGGCCGACTTCCATGTGTCGATACATGGCGGTATCGAGGCGCACCCAGGGGCCCCCGGGAGCGCGCAGGTTGTGCAGGGTGCCCGTGGAGGGCAGGTAGCCCGCGCTCGGGTCCTCGGCGTTGATGCGCACTTCGATCGAGTGACCGGAGATGCGCAGATCTTCTTGCCGCAAGCGCAAAGGTTGGCCAGCCGCGACGAGGATTTGCTCCTGCACCAAGTCGACCCCGGTAATCATTTCGGTGACCGGATGCTCGACCTGCAGACGCGTGTTCATCTCCAGGAAGAAGAACTCACCGCCCGACCACAGGAACTCGACCGTACCCGCGCCTTCGTATTGCACCGCGTGAGCCGCCTGCAGGGCGACTTGCCCCATGGCTTCTCGCGTGGCCTCGTCGAGAATGGAGCTGGGGGCTTCTTCCACCAGCTTTTGATGCCGACGCTGGATCGAACACTCCCGTTCGAACAGGTGCACACCGTTGCCGTGCTGGTCGAATAGGACTTGGATTTCGATGTGGCGCGGGCGATCCAAGTAACGCTCCAAGTACAGCCGGCCGTCGCCAAACGAGCTCAGCGCTTCCCCGGAGGCGGTGCGGAACGCCGAGGCCATCTCATCGGGTTCCCGCACGATGCGAATGCCTTTGCCGCCGCCACCAGCCGCCGCTTTGATGGCGATCGGGTAGCCGATCGACTCGGCCGCGACGATGGCCGCTTTCGCATCGTCGACGGGGTCGGTCAAGCCGGGCACGCAGGGCACACCCGCCGCTTGCATCGCGCGCCGGCTGGAGATCTTGTCCCCCATGACGGTGATCGCGTCGGTGGGCGGCCCGATCCAAGCGATGCCGGCGTCCTTGACCCGACGTGCGAATTCAGCGTTCTCCGACAGGAATCCGTATCCGGGGTGGATGGCCTCCGCACCGGTGTCGCGCGCCGCCGCCAGGATCTTGTCCATGTCCAGGTAGCTCTCGGTGGGCGTGGTGCCGTGCAAGGGCACCGCGATGTGCGCCATGCGCGTGTGGAGGGCAGTGGCGTCGGCGTCGGAATAGACGGCGACGCACTCGATGCCCATTTCCCGGGCGGTGCGGATGATCCGCAGGGCGATCTCGCCGCGGTTGGCGATCAGGATACGTCGGAACACGAGAGGCGGTGGCGGGCCAGCGGGGACAGGGTTAGAGCGGGATGTTGCCGTGCTTGCGGACCGGCTTGGGCTCGTTCTTCGTGATGAGCAGTTCGAGGGCGCCGATCAGAGCCGGGCGGGTATCGACCTCTTCGATCACATCGTCGATGTAGCCGCGCGCGGCAGCCTTGTAGGGGTTGCCGAAAGCCTCCTCGTATTCGGCGGTCTTTTGGGCTTCCATCGCAGCAGGATCTTCCGCCGCAGCGATGGCGCGCCGGTGAATGATCTTCGAAGCACCGGCCGCGCCCATGACGGCGATTTGGGAACCGGGCCACGCCACGTTGAAATCCGCCCGGATGTGCTTGGACGCCATCACGTCGTAGGCGCCGCCGTAGGCCTTGCGGGTGATGACCGTCAGCTTGGGCACGGTCGCCTCGCAGTAGGCGTACAGGAGCTTCGCGCCGTGACGGATGATGCCGTTGTGCTCCTGGTCGGTGCCGGGTAGGAACCCGGGCACGTCTTCCAAGGTCACCAGCGGGATGTTGAAAGCGTCGCAGAAGCGCACGAAACGCGCGCCCTTTTCACTGGCCAGAATGTCCAAACAACCCGCGAGCGCCGCCGGTTGGTTGGCCACGATGCCCACCACGCGACCGTTCAGGCGCGCGAAGCCCACCAGGATGTTGCGGGCAAAAGCTTCGTGGACTTCGAAAAAGCTGCCCTGATCGACCACGCATTCGATCACCTCGCGCATGTCGTAGGGCTTTTGCGGGTCGGCGGGCACGATGGAGCGCAGCTTCTCGTCGCGGCGATCGATCGGATCGTCGCAAGCGAGGCGCGGCGGGTCTTCGGCGTTGTTGAGGGGTAGGTACGAAAGGAGCTTGCGCAGCTTGAGCAAGCAAGACTTGTCGTCGGGCGAGCTAAAGTGCGCTACGCCACTCTTCGAGCAGTGCACGCGCGCCCCGCCCAGGTCTTCCGAAGTCACCTCTTCGTGCGTCACCGTCTTGACCACGTCGGGCCCGGTGATGTGCATGTACGAGGTACC
>JAUHXY010000154.1 GCA_030426785.1 bacterium
AGCGTGAGGATCGTTTCGTCCCAGTGCATCGGGAGGGCCCTGTTTCGCGCAGGCGTGGCCTCTGGCCACGTCGAGCACAAACAGGGCCCTACCGATGCGCTGGGGCGGAACGAGACCACGCTCAGCCCAAATTCCGCGCCACCTACCCGATCACTCGTCTTCTTCGGTCGCTAGCACCCGGGAGAAGACGTCGAGCTTATCAAGGAAGATCCCCGTCCCCCGCGCCACCGCGGTCAACGGATCCGCGGCCATCGCCGCCGGCACCCCGATGTAGTCGGAGATCGCATTCCCGAGCCCGTGCAGCAGCGCGCCGCCGCCCACGAGCGTGATGCCCGAGTCGTACAGGTCGGCCGAGATTTCGGGCGGCGCCTCTTCGAGGATCCCGCGAATCGCTTCGCAGATGAGCCGCACCGGATGCCCCAGGGCTTCCCGAATCTCGATGGAGGTGACGGTGGTCCGGCGCGGCATACCTTGGATGGAATCCCGGCCTTTGACCTCCATGGACAGCTCCTGCTCCATGGGGAACGCGCTACCGATGGTGAGTTTGATGCGCTCGGCGGTCTGCTCGCCGATCAGCAGGTTGTGGTGGCGGCGCAGGTGCGCGACGATGGCTTCGTCCATCTCGTCGCCCGCGATGCGCAGGGAGGTCGAGACGACCGCGCCCGCCAAGGACAGCACCGCGATTTCGGTGGTACCGCCGCCCACGTCGACGACCAAAGAACCACGCGCCTCGGTCACCGGCATGTCGCAGCCGATGCCCGCAGCCATGGGTTCGTCGATCAGGTACACGCGGCGCGCGCCGGCGCGCTCGGCGCTGTGGATCACGGCGCGGCGCTCGACCGCGGTGATGCCCACGGGCACGGCGATGACGACCTGCGGTTTGATCCAAGTGCGGCCTTCGTGCACTTTCGTGATGAAGTAGCGCAGCATCTTCTCGGTCACGTCGAAGTCGGCGATCACGCCGTGCTTCAAGGGCCGGATGGCTTCGATCGAGCCAGGGGTTTTCCCCAGCATGGCTTTCGCGGTGTTACCGACCGCCATGCCGTCGAGCAGCACTTCGTTGGTGCCCTTCTTGACCGCCACCACGCTGGGTTCGTTCAAGATGATGCCCCGACCACGGGCGCAGACCAGCGTGTTCGCGGTCCCCAAGTCGATCCCCATGTCGACAGAAAAGTGCCCAAAGGCCCATTCCATCGGCTTAAAAACATTCAACATCGAGGCTCCGGTTTGCGGTCGGTCGTGGTTCGTACCTGTTCGTATGTACGGGGTGCCAAGACGACGAGCCTTCGGTTCCCACACCGAGTCTCCCCATCCCCTATTTCCCTTGCAGGTCAGTCTAGGGAGGCTCGAACGAGCGTTGCAAGCGCATGCCAACGCCCGTTTGCGCGGATTCCCAAGAGGGAGGACCAACCTTGGGAGCGATGCAGGAGCGGACGGGGCGCGCGGGGCCCAGGCGCTGGAAGCGGTGGAAACGACGCGAGCCGCACCCAGGGGTGCGGCTCGCGGGATGCGCGGAGTCTAGGACCCGCGCAGGGGAGGGCTAGGCCTAGAAGAACATGCCTTCGCCGTAGTAGCCGCGGGCCTTGTCGATCATGAAAAAGGCGATGATCAGCAGGATGGTGGTGAAGAAGACGACGCCTTCCTCCATACCGAAGCCTTTCTCTTCCTCGACTACATCGACCGTAGCGCGGGAGGCGCGGGCCGGGCGGGACGATCCTCCGCCGGACGAGGCTGCGCCGGAGCGACGCGAGGGGGCGGCGGCTTTTTTGCGGGAACGAGCCATGGGATTACTCCTGGGTTAGGGACGAGGGACGAGCGCTTACAGGCGCGTGGCGGCCTTGTCGCCCTGGGCCATGGTGCGGTTCTCGTAGACGCTTTGGATGGTGGCGTAGCACATGTTGTCCTCTACCGTCTCCACCTTGGCGGTGCCCTTGAACTGGTTGCCCGAGTAGATGTTGAAGATGAAGCCGCGACGCACGCCGTCGGCCTTGCCGCGGTTGATGCCGATCAGGCCGGGCTTGACGGTGGTCGACACGGAGACGACGGCGCCGTCGATGGTCGGCTGCGCGAAGATCTTGGTGGGATCCACACCGTACTGAGCCGCGATGGTGTCCAGGGTGGTGTTGCGGTCTTCCAAGTCCTTGGCGAGGCTGGTCACTTGGGTTTCCAGGTCGGAGATGGTGCGCTCGGCGTTCGCGAGGGCCTCTTCGGCGTCACGCTGCTTATCACCGGCTTCCTTGGCGGCCTCTTCGGCTTCGCGGCGCGCTTCCTTGGCCTCGTTCAAGTCGGCCATGGCTTGCTCCAAACGCGAAACCGCTTGGTCCTTGCTCTCGTTGACGCTCGACAGGGTTTGGTTGATTCCGTCGAGGGCGCCGCGCATTTGCGAGTTGGCGCTCTCCAAGGTGCTCACGTCGCTGGTCAGCTTGTCGCGCTCGGCAGCCACCTGCTCGCGCTCACCCATAAGGCGTTGGGCGCGCTCTTTTTGAGTGTTGACCTCGGCTTTGGTGTCGCTCAGTTGTTCGTTGAGCTCGGCTTCCAAGGTGTTCTTTTCTTCTACGGCATTGTCGTACTTCACCTTGAAGTCCTGGTGGGTGCCCATGAAGTTGGCGGCCCAACCCAATGCGAGCGCGGAAAGGAGGAGGTTCAGGACGATGAAGATCCGGGCGATCGAACTCATGTTGGATCCGAGAGGTGGGGGGAAGGATTCGTGGGGAGACCTGCAACCGGGCTCCTAGCGCGTGGCAGCGGAAGGGGCCTTGGAGTGCAGATGGATGGATGGTTTTGGCAGCGGGAGGCGGCGAAGCCACCTCCGCGGGGACGCCAGCCCTGCGAGGCGGGCGAGTATAGGAGCGCCAGAGCAAGCCGGTCAAGCATCGTCAGGACTCCCTGAAGCCGATGCAAAGGCCCTCAGGGCGCTTCCAAGCCCTGTCGGGGCACTCTAGCGGGGGCTGCCCCCCGAGTTACCCACCTTTTCGTATCGGCAGAGCACTCGGGGCGGTCTCTAGCCGGCCAACCGGCCGCGGGGAGCCAAGAACGCACCCAAGAGGCACAGAGCCCAAAACAACCCCGCCTGGATCCACCGGGTCCGCACAAAGGGGGTGGTCGGCCGCTCCCCCGCCCCATCGCGCTCGGGCACCGGCACGGTCACCGCCAAGGTGCCCCGCACCATCTTGTGCCGCCCGTCCTGCTGGAGCAGGGCCAAAAGATCCCCTCGCGGCCCCACCAGGGCCGATGCCCCGGAGTTGGTGGCCCGCAGCACCGCCCGCCCCGACTGGATAGCCCCCAGGCGCGTGAAGGCGATCATGTGGTCCATCAGCACGCTTTCTTCGTACCAGGCTTCGTTGGAGGCCACCATGTGGAAGTCGATGCCCTCGCCGCGATGCACGGTCAAAAAGACGTCGTCATAAGAGTTGTCGTAGCAGATCAAAGCCCCCACCCGGTAGGAGCGCCCATCCCGGGCGGTCAGGGGCAAGACGCCGGCCTCGCCGTCGGTCACGAGGTCGGGGATGTAGCCGCCCACCTTTTGGATGATCGACAGCAGCCAGGGCAGGTAGGCGGCCGGGTAGGGATTCTCGGCGGCGGGGACCAGGTGCACCTTGCTGGCCGGAGCGCTCGGCTGGCCGTCGGGCGACCATATCTGGGCAGCGTTCATGCGCCACAAGTGGTCGTCGCGTACCACCATGGCCTCGACCCCGGAAAAGAAGGACGTGCCTTCCGGCCACGGAGCTTGGCCTTGAGCGGCGGCGGCTACCCAAGGCTCGTCATAGGCTCGGACCATGGCGGGAGGCGGTTGCACGCTCCCGAACATCCAACCGATGGCGAGATCGCGACGACCCTGCACCTCCCGCAGAATCTCCGCAGTCCCGGGACGGCCGGTGAACTCGGGAGCGTTGATCCCTTGCTCCAAGGCCGGTCCAACCTCGGGTTGCACGGCGATGCCGAGCATCATGGTTTCCCCGAATGCGATCAGGTCCGGGATCGGCTCTCCGGCCTGCTTCTCCGCCGCGAGCCCGTCCACGGCGAGCTGCATGGGATCGATGACTCGCGTATGCCAGGGATCTTCCGTGGAGTGCTTGAGTGCTTGCTCCAGTCCTGGGGTCACGACCAAAACTCGCGGTCCAGCGACCATCGTAGGCGCCGGCACGAGCGCTCCAGCGAGCACGACCGCCAACGGGCTGCCCCAACCCACCGCGTGGGACAAAGCCCCCATCGATAGGTACGAACCCGCCCGCAACCGGTCGGCCCACCAACCGGCCCAAGCGGCCATGGCGAACGAAAGCCCCCAAACGCCGAAGACCCGGGCCCCCTCCGCGAACCAAGAATGCGCGTGGGCCAACATACCGAGGCGCCACCAGCCGAAACTCAGGGGTGCATCCAAGGTGAAGCGCAGGACCTCCCCCGTCAGCCATGCGAAGGGTGCTACCAGGGCCAACGGCCAGCGCCGCGCCCCGCGGCGCAAGAGCACCCCCGCCAACACCACGTAGATCGCAGGCACCGCTCCCATGGGAAACACAGCGCCGGGCAACAGGTAGCGCATCCAAAAGGCAAACCCGCACAGGCCGGCGGTGGCGAACGCCCACTCGAGGGTCTTCGCCCGAGGCCCCGGACGCGAGGCGCAATAGGCCCACGGAATCAGCGCGAAGAAGGCTAGCGCCCCCCACCCATCCCGGTCGAACAGTCCCGGTTGGGACAGCAGAAGGAGACTCCAAGTGAGTCCGAGCCCGAGGCTGCGCCGACCTGGGGACAACGGTTGGTTGGCGATTTCGCTGACGGTCGGGATGGTGTCCATGCGCTGGGCACGATACCGAGTCCGAACCGAATCTGGCTCCAAAACCTGAGGCCCAACCCTAGGGGACCTGCGACTCTCCCCCGTGGCACTGACGGAGAACCGGAATGCCAATTACAGACCTTTTGCCCCTACCTTCGTAAGAAGGCAGACCATCCCGCGCCAATTCCTTACGCTGCCATTCGCTCGAATCCCTGCCCAAGAGGTTCGGGCATCCAAGACCCGCTCCGCTTCGAAAGCATGTCTCGGCCGCTCCGCTTCCCAACCCTTGTATTGCGCGCCGACTGGTTCCGGACCGAACGCCCTCTCCAACCGTTTCGGGCCAAGCACAGCCCGCCCCCCTCCACCCGGGCCTACAAGGCCTGAGCGAACGCCCCATCGCCCTCATGCAATTCCCCTCGCCTTCCCATCGATCCGGATCGCTGCGACGCCCCGCAACCCTCCGAGTCGCCGCGCTGTGTGCGGTCTGCCTTCCGCTTTGGAGCGCTTGCCAGAAAGAGAAGGAAGCGAGCCCGGGGGAAGGCCCCAAGTCCTTCCAGCAAGAGGTCAAGCGTACGAACTTGGTGCGCGTGCAGGTCGCCCCGGCCGAGCGCCGCGAGATGGTGCGTACCCTTTCGGTGACCCGCGCGCTCGAGTCGGAGCAAGAGCTCGACATCATGCCGCGCACGCAGGGCATCGTGACCGAGCTGTTGGTCGACGAAGGCGATCGGGTGGCCAAAGACCAAGTCCTGGCGCGCCTCGATGCGCGCGAAGCGGAAGCTGCATTGAGCGATGCGCGCTTGGCTCTCGAAGAAGCCCGCGGCAACGGCCCGCGTCTTTCCCTGGCCATTCGGGAAGCGGAAGAGCGCATGCGCCGGGCCAAGTTGACCCACGAGCAAGCGCAGCGCGATTACGAACGCAACAAGAGCGCGGGCTTCGTGAGCTCCGCCGACCTGGAGCAAATGGAGCTCACCCGCGATCAGGCCTACCAGGATTGGCAAGCCGCGATCGTCGCGCACGAATCCGCCAAACAGGAGCTCGAAAACCAAGCGGCGGTCATCGACCGCGCCGAGCTGGCGGTGGAAAAGGCGCAACTGGAGCTTTCCTTCTTCGAGATCAAAGCCCCCTTCGGCGGAGTCATCGCCGAACGTCAAGTACAACTGGGCGCCAGCGTCGGTTCGACGGCCAGCGCTTTTAAGCTGACCAACCCCGACCGCCTCAAGGCGGTTTTGTACCGGCCTCAAAAGGAACTAGCCTTCTTCCAAGCGGCCGCCGACCACCCCGAAGAAGCGGACCTGGAAATCGTCGCGCGCCCCGAAGCCTTCCCTGACCACGAATACACCGGCCGCATTCGCCGCGTCAGCCCCACTGTGGATGCGGAAAGCGGATCGATCCGCGTGACCATCGATCTCGTGCAGCCCACCGCCGACGAGGGCCGTCCCCTCCTACTGGCGGGCATGATGGTGCGCTTGCAGATCGTCACCGAACGCCGCCCCGAAGCCTTGGTCGTGCAAAAGCGCGCCCTGCGGCGCGAAGGGGACCGACGTTTCCTGTTTGCCGTGCGCGATGGCGCCGCCGCCCGGATCGAGGTGGAAGAAGGCCTGTTGAGCGAACTTGACGTAGAGGTCACGCCCCTCGAAGGCTACGAGCTCGAGCCCGGAGAGCCGGTCGTGGTCGTCGGCGGTCGCGATTTGGAAGACGGGCAAGCGGTGCGGGTGAGCGAGGAATCGGCCGCTTCGGAAGCCTTCGGACCCGACGAGCTCACCGCCGAGGACGCGAGCGACGCTCCCCAAGGGTCCGAAAGCTCCACAGACGAAGAGCCACAGCAAGCGAACGGCGACGACGCTTCTTCCGACGATGCCTGATTCCGAAGCGCAAGGCGCGCAGCGCCTGGGCGGCATCCTGGCGGCCGTGCCGCGGCGGCCGGTCGCGGTCACGATGCTCTTCCTGGCCACGGCCGTGTTCGGGTTGGTCAGCTTAGGGCGCCTGCCCATGGACCTGCTGCCCGAGATCAGCTATCCGACGCTGACGGTGCGCACGTCCTATCCGGGCGCTGCGCCCGAAGACGTCGAAGAACGCATCTCGGAGCGGGTGCAAGAAGCCCTGTCCACTTTGAGCGGCCTCGTGCGCTCCAGCTCGATCAGCCGGGCGGAAACCTCCGACGTGCTGCTCGAATTCGCCTGGGGCACCAACATGACCTTCGCCGTGCAGGAGGTGCGCGATCGGCTGGACGGTGTGTTCTTGCCGGCGGATGCGGAGCGGCCCCTGATCCTGCGCTACGACCCGAACCTCGATCCGATCTTGCGGGTCGGGGTGCGCGCACCGGAGAACAGCACCGACCCGAAGAGCGAGGAAACCCTCATCCGCCTGCGCTGGCTCGCCGAGCAGCGCATCAAGCGCCAGTTGGAGACCATTCCGGGGGTCGCGGCGGTGCAGGTGCACGGCGGTCTCGAAGAAGAAATCCTCCTGCAGGTTGACCCGGCGCGCCTCGCCGCCCTGGGCCTCACTCCCCAGGCGATCGGCACGCGTCTGGCGCAGGAAAACCTCAACGCGTCGGCGGGACAGATCCGCGAAGGGTCCACCGATTACTTGGTGCGCACTCTCAACGAGTTCCAATCCGTCGAGGAGATCGGCGAACTAGCTCTCGAACGGCGCGAAGACTCGACCATCCGCATCCAGGACGTGGCCGATATCACGCGCACCTACGCCGAGCGCGAGGTCATCACGCGCATCAAAGGCTCCGAAGCGGTCGAGGTCTCCATCTATCGGGAAGCCGGCGCCAACATCGTCGACGTGGCGACTCAGGTGCGTGAGAAAATCTTCGGCACCGAAAAGCAGCAGAACATGGCCCGCGGCGGAGGCGGCGGCGGTTGGTGGGCACAGCGCGAGTTGACGCAACTGGCGCACACCCTGCGCAAAGAGGCGCGCTTTGACCTCTTGTCCGACCAATCCGTCTTCATCAAGGCGGCGGTGGACGACGTGCGCCAAGCGGGTGCATTGGGCGCGCTCTTCGCCGTGCTCGTCATGTGGCTGTTCCTGCGCCGGGTCGCCGCCACGATGATCATTGCGCTGGCGATTCCCATCTCGGTGATTGCGACCTTTGCGCCCATGCTGCTTTCGGGCGTTTCCTTGAACATCATGTCCTTGGGGGGCTTGGCCCTCGGCATCGGCATGTTGGTGGACAACGCCATCGTGGTGCTCGAATCCATCACGCGCTGTCGCGAAGAAAAGGACGAGCTGCAACAAGCGGCCGTGCGCGGCACGAGCGAAGTGGCAGGAGCCATCACCGCGTCCACATTGACCACCGTGGCCATCTTCGCCCCCATCGTGTTCGTGGAGGGTATCGCGGGGCAGATCTTTGCGGACCAAGCGGTGACCGTCGTGTCGTCGTTGTTGGTCTCGCTCGCGGTCGCGTTGTTGTTCATCCCCATGCTCGCGGCGCGGCCCATGTTGGCCTCGGGCGGCTGGGTACAAGACTCCTTCGCGTGGGTCGGTGCCAGTGGGGCGGCCATCAAGGCCAACCCTCTGCAAGCACCCTGGCGCGGCCTGAAGTTCAGCCTCGGCTTCGCCCGTCGTGAAATCTTCGGCGGACTGCGTTGGTCTTGGGTGCGCGCCCTGGACAACCTGCTGGCCATCGGCATGGGCGTCTTGCGCCTCGGTTTGTTCCTCCTGTTGCGGGTGGTTTTGCTGGTCGCGCTGATTCCGGCGGCCTTGATCGGCCTTTTGGGCCTGGTGCGGCGGTTCACCTTCGACCCCGCTTGGAGCGCGTTGGAGTACGTCTACCCGCGCATCCTGCGGGTGGCCTTAGCCGCTCCATGGATCGTCATGGCGCTCGTGGGGCTGTTGGGTTGGGGCGCCTACGAACGGGCCAAGGGCCTCGGCATCGAGCTCCTTCCGGAAATCCATCAGGGCGAGTTCACCGCCTTCATGACTTTGGAGGTCGGTACCCCGATCGAACTGTCGCAAGCCATCTTCGGCGAGATCGATCGCAGCGTGCGCGCCTTGCCGGCCGTCGAGACCACCGCCTTGACCGTTGGGGTGGAGGCGGAGACCTTGACCCGCGAAATCGAGGGGGAAAACACCGGTCGCTTGACGGTGCGCATGAAAGCGCTCGCCAGCGGCAGCTTGTCGAACGAAGAGAGCGAAGCGCGCTTGGAAGAACAGGTGCGGCGCATCATCGAAGATCACCCTGCGGTGGCCAAACCGCCGACGTTCCGGCGACCGACCCCGTTTTCGCTGGAGTCCCCCATCGCCGTGGAGATCCGCGGGCACAACCTGGAGGTCTTGGCCGAGATCGCGCTGGAGGTCGAAGACCGCTTGAGCGCTCTACCGTCTTTGACCGACGTGCGCTCGACGCTGCACCCCGGACACCCCGAAGCGCTGCTCACCTTCCAGCGCGACAAGGCCCTCTCGTTCGGCCTCGACATCGGCGAGATGTCCAACTTCATCCGCGACCAGGTGCTCGGCCGGGTCGACACCCGCTTTGTGGAGGGCGAAGATCGCATCGCCATTCGCGTACGAGCCGACCAGTCCTTGTTGCGGACGTTGGAGGACGTGCGCGGCTTGATCGTGAACCCCCAGGCCGAAAACCCCATTCCTTTGGGGGCGGTGGCGGAACTCTCCCAAGTGCAAGGCCCCGCCGAAATCCGTCGCATCGGCAACAACCGCGCGGTGCTCGTGACGGCCAACTCCACCGGACTCGATTTGGGCGGGGTCACCACCGCGATCGAAACCGCCCTGGCCGACCTGCAGGTTCCCGATAACGTTTCACTGGAGCTGGGCGGCCAAAAGCGCGAGCTGGACCAAAGTCGGCGCAGCCTGACGCTGGCGCTGCTCCTGGCCATCTTCTTGGTCTACGTGGTCATGGCCACGCAGTTCGAGTCCCTGCTGCAACCGTTCATCATCCTGATCTCGGTGCCCTTGGCGGGCATCGGCGTCGTCTACGTATTGCACGGGATGGCCGTGCCCCTGTCGGTGGTGGTGTTCGTCGGTTTGATCCTGCTTGCGGGCATCGTGGTGAACAACGCCATCGTCT
>JAUHXY010000155.1 GCA_030426785.1 bacterium
GACCACCGCGACGAAGATGACGCCGGCCACGAGCAAAGGAACGGCGGAGGTACGGTCTTTGCGCGGATCTTCCATGGGGGAAGGGTAGCCCATAGCGACGGCCTGGAAAGGGTTGTGCCCGGGTGAGCAGCGCAGGCGAGGGGTTGTTTGCCGGGGATCAGCGCTCTTCGAGCACTTCGAGGCGTCGTTCGAGCCGCTGGACCTGACTCTCCAGTTGCTCGACCTGACGCTCGGCTTGGCGCGCCTTTTGCATGCTGCGTCGGGCTTGGGTGCGGGCTTGGTTGAGGGCGCCCAGGGAAAACAGTAGGGCGATCACGGCGAGGACGAAGCCGCAGCCGCCCTCGCGAGTAGGAGATGTTTGATCCGGCATGGGTTCCGTGGGGAGGGATCATCCTATGCTAACAAACCGCGCTAGAACCTCCCGCAAACCCGGAAAGAAGACGATCCCCACGCACCGAAGGGATGCGTGGGGATCGCTGTCGGTCAGAGAAAAAACGTCTATTCGCTTTGCCAAGAGGTCCCATCCATGAAGTCGATCCCGGACAGGGTCACTCGAACGTACTGGGTTTCGGGCGGCATGAAGAAGGCCGCGTGGTCCCCGGTGGTTGGCTCGCCGGCGCGCACCATGGGGGTGGGCTCCATGCTGAATTGTTGGCTCTGCATGGTGGTGTAGCTGTCCTTGATCTCGTTGTCGAGGGAGTCGAAGTATACGAACCGGGCTTGCACCGATTGGATGTCCTTGTTGGTGTGGTTGTGGGTGGTCAGGGTGACCTTCGGAAAGTCCGAGTCGCGCTCTTGGAAGGCCACGAACTCGAAGGTCACGGGGGTATCCCCTTCGAAGCGTAGTTCCTGGCGGGCCTCCGGTTGCTGCTCGTATTTTTGCAACGGCAGGTCTTCCAGTTCGAAGGGGAACGAGAAGGTTTGCGTCTCCAGCAGCTTGACGTGCAGGGCTTGCGGGACCGCGGGCAGGCTCAAGCTGGCTTCGAGCGTTTCGTCGAAGAAGTACGAGCTCTGGTGCTGCACGCCCATGGGGGTTTGCGCGTCGATCATGGGACTCCACGTAACCACCAGGGAATCCGCGTTGGCGCCGCGCACCGTCATCTCGCACTGCGTGTCTAGCTTCTTGAGGTTGACCTCGAGGCCTGCCACGGTCTGCCTATCCAAACGGTCCGGGGTGAACACCAACTCGTGCACTTCGGTGGGGATCGAGATCGTCACCTTGCCTTCGATGGAATCGATGGCTTCCACGCCGCGCAGCAGAGAGGTGAGGTCCTCGCTGGTGCTAACGCGCATCACGTTCTGACAGCGCTGCGGCTGCGACAGGGTGGTCATGTCCACGTGCTGGCGCAGGTTGTTCTGTTGTTCGTCGACGACCGCTTCGACCCGAATCCACTCGCCCATGGAATGGGCGGCGCTTTGCATGCCCTCAGGCAAACCGATCGCAAGGGCTTCCACCCGAACTTCGCCCGAAGCGTAGGGGGCGTGCTCGCTGACCTCGCTGGTGCGGATCATGAAGGGGCCAGCAAAAACCATGGGCTCGCTGCGCGGGCCGTCTTCGAAGGTGATCGCCAGGCCGTCTTCGCGATAGGGGTTGCCCTCGGGGTAGACCGGCGTGACGCCGATGCTGCGGCAGGTCGCCTCCAGCATGTGCACGACGGATTTGCCCTCGGGATCGACTTCGCAGGGGGCGTCGAGGTGTTCCTCCAGGCCGTTGGTGTCGACCGGCAGGCCGGCGACGGCACCCAGCGCCGTCAACACTTCCCCGACCGTGGCGCCGGCTAGATCGCTGGGAGCCATCCACGCCTCGCGGGCCTGATCGACCGTCATCGCGTTGGAGTTTTCAAAGTGCTCCCGATAGGCGGCGATTTCTTCGGGGGTGCCGCCCTGTTCGTGGATGCGCTGGTACTCGTCGAACGAGGCTTGCAGGCTCGATGCGAATTCCTCAGCGAAGGCATCCGCGAGGGCTTGCGCCGCCTCCTGTTGGGGGTCGACCGGGGTTTGCTGGGCCGACTGCACGTCCGGCTCGACCGCTTGGCTTTCTTGGGTCGTGTCGGCGGGGTTGTTGGTACCGCCGCAGGCCAGAGGAAGGGCGCTGGCGAGCAGCACGGGCAGGAGGGTGGAAAAACTTTCGGGAACACCGCCTGCATCGAGCAGGGCGCGAGGGGACTTGACGGATCTTTTGGCTCCCTCGTCGGCGCCCTCTCGGGTTCGGGAATCCGACCTCCTAGGGTTGCCATGGCGCACCCCTGATTGCGTTCCCGTACGGATGCCTCGTGGGGTCGGGTCGCGCCGAGACGAGTCGGAACGGCGATGCGGTGCGGGTCCGAGGGCAACCCCTGGACTCGGCCCGTCGATTTCGCCGCTGGCCCTTGAAGGGTCTGCCCCGCCTGCCGATCATCGAGGCGAGCCCCGTCCGACGCCCCGGATCGGGACGCCAACTTGCATCCCCCGTTCGCCAGATTACGAGAGGCCCCTTGCAGATCACGCCCGCTGACTCCCTCCAGATGACCGACTCGACCCATGCGGACCCGGCCCAAGCGCGGGCCCAATTGGAAGCGATCGACCCGCCCCAAAACTTGCCCGATCCGGACCTGACGGAGAACGCCAAGACCGTGCTGGGTCGCCGGTACTTGAAGAAGGACCCCGAGACCGGTGAGGTCATCGAAACCCCGCGGCAATTGTTCTGGCGGGTGGCCTCCCACGTGGCCAAAGGGGAGCTGGGCTTCAGCGAAAACGACTACGCACAAGCCCTCGATACGGCCCAGGAGTACTACACCCTGATGGCCACGCGCCTGTTCATGCCCAACAGCCCCTGCCTGATGAACGCGGGACGCGAGATGGGCATGCTTTCGGCCTGCTTCGTGTTGCCGATCGAAGACTCCATCGACGGCATCTTTGAATCCATCAAGGCCACGGCGTTGATCCAGAAATCCGGCGGCGGCACCGGTTTCAGCTTCTCGCGTCTGCGCCCCGCGGGCGACCTAGTGCGCTCTTCCGGAGGCACCACGGAAGGGCCTTTGTCCTTCATCCAGGTCTTCTCGAAGGCCACCGATGCCATCCAGCAAGGGGCTTTCCGCCGCGGCGCCAACATGGGCGTTCTGCGCATCGACCACCCCGACATCGCGCGCTTCATCACCTTCAAGGACGACCGCGCGATGATCACGAACTACAACGTGTCCGTCGCGGTCACCGACAAGTTCATCGAGACCTTGCGCTCGGCCCCCGACACGATTCACGAAGTGCGCAACCCGCGTACCGGCGAATGGCGCCAATTGGCCAAAAACTCCGAGAACATGGAGTTTTGGACGGTCGGCGAGCTGTGGGACATGATCATCGAGCACGCGCACCAAAGCGGCGAGCCGGGCCTCTTGTTCATCGACCGCATCAACCGCACGAACCCGATCAAAAACGTCGGCTTGATCGAAGCCACCAACCCCTGCGGGGAACAGCCCTTGCACGCCTACGACTCGTGCAACCTGGGCTCGATCAACGTCGGTCTGTTGATCGACGGCGAAGGCGACGACGCGAGCTTCGATTGGGAGGTCTACAAGTCGGTCATCCACTCGACCACCCGCTTCCTCGACGATGTGATCGAGGTCAACAAGTACCCCCTGCGCGAGATCGACAACATGTCGCGCTCCACGCGCCGCATCGGTTTGGGCGTCATGGGTTTTGCGGATGCGTTGTTCAAGCTGGGCATTCCCTACAACTCGGAAGCCGCTTGCGACTTCGGCCGCGAGCTGATGCGCGTGATGGAAGAGGAATCGCACCTCGCCAGTGAAATCTTGGCCGAAGAGCGGGGCGTCTTCCCGGCTTGGGAAGGGTCGGAGTGGCAACAACGCGGCCGGCGTCTGCGCAACTCCTACACCACCACCATCGCGCCGACGGGCACGATTTCGATCATCGCGGATTGCTCCGGTGGCATCGAACCGATGTTCTCCCTCGCGTTCCAGCGTCAGGTGATGAAGGACACCGAAGGCAAGCCGACCATCATGCGCGAGGTCAACTACGTCTTCGAAAACGCGGCCAAAGAAGCCGGGTACTTCTCCGAAGAGCTGGTCGATGAGATCTTGGAGCAGGGCTCGCTGTCGCACGTCGACAACGTTCCCGCCGAACACCGCGAGGTGTTCGTGACCGCCCACGACATCTCGCCCGAATGGCACATGCGCATGCAGGCGGCCTTCCAGGATCACTGTGATGCGTCGATCTCGAAGACCATCAACTTCCCGAACGATGCCAGCGTGGACGACGTGCGCACGATTTGCGAGCTGGCCATCGACCTGGACGTCAAAGGCGTCACGGTCTATCGCGACGGCTGCCGTGAGATGCAGCCGATGGCGCTGAAGAGTTCCGGCAAAGCCGAAGCTCCCGCGCCGGTCGACAGCGGCGAAATGCTCGTGGACGTGAACGCGAACGGGGCGGAGCTCGCGCCCATGAAGCTGCCCGAGATCATGAGCTGCCTGCGCATCCGTCAGATGACGCCGTTCGGCAACATGCACGTGAAGGTCAGCGTGGACCCCATTTCCGGCCGCGAACGCGAAGTGTTCGCCCAGCTCGGCAAGGGCGGCGATGTGGCCAACTCCGATCTGGAGGCCATCTGCCGCATGCTGAGCCTATGGCTGCGCTCGAACGGCAGCCTCGAGAAGGCCATCAGCCAATTCTCGGGCATCGGCTCCAGCCTTTCCGTGCCTACCAAGGACGGCCGCATCATGTCGCTCGCCGACGGCTTGGCGACGGCGCTGCGCCGCTACTTGGAGGCCAAGCAGGAGCACGGACTCGAAGCCCTGCTGCTCGGTCGCGCCGGCTTCGATGCGCCCGCTGCAAGTGCAGCCCCCACGCCGCAAGCCGCTCCTCGCTTGGCACCCAAGCCCAAAACCCCGCGCAACGTGGGCAGCTACAAGATCAAGTGCCCCTCTTGCTCATCCGGCAACCTCGCCTTCCAGGAAGGTTGCGCCAAATGCCATAGCTGCGGCTTCAGTCAGTGCTAGGAGCTCAATGGTAGATCGCTCAGGGCTAAAAGCCCTGTAGAGTTCTGCCCGACCGAGCAGGCGACGCGTGGTGCGTCGCCTGCTTTTGGTTTAAGCTGCAGCGATCATGGGGTGTCTCGCGCGGGTGTTTGGTTTTGGGTGGTTGTGCATGGTTGCTTTCGTGGCTTGGCAATGCGCCGGTCCATCGAGCGGCCACCGTGCGCCGAGCCTTCGGCTGCTGGCCTTCAACCTTTGGCAAGAAGGCACCTCGGTGGAGGGCGGTTTCGAAAAGATCGTCGACGTCATCGACGCCTCCGATGCGGACGTGATCGCGCTGAGCGAGGTGCGCAACTACGACGGTGTCGACCTGCATGGGCGCTTGAAGCAAGCGCTGTTCGACCGGGGCAAGCCCTATCACGGGTTCTTCGTCGGGGGCGACGTGGGGTTGCTCAGTCGTTACCCCATCCTCCGGGCGGAACCGATCTTCGACGATCCGGATCGGGCTCGGGGCAGCTTGATGGGGTATTGGTTGGAGGTTCCTCGGGTGGGGGAGGTGTTGGTCGCGCCGGTGCATCTCGACTACAAGAACTACGCCATTTACGGGCCGCGCGGCTACGACGGCAACGAGTTTGAAATCATCGATCCCGATGGGGACGGTGTGCCGAACCCGATCACGGACGTTGACGCGCTGCACGCCATGGACGCCGCTTCCGGTCGGGACGAGATCTTGCGCGCGTTCGTGGAGTACGCTCAAGCGAATCAGGGTCCGGGTCGATCGATGATCCTCGCGGGGGATTTCAACGAGTGCTCCCATCTAGATTGGACGGAAGCCACCAAAGACCTCTATAGCCACAATGGCGTCGTGATCGAGTGGAAGAACAGCGTCATGCTGCACGAGGCGGGCTTTCGAGACGCTTGGCGCGAGCTGTATCCCAATCCGGTGACGCACCCCGGTGCCACCTGGCCTTCGGAGGCCTTCGGTACGGGCAGCACGAGTTGGGCCCCCAAGGTCGACGAGCGCGATCGCATCGACCTAGTGTATTTCCGGGGGGATCTTGCGCCGCGCGCCGCGTGGGTGGTGGGATCCCCTCGCTATTACGTCTTCAATCAGCTCGCAGAGCCTGAAACCGATTGCTCCTTCGCCGCCGTCGACCTCCCCTGGCCGAGCGATCACAAGGCCGTGATGGTGGACTTTGAGTGGCCGCGCAACCGCGATCGGTTTGAGGAGCGCGAACAAAACTCTTTCTTCATTTCGAGTCCGCGGGACCGCCATCATGAAGATTGAATCATTGGAGACGGAAGAGCGGCCGAAACGCCACACCCTTGCGATCGTTCGCACGTGTCTGGGCATGGTTTGGATGGGTGGCTTCACCGCGTATTTCTTTGTCCACGGAACACCGGACGGTCCGTTTGGGCATGCCAAAGCCCTGCTCGCCATCATGCTGGTTTTGTATTTCATCGGCGGGGTCGCCGAGCTGGATTACCGGGTAAAAGGGAACTCCGGAACGGTATTCCAAGAGCCCTTTTGGGCCTGGTTCGGGATTGCGTGGGCGTTAGCGTTTCTGGGCTATGTGATCTATCTCTTCGTGGGATAGGGCCACAGCACCCATTTCGGCCCCGCGTCCTTTCGTCCATGATCCGAATGGATTCGCAGTTCCCCAGAAAGTCAGCGGCTAGCGATGTGGATCCAGCGGTACATGTAGCGGACGGCCAACTGTTCTTGGCGTATCGGTTACCTGACGATGAACTGTCGGCGCTCGTTCGCTTCGACGGAGTCTGCGATTGGAGCTAGGGTAATCCCAACGACGTGGGCCTCGATTCGCATCCCCTTTGGAAGCAAGGGCTGAAGTATTACGAGTTTCACGTCGGCCAAGCGGGTATCCACGGCGAGCGTGTTTGGATTGGGACGCTTCACGATGGCACCTTCACCATCTTTGCTCGGTCGGTGGAAGTTTTGGAGGCCGACTACCCCGGTGCGCCCAAGGCCGCCATTCAGGCTGCCTTAGGGGACGTCCATCCGCAGAGCTTATAGAAACAATACCAAGCCAAACGCCGGCGGCACCTCTGGGTCAAAACTCGTTTGACTAGGAGTTGCCGCCGGTGGTTTATCTGGCTCTTCCCTATCGCCGAAAGTCGTCGTCCTCTTCGATCGGGTCGGGTTCCGGCTTGTCGATGTTGTCGTCCTCGAAGAGGTCGGCGTCGTTGTAGAAGTCGTCGAGATGCAGCTTGTCGGGGTTGCTGCCCCCGAAGAAGTCGCTCTGCGTCTTCTGGCTGTGCATTTGGCGGGTGAGGGTGATGGTGCGATCCTCGCTCCACTCCAAGAGGATGCTGTCCTTGCCCAAGAACCGGACTTGAAACCGGCGGGGCTGAGCCGACTGGTACCACTCGAGCCGGCCTGAGTCCCGCTCGATGTACGAGCCCATCAGGATGCGAGCCTCCACCCGCCCGGTCTTGTCGTGGCGGTACTCGGCGGTGAAGGTTTCGAAGGCGTCCCGGGGGGCGTCCTCGAGGGTGTCGTCCCAAAAGGCTTGCAGCTCCATCGACATGAAGTGTTCGGTGATCAGGAGGTAGCCCAGCAGGTCGAGGCCTTCTTTGGGCCAGTTCTCCGCCGTCACTTCCTGAACCCGCCACAGGCCGGACATGCGCTTGCCGAGGTTGCCCTCCTCGGCATCTAAGGGGTCCGTCCCAAAGAACTCCCGATCGGGGGTGAGCGGGGTTTCTTCTTGGACCGGAGGCTTGGGTGCCGGGTCCTGGGTCGCTCTCCAGGCCAGGGGCAAAACCAGCAGGGTGGCGAGGGCCGGGGCCAGGCTTTGGAAGACTTGGTTTTTCATCGGGATCACCGCGCGGGGAGGCGCTCAAGCGCTGGGGGATCGAGCTTAGGGGCTTTGCATCGATCTGGGCCTGATTCTCGCGCTCCGGCCCCTATATTACGACCTGCTAACGTCCCTCAAAGGGAACCAACTCGTACAAAAGGTCGGCTGGTGGTCCAAAAGAGGCCTAAGCCCCGTACGTCCTCCCCATGCGAAGCTCCCTCGTCACCCTTCTGGCCGTTTGGGCCGCCATCTGCTTGGCGCCCTTTGCCTCCGCCCAAGAACGGGCGACCGCCAAGCTTTTTGCACGCCAGCTAGGCGACCAAGTGCAGGCGGCCGTGCAGTTCCAAGTCGATCGCGACTGGTACCTGTACCACACCGAAATCGATCCGGACGGCTTCGGCCTGCCCCTGAAGTTCCAATGGTCGGGGCCCGAGTTGGCGTGGTCGGACCCGCTGCTCCCGGAACCGAAGTCCAAGAAAATCGACGACCCCAACTTGGGCTCGTATACCGACTACTACCACGACGGAACGTTTGTCGCCTGGTTCCACGCCACCGGCAACGTCGCCCTCGATGACCTGCGCCTGACGGTCAAAGGACAGACCTGCAGCAGCATCGACGGGATGTGCATCCTGTTCCAGGCGAAAGACCTGCAGCCCGCCTCCGGGATCCCGGCCGACTTCTGGTCCGCGGCTCCCGCTGCGATGCAAGCGGTGCAGGGCGGAGCCGACGGGGCGCGCCCCGCGGGCGGTGCCGATACCGGAGCGGACGTCCCAGACGGTGCGAACACCTTCGGCTGGGTGCCCACCTACGACGGCAACATCGATCTGCGCTACCGGGTGGAGGTTCAGGGCGAAAAGGTGCGCGGCATCATCCAGATCGACGTGGAAGAAGGCTTCCACGCCTATCACGGCCCCAACCCCATCGACTTGGGCACCGAGGAGCCTGTCGGTCTACCCACCACGGTCGAGTTCGACGACGACCAGGTCACCTGGGGCGAGTTGGTCTATCCGAAACCCCACATCGAAAAGGGGATCGACTTTGACCTGAACGAAATCGACATCAACACGCATCACGGGAACTGGGTGATCACGGCGGAGGGCACGATCGAACCGGGGACCGAGCTGGAAGACCTCGCCGTGGTGGTCAAAGGACAGGTTTGTGACGACGTGGGTTGCATCAATTTCGAAAGGGAATTGGTGGCCGAGCTCGTCACGGTGCAAGACCTCAACGATCGGTCCGTCAAGGCACCTTCCGGCGGGGCGGAACTGAGCCCGCCGGCCGACGGAGCATCGAAAGAAGATGAAAGCAGCAGTTTGTGGGCTTTCCTCGGGCAAGCGGTGTTTTGGGGCTTCTTCACGCTGCTGATGCCCTGCACTTACCCGATGATCCCCATCACGATTTCGTTCTTCACGAAACAAGCCACGCAGCGGGGCGGACGGGTGTTGCCGCTGGCCCTGACCTACGGGGTGGGCATCATCGCGATCTTCATCGTGATCGGTTTGCTTGCAGCGCCGGTCATCATTCGGTTTGCCACCCACCCGGTGACCAACTTGGTCATCGGCGGACTCTTCATCTTTTTCGCCATGACGTTGTTCGGGTTCATCAACCTGCAGCCGCCGGCGTATATGAACAAGATGGCGGGTAAGGCCTCGATGAAAGGAGGCTATCTGGGGGTCTTCTTGATGGGCGCGACGTTGGTGGTGACGTCCTTCACCTGCACCGCCCCGTTTGTTGGCACCCTGCTGGCCTCCAGCGCTTCCGGCGCGAGTGAGGGGTCGGAGGGCGTCCTCCGTATCGTGCTCGGCATGGGCACCTTCGGCTTGGTCATGGCGACGCCCTTTGTGTTCCTGTCCTTGGTCCCAGGGCGCTTGCAAAAGATGCCCAAAGCCGGCGGCTGGATGAACACCCTGAAGGTGTACATGGGTTTCGTTGAACTCGCCGCCGCCTTCAAGTTCCTCTCCAACGCCGACATCGTTTGGAAGTGGAATCTGCTCAGCAACCAAGTCT
>JAUHXY010000156.1 GCA_030426785.1 bacterium
CCCGAGGATGGCGTGTTCGACCTGCACGCGCTTGGCGGCGAGCAGCGCGGTCAGGGTGCTCTCCAATTCCTGGCGCGGCGGTAGCGACAAGCGTTCGCGGGTTTCTTCGAACAGGGAGGCCACCGGCCGGCAGGAATGTCCTTGGTCGGCGCTCTCTTCGAGGCTGTACAGAATGCCGGCCTGCAGACGCCGCGGATCGAGGGGCTCGATGCCACCCGCCTGGGCCATGCGGTCGGCCGTCGCGAAGCCGATGCCGGTCACATCCGCCAAGCGGTAGGGATCGGCTTTGATGGTCGCTTCGGTTTCGGCCCCGAAGCGTTCGAGCACCTTGCGGGCCTGCAAGGGCCCCAAGCCGAGCCCCAGCAGGTACGCCAGGGCTTGGTGCATCTCCATCTGCTGGGCCAAGGTCCGCCGCAGGTTGTCGGCGATGTGCGGCTTGAGGCCCTTGATGCCAACGAGGGCTTCGGGGTCCTCGCTGATGCGGGTCAGGGTGTCCGTGCCCAAGGCGTCCACGATGCGCCCAGCCGTGACCTCCCCGATGCCCTCAAACGCCTTGGAGGACAGGTACCGCACCAAACCCTTGCGATCGGTGGGCAGCAGCACCTCCATGCGCTCGAATTCGAATTGGGTGCCGTGGGTCGCGTGCCGGCCCCAACGGCCCCACAGGCGGACCCGGGTGCCCTCGGTAGGCTCGCTGGCCTTGCCCACCGCCGTCACCCGCGTCGGACCGAACAGCTCGCCGTCCGCCGGGCCTTCGTAACCCTTTTCGGGCACGACTCTTAGGACCGAGTACAGGGTTCGCTCGTCGTGATAGGTGATGACGTCGATGAGGCCTTGCAACGCCACGAGCTCCTCGGCGCTGGCTCCCCCGGAGAACGGGCTCTGTCCAGCTAGGCGCGAGGAGGAATCGGAGGGGGCGACCACGGGGTTAGGATGGCACGCCCGGGCCGCCGATCCCAGCCGCATGCCGCTTCAGGGCCGATTTTCTGGTCCAGGGGCTAGGCAAGGGCGGTTGGCGGCGGCTACCTTGGTCGGCCCGAATTCGCTCTGGCCCCCTCCCGAGCCCCGAGGCTTCCTCGGCGCCATCGGCCGGAGTGCCCCAACACCCCTCGAAAAGTGAAGAAGAAAAGCCTGTGATCAAGGTCGCCGTCCGTTCCAACGAATCCCTCGAAGCCGCCCTGCGCCGCTTCAAGCGCCAGTGCAACTACAGCGGAATCTTCCGCATGGCCAAGGCCCGCACCTGGCATGAAAAGCGCTCCGATCGTCGCCGCCGCGAACGCCGCGAGCGCTTGCGCATGATTCAGAAAGCCACGCGCAAGAACGACCCGAACCGCAAGTTCCGCGTGCGTCGTCGTCGCCAGGCTGCGAAGCCGACCCGCAACACGAACAACTCGAGTTTCGACTCGGGTGGTGGCAGCACCTACAACCGGGATTAAGCCCCGGTCGCCGCAGCACGTTTTCGGACGCGCAGCGGAGGGCAACCGCGAAACATCGCCGCGAGGGGATCCACGGGACTCCTTTCGCGGCGAATGTCATTAACCCGGAGCTCGAACCACTCGGGACATGGGCCTCTTCGAAAAAGAACGCGACCTCAACCGATCTCCCGACCGCATCGAGCTGTCGGTGGACGGCAGCTTCTTTCGACAGAAGAGCAGCGAAGTTTTGGTGCGCCTCGACCAGTTTCTTTTGGCGCACCTGCATTGGCGCTCGCGCACCTCGATTCAAAAGCTGATCCGTGACGGGCACATCGAAGTCGACGCTTCGACGCCCGATCATCCGCAAGGCTCGGGCCGCTTCCAAACTGAAACCCGGCCCGGCCGCAAGCTGCGTCACGGATCGCAGGTGATCGTGCACATCCCCGAGGAGTTGCGCCTGCCCGAACCGGAAGGTGAGGTTTCGCCGGTGACCGAGTGCTACAGCGAACCCGGCGTGCTGGCCGTGGACAAGCCTCCGCACGTGCCCGTGCACCCGTCCGGTCGGCACGTGCTCGATACCATGATCCAGCGCGTGCACTTCCATTGCGCTCAAGCCATCCAAGAACACGGCGAGGCACCCCGCCTGTGCCATCGTTTGGATCGCGAAACCAGCGGGGTGCTCCTGATCGGAACGCGGCCTCGAGAGCACCGCAAACTGCGCCTTCAGTTCGAACGCCACGAGGTGCGCAAGTTCTACCTCGCGATCGTGTGGGGGGCGCTCGAGGGCCAATCCGGTTCGGTGGCGTGGCCGATCGGGTCCGACAGGCACAGCCCCGTGCACTTGAAGATGACCGTCACGCCGGACGGATTGCCGTGCCGCACCGATTGGCGCGTCGTGCGCCGGTTCGAGGGCTACACCCTGGTGGAATGCGAACTGCACACCGGGCGACAACACCAGATTCGCGTGCACCTGGCGGCGATGGGACATCCCATCGTGGGGGACAAGTTGTACGGGCCGGACGAGCAATTGTTCCTGCGCGCGGCGGACGGGATCCTCAGCGCAGAGGATCAAACGAGATTGCAACTCGATCGCCAAGCCTTGCATCACTCACGGCTCATCTTCCGTAGTCCAAAAACCGGCGATCCCGTTACCGTGGAGAGCCCGTTGGCTTCCGATCTGCAGGCTTTCCTCGACGGCTTGACCCCGCTCGACTAAGAAGATCGCCTCCAACGCGAAGTGGACCCTGCTACCCTTCGCACGGCTCCCAACGACCCCGTACTCTCTGCTCCCGCCACCTCCACCCCGCCACCCCACTCCGACCAATGACCGACGACGACCACCCGCACATTCACCGCATCCACCGCAGCGGGTGGCTGCGGGCTGCGGTGCTGGGAGCCAACGACGGTCTCGTATCGACCGCTTCGTTGGTCATGGGCGTAGCAGCCGCCAAGGCTTCGCAGGAGACGCTCCTGCTCACGGGGGTCGCGGGGCTGGTGGCGGGCGCGATGTCGATGGCCGCGGGCGAGTACGTTTCGGTGAGCTCGCAGGCCGACACGGTGGAAGCGGATTTGGCCACCGAGCGGGAAGCGATCCAAAACAACCCGCACTTCGAGCACCGCGAGCTCGCCCAGATCTACGAGGAACGTGGGCTCGACGCCGACCTAGCGCGGCACGTGGCCGAGCAGCTCATGGAGCACGACGCACTCGATGCTCACGCGCGGGATGAACTGGGCATCGTCGATTGGAATGAAGCTCGTCCCGGCCAAGCCGCGGTGGCGTCGGCGGTGGCGTTCGCCTTGGGCGCGTCGATGCCGCTCTTGGTGGTGGCTCTGTGGCCGACCCCGGAACGCATGCTCCCGATCGCGGTGTCGACCCTCGGCTTCTTGGCCATTCTCGGGGCGATTTCGGCGCGAGCGGGCGGGGCACCCAAAGGGCGCGCCGCTTTGCGGGTGTTCCTGTTGGGGGGGCTCGCGATGGCCGTCACCTCAGGGGTGGGCGCGCTGTTCGGCGTGGCGGTCGGTTGAGCGCAGCAGCGGTCCGTGGCGCAACACCTCGATCGCGAGTAAGCCAGCTCCCAAAGCGAGTCCGGCGCGTGGACCCGGCACGAACCGCCAAGTGAGCAGAGCGGCGAGCACCGAAAACACGACCATCACGAACATGCCGCCGGTCAAATCATCGCGCCACACGCCGCCCAAGTCCTGAGCCGGCGTCGAGAGGGGTGGCTTCTCTACGTAGTGCTTCCACAAGGGCCGCAGAGCGATGACGGTCAAAGCGGCGGAGGTGGGAATGAGGTGCAGGCACAACGACCAGCCCGCCACTCCAACCACCACCGCTGCGAGCAGCACGTACAGCGGGACGAGGATACGGACGGCGACGGCTTTGAGCGCGCCTTCTCGTTCCTGTTCCGGCGCGACCGGGGTGACGTCCACGACCACACGCGCCGCGGGCGTTTGGGTGGTGGGCACGAACAGCAACAGAATTGGCAGGTAGGTTAGCGGCGCAAACGCCAGGATCGCGAGCAGACCTACACCGTCGGGTTGGGTCCCGCTGGCACCCAAAAACAAGAACGCGAAGGGGATGGCCATCAGCGGGTAGGTGCGCAGACCGAAGTCCTTTTCGGCGGGCAACCCCGCGTAGATCCAATCGAAGATCGGTCGTTCTGCGGGGCGGACCCAGGCGCGCCGAGCCAAAGCGCGCAGGGGAAGCAACAAGGTGCCGAGCACGGATTGCGTTCCGACCGCTTGAGCCTTTTGCGGGAACGGTGCGGTGAACAGAATCACCACGGCGAGCAGCAAGGCGCCGAGCCCGAGCCAAGTCGCCAAAGCGGTGGGATCGGGTGCGAGCGGTCCCGCCAACCATACGCTGGGCAAGGCGAGCCAAGCACCTTGTGCATGCGTCCAGCCGGAAAGCTCTCCTGCGCGCCCTAAACCGCCCACAAACACGACGAAGAGCGAAACGAACAACGCCGCTTGCAAGAAGACCAAGCCTCCCGACCGGCGGCCTTGCAGCAGCGCGTGCAACAGCAACGCGAGCGCGGTCGCAACGATCACCAGTCCCCAGCCCAGGCCCAACAAGCCGAAACGCGACCCCCAATCCATGGTTTCGGGGGCTAGCAGCATCGCGGGCACCAGCACGCTGAGCGACATGCCGAGGGAAACCAGCAAACAAACCGCGATCTTCGACAAGCGCACTTCGCGGTGCGTGACCGGCAGGCCCGCCACCCACTCTTCGGCGGGGTCGAGGGCCAACAGGGGGGCCAGCTCTCCCAGCAACGACAGCATGGTCAGCGCGAACAGCAAAGTCAGCGCAAAGACCCCATGGGCGTGCACGTCCAGATCCCCCTGCACGAGCCAAAGGATCCCCGAAGCCACCACCCCTTGGAACACCAACGGCGCGATGGGCAGGCTCCCTCCTTGCTCCCCAAACCATTCTCCGCTCAAGCGGACCCGAGTCAGCAGCACAATGCGGCGCAACATGGCTCTACGGTAGCGGTCGGAAAGCTGGCTTGCGCTGGGTGCTCGATGAAAACGCAGTTCGGCGGTCCGTTCGAGACGGGCGCACGTCTTGGCAGGAGGAACCCTGCGCAGCTCCTTCGCTTGTCACGGAGCCGGAGCGGCGGAAAATGGGCTTCCGGAACGGGTTCGGGCCGAGGATCGAGTACCTTGCCGCGCATGGATGTGCGTTTTGAAGGGCCTGCGGGGATGCTGGAAGGGATCTTGTGGGAGCCGAAAGGGACTCCCCATGCGGCCGTGGCGGTGTGCCACCCCCACCCCAAACCACCGCCTCCCACCCTCGGCGGCACGATGCGCAACAACGTGGTGCATCGCATCGCGCGCGGTTTTTTGGACGCCGGCTTAGCGGTCGTGCGGTTCAACTTTCGTGGCGTGGGACTCAGTCAAGGGGAGCACGATGGGAACGGCGCAGAGGACGGCGATTTGCTGGCGGCGTTGGACTTTTTAGAAGCCCGGTACCCAGGCTTGCCCCTGTGGGCTAGTGGCTTCTCGTTCGGCGCGCGCACGACGGCGAGCACGGCGGTTGGCGAGCCGCGCATTCAACGGGTGGCCATGGTGGCGCTGCCGGTCAGTTACTATCCCGTGGAATATGCCAAGGATGTGAAGCAGCCCGGCTTGATCCTGATGGCCGGCGAAGACCCCTTCGGAACCCGCGCGGTGCTCGAGGAGCGTTTTCCCGAGCTGGTGGCCCGCATGGAAGTGCAGGAAGTCCCCCACGTCGATCACTTTTTTACCGGGGAGCTCGACCAAGTCCGAGATCGAATCACCGACTGGGCCACGCGCAGTCTGCAGGGGGCCTAGGGCGACTCGCGGGGTTGCCCCCGTCTTTGCCCGATCCTGTTGCGCCCTAGTCCCTCGCTGAGGCGCTAGAATGCGGCGCCTCTTTGGGGCCAAAAGTCGGCGGTCGAACCGTGTAGTAGCCGACAGATAGTTCTAGGAACGAGCATGGCGAAAAAGAAAAAAGCCCAGCGCAAGGCTTCGGCAGGCACGTCCCGAACGGGCCGCAAGAGCACTGGTCGCAAAGCGACGAGCGCGAAGAAGTCGGCCTCCAAGAAGAAGCCTTCCGGATCGACCCGACGGAAAGCCTCGGCGGCGAAGAGCAAGAATCCCCACGAGCGGGACATCTATCCCGAGGGGGAGTCGCCCTCGATCCGGCGCGTCATGATGCCGCGGGACACCAACGCGGTGGGCACGATCTTCGGCGGCACGATCTTGGCCGAAATCGACTTGGCGGCCGCGACCGAAGCCCACAAACACCATGCGGGCATGGTGGTGACCGTTTCGATGGAAAAGATCGACTTCAAAGCACCCGTCTACGTAGGGGACTTGGTGTCGTTCTTCACCAAAACCGTGCGCGTGGGGCGCTCTTCGATCACGGTACAGGTGTCGGTTTGGGCGCAGCGGCGCTTTGGAGGGGGTCGCCAAGCCCACGTGACCGAAGCGCAAGTCACCATGGTGGCGGTGGACACGAACTTCCGACCGGTTCCGGTGGGCACCATTCCAGGCTAGGGTGCTATGGATCTAAGCTTCCGCTTCGACCGTTGGTTTGTGCGTTTGCCGCAATCGCCACGAGATCAAGGGCGGGTGCATCGCATTGTCCTGCGACCCCCTGGTCCCCATGGGGAACGGGAGTGCCCGGACAGCGTGCGGATTGAGCCGGACGTGGGGCTCATCGGTGACCGTTGGGATGCCGCCGTCGACACGCCGGGCACGGAAGTTAGTTTGATGAACGTGCACGTTCTGCGTTCCCTTGCCGGCGAGGAAGATCGCATGGCTTTGTCCGGCGACAACCTGCAGGTGGACTTGGACTTGAGCGAAGACAACCTGCCGGTCGGGACGTTGCTCGATATCGGCGGCGCACGATTGGAGGTCTCCCCCGAGCCTCACCGGCCTTGCCGGTCGTTCCACCAGCGCTTTGGGCCGCAGGGTGCCAAGAAAGTCGCGCGCGCGAATCGTGTCGGTCGACGCGGTCGCGGGGTGCTTTGCCGGGTCCTGCAGGCGGGCACCATTCGGGTGGGCGATACCATCACCGTGATGCGCCCCCAAAGGGATGCTTAAGGATCCGTAGCGAGTCTTCCGCAGGAAGAGCGTTCGCGGCGAGTTATCCCAATCCTTCCAACAACGCGCTGGCCCGGGCGGCAGGATCTTCGGAGCGCGACAAGTGCAGGAAGACCTGTTCCAAAGTGCCGGAAGATCCGGCTTGTTCGCGCAGCGTATCCAAATCGCCCGCTCCCACGCAGTGACCCTTGGCGATGATCACCATGTGATCGCAAACGCGCTCGACCACGTCCATGAGGTGCGAGGTGTACAGCACCGCTCCACCCCGGTCGGCCCAGCCGCGCAGAACTTCCTTGATGATCGACGCGGAAGGCGCATCGAGACCTGACAAGGGTTCATCCAGGATCAGCAACCGGGGGCGGTGGATGAGCGCGCACGCCAGCGCAACCTTTTGCCGCATGCCCCGGGAAAATTGCCCGACCGGGTCGCTGCGGCGGTCGATCAGCTCCAGGTGTTCCAGCAGGTGGGTGCTGCGCGATTCCAGTTCTGCTGTCGGGACCCCGTACAAACCGCCAACCAAGCGGAAGAGTTGGTCGGGCGAAAGGTTTGGGTAGAGCGGGGCTCCATCGGGAACGTAACCCACGTGCCGTTTGGCCTCCAGAGGCTGCGCGCCCACATCGATACCGGCGATGGACAGGCGACCTTCGGAGGGCGGCAGGAGCCCCACCAACATGCGGACGCAAGTGGTTTTGCCCGCACCGTTGGGGCCTAGCAAACCGACGACTTGGCCCGGCTCGATGGAAAAGCTCAGGTCGTCCACCGCTACCAAGTCCCCAAAACGTCGCGTGACGTTCTGCAGGCTTGCGATCGTGGCTTGGGCGGATCCCATCGGGCGAAATGCGGCCCCGGGGGGCGCTTCGTGAGTTATGGACCTGCCGCGGTGCGGTGCACCTACTTGGCCGGCAGGTCTTCTTGCTCGAAGTGTGCCACGGGCAAACCCGTCTTTTCCACCAGCTGGTCGGCGATCTTGTTGCGCTGGGTTTTGGTGGAGGCTTTGAGCTTGGTTTTCTTGACCGTAGGCGGAGTGCCCGAGAGCAAGTGCACTTCGGAGGGAGCGGCCTCCCCGACCTTTTTGATCCAGCCGGTGACCGATGCGGCGGCCATGTTTCCGGAAGTGCCCTCTGCGAATTGGGCTTCCACCACCACGTTCTCCATGCCGGAGATGTGCTTGATGAATTGCCCGAGCTCGGTGCTCTTGGCGCCGGTCATCGCGGTGAATTGTTTCGTATTGCCCCAGTGCAGCGGCACGAACACCTTGTTGAACATGCCCAAGGTCGAGCGCACGTTGTAGGAATCCAGGTCCGTGTTCTGGGTCATCAGGCAGAACTTGGCGCGCGAGAACCACTTGTCCCGCAAGGCTCGCACGTTCTCAGCGATGTTGCGCAGGTCGGGATGCAAGGCCGGATCGATCCCAGTGCCGGTCACGATGATGTGGTCCAGCTTGTCCCCCGCGCGCGACATGTCGATCAGCTCGCGGGCGCAGGTGGTCACGATCAAAGAGGCTCGGGGCAACTCGCTCCCGCGTTCCACCACCAAGGAGTTGTGGGGGGTGGTGATGTCGATGTAGAGGGTCTTACCGAAGCGGGCACTGTTCGTGGGGCCCAGCAGGACACTCGGGGTGGTCACTTGCGTCATACACGTTCCATCGCCCCTGGGAGGGCGATTTGGGGGGTTTGGGGCCTTATTGGCCCCTCAGGGACCCCCCAATGTAACCCATAACGCCCTTGGATTCGGTTCCGGTGCCCGAGAAGCCCGCAAAACGCCACGCTAGACCCCCTGAGGGCCCCCAAAACGGTCTAGGAGCTTCCTTTTTAGGGCCCCTAGGGAGGCCGAGCCGTACCGAGATCGGACGGGTCCTTCGATCGCTCCGCGACCCCCTCGCTCAAATTGGGACGCGGGTACATCCAGGGCAGCAAAGCCAACAACCCCAGCCCAACCGCCACTCCCACGCGTTCGGGGTGGGTCCGGAAGAGCACTAAAAAGCGCCAAGGGCTTTCCGGTTGGCGGACCTCCGGTTGCCCCTCCAGCCAGCGCCCCAAGACGACGACCGCGACCGCCCCCAGCAGCGCGCAGCGCCAGGGCCAGACCATGCGGGTCTCCTTGGCTGCCTGGAGCTCTGTGGGGTCTAAGCCTCGCGAGGCGGAGGGTACGGCGATCGGCGGTTGGGGTTGCACGGTCTACTGACCGCCGCGCACGGCTCGGGTGTCAGGCGAACCCGGATTTTCCGGCCCTACCGATCCGCTTCTTTTGCCGAACCGCCTTGGAAGGGCCTGATCGGGGAGCTCGATGCCCAGCCGCTCGCCGAGCGGGCCCGAACGAGATCGGGGGATCGAGCTCCCGAGAACCCCTTACGCTTCTTCCCCGTACGCCAAGGCCGTGATCACCGGGGATACCTTCATGATGGCGACTCCCAGTGCTCCGTTGATCGCCACGAGCAGGAAGGACTTGAAGTGAAAGTCCATCGGCCCAATCACCATGTTGAGGGTGATGTACAGGGAGTAAAACAGGACGAAGTAGCCGGACAGGCGAACGATCAGGTCGAAGATTTGTGAGGGCTTCATGGGATAGCGGGGATGGTTCTGCTTGGCAGGGCTTTGGCTCATTGCGTACTTTGAAACCGCGTTTGGGTGCCAAAAACTAGGGTTTCGGTTTTCGGACCCCCAAAGGAGGGAAGCGGATCTCTCAAAAGGGAACGTCACGAATCGTTCTCTTTGGGTCGCAGTCGGAGTTTGGTCGATGGCAGGGACGAGATCCCCTATGCCGCCCTCGCTCCCCAATCCGA
>JAUHXY010000157.1 GCA_030426785.1 bacterium
ACCGCCGCGAAGGGCAGCCAAGGGCTGCGCGAGGGGGCCCAGCCACGCGCGCATCCACGGGTGAGCGCCCAGCTCTTGCCATGCGCCTTGGCGCTCCTCGGTCACTTGGAACGCGATGCGCAGGGGTGCGTGAGTGGCTTTGGCCAGCTGTGTTTGCCAGCTCGCGCCGTGTTCTTGTGCTTGCCAAGCGGGCACCCGTAGGTCCGGGGATTCGATCACCCACCAACCCGGTTGCCATTCGAGCAGCGCGACGGATTCCACCGGCCAGCCCCATTCGAGGACCGAAGCCGTATCCCACAGTGCCCCGAGCAGGGCCGTCGGGTCCGCCCCCGTGTCGGCTTGCACCAAAGCGCAGGCGCCGGGAGCGTCGTCTTCGACCATCCAGACCCACTTGCGCGCCCCTTCGCGTCGCAAGGCTTCCAGGGACCAGTGCAGGTCATCGACGCGGTAGGCGTACTCGCCCTGCGGGTCCAAGGCGGCGCTCCACGTTTGCACCGCCTCCTCGCTCAATACCTCCAGGTCCAAAACTCCCACGGTAACGGTGCTGGGAGAGACGAGGTGGCGGGGGAGCTGGGCTCGTTCGGCTTGCGGGGCACAAGCGAGCAGCCCGAGGAGAAGGCCCACGGCGGGGACGCAGCGTTGGGACGCACTCATAGAGAGGCCATCGGCCCGCCTGCGGCCTCCCTTGCCCGAAAAGTGCGACCGGCCGCCGCCTCGCCGGAGCGGTGTGCCCTGGCTTCCCGATGCAGGCTACGCGGAAGGACGAATCCCTGAGATGAGTCCACTGCGAGAAGGGATGGTTGGCCAGCCCAGGGAAGATGCTGGCCCCTCTACGCAAGAAGGCCAAACCGGCGGCTTGGCCCTCTTCGATCGCCCGTTGTTGGCGTCGCTTCGGTCGGGCTCCGTGCCCGCTCAGTGCGAAATGATCTCGAATTCGCCCGCGGGTTCAGCGAGCCAGCTGAGTTCGCCTTCCCCGATCGAAAACCAAGCGCCGTGCAACTCGAGAGAACCTTGGTCGAGGGCCTGCTTCACGAAGGGATAGGTGACGAGGTTCGCCAGCGAATGCCGCACCCCGGCCAGTTCCATTGCGTACTGAGAGTCGGACGGTTGTTTCGCGAGCACCTCTTCGCGCAAACCGACGAGTTGCGCGACCCATGGACCCAAAAAACCTCCGGCGGATTCCGCACCCTGCAAGCAAGCGTGCACGCCGCCACATTGGCCGTGGCCCATGACGACGATGTGCCGGATTCCTAGGTTTTGAACGGCGAACTCCAAAGCGGTCCCAACGCCGCTCAGATTGCCTTCGGTTCCGTACTTCGGCACGAGGTTGGCCACGTTGCGAACCGTGAACAGTTCTCCGGGAGCCGTTGCGAAAATCTCGGAAGGATCGGCTCGGCTGTCCACGCAGCCGATCAGCATGATCTTCGGAGCTTGACCTCGAGCGAGTTTTTCGTAGAGCTGGGCCTGTTCGCCGTAACGCCCCAAGCGGAAGCGGCGATAGCCGTCCAGGAGATCTTGGATGGTCTGCATGCCGGCGATTCTAGCGACCTCTTCGGCGCGAGACGAAGGGGTTCGAAAGCGGGGATTCGGATCCATTCCCAGGGCCGGGGGCCGCATGCAGGCGGATCGTGGCGGGCCATGACACGTCTCACTTGGCGATCCGGTGCGCGGCATGGTCCCGCGCTGGTACAAGCGTGTGTCAGGGGTGTGTGAGATCCGTGGTGGTCCCGCGCAGCCCTACTTACAGTGGCACGACTCTCGAAGGGGTGGGCCAGGCTTCGAGGGTTGTGCTTCCCCGGCCCAGGCTTCTCTCCACGCTCCCATGCGCCACCTTTCGCTGTTGGTCGGTATCGCGCTTTCTGCAACCGTCTTCCCGGAACCTTCGCTGGCCTTTCAGGCCGTGTCCTCCGAAACCGTCATGCGTCTGCCCCGGCAGCCGCAGATTTCTCCGGATGGAGCGCAGATCGCTTTCAACTGGCAAGACGACCTGTGGTTGGTGGCGAGCCAAGGGGGCGAGGCCCAGCGTCTGACGATTCATCCCGCCAGCGATGACTCTCCGGTTTGGACCCCCGACGGCCGGGCTTTGATCTTCCGCTCCGATCGCACGGGCGGCTCGCATCTCTACCGCCTGACCATCGATGGGGGAGCCGTCGAGAAACTCAGCACCACCACCCACGGCGATTCGCCTATCCAAGTGACCGCCGACGGTCAAAGCCTGCTGGTGTTGCGCAGCACGGATCGGCACTTTCATTGGGCCGAAAACCGCCGGCCCTATTTGGTCTCTTTGGACGGTTCCGCACCGGACCGCATGCTGCTCGACGTCGGCGTGGCCGATGTGGCTTTGTCTCCGGATGGAAACCAGCTTCTCTTCCAGCGCGGTCGCGCCTCCTGGAGCCGCAAGGGATACCGGGGCGCCGCGGCTCTCCAATTGTGGTTGGCCGACCTGACCCAGAACCCGCCGGCCCTGCGGCGCCTCGACTCGGACCGGAAGGACTTCCAAAACGTTTCGTGGGAATCTCCCCTGTGGTCGCCGGATGCCCGGTCTGTCACGTTGGTGAGCGAGCAAAACGGCGCACGGGATCTCTACACGCTGTCCCTGGAGAGCGGCGAGCTGCAGCGCTTGACGGACCTGGGTGCGGAGGATCGATCCGACGACGGCGCGCTCTTCGTTTCGCAGTCCCGCAACGGGCAAACCCTCGTCTTCCGACGGCGCTTTGATCTCATGCGTTGGGACCGGGGCAGTGGTCAGGTCACCCCCCTCGTCTTGACGACTCGAGCGGACACGGCCATGCCCACCCTGGAGCGCCTGGTGGAGGATGGAGCGTCCGAAATCGCTTTCACCTCGGATGGTAAGCAGATGGCGTTTGTGGCCGGGCAAGATCTGTACGTGATGGATCGCGTGTTGCGGGAGCCCGTACGGGTCACCCGCACGCCCCACGAAGAGTCCAGCCCGGTGTTCAGCTCCGACGATCAACGCTTGTATTTCGTTTCGGATGCGTCCGGGGAGGTCGACATTTGGGAGGCGACCCACAGCCAAGGGGACAACATCTGGTGGCTGGCCGAAGACTTCACGCTGCGGCGCGTGACCGACGATGCGGCGGTCGAGTCGGGATTGTCGTTGAGCCCGAAGGGTGGGCACTTGGCGTACCGCAAGGGCACGAACCTGCACGTCATGGACGACGACGGCAGCGATGAGCGCCGGGTCGTCGAAGCTTGGGACGCGCCGGACTTCGACTGGTCCCCCGACGGTCGCTGGCTGGTGTATGCCACCGACGATGATGACTACAACCCGGACGTTTGGATCGTACGCATCGACGGCACCCGCGAGCCCTTCAACCTGTCCCGTCATCCCGATTGGGATGTCTCGCCGCGCTGGTCGCCGGATGGCACGCGCATCGCGTTCGTCTCGCGCCGCATGGGGACCGAAGCGGACGTGTATTACCTCAACTTGCAAAACGAAGAGGAGGAGCAGACCGAGCGGGACCGCAAGTTGGAAGAAGCGCGCAAGGCCATGGAGCCCAAGGGTGGCAAGTCCGGCAAAGGCAAAGCCAAGGCCGAGAAAGACGCGGCGGATGAACAACCGGAGGCTGCCGAGGGAGCGAAAGAGCCGTCCGAGGAAAAGCCGAAGCAGGACAACCCCGAGATCGAGATCGATTGGGAAGGGATCCACGACCGCATGCACCGCATCGCGATCCCCGACTCCTTCGAAGGCAATCTGATCTGGTCCCCGGATGGCAAGAAGTTGGCCTTCACGGCGAGCATCGACGGGGACAGCGGGCTGTACTACGTGGAGTTCCCCGAAGTCGAGAAGCCGAAGAAGCTGGCTGGGCAAGCCCTGCGCTCGGCCCAATGGCTTGGGGAGTCGAAAGAGATCGTGGGCCTCGCCGGCAGCACCCCGGCGGCCATGAGCGAGAAGGGCAAGCTCGAGCGTTTTGACTTCCGCGTGCGCCTGGAACGGAACTGGCCCGAGCTGCGCCAGATCGCCTTCGACCAGGCTTGGCGCGCCATGCGGGATCGCTTCTACGACCCGAGCATGAACCATCGGGACTGGAAGCGTATTCGTGAGCGCTACCGTCCCGTGGCCGCCCAGTGTTTGGGAGCCAGCCAATTCTCGCACTTGATGAACATGATGCTCGGTGAGCTGAACGCGTCGCACATGGGGCACTCCGGCGCCCGGGACGGAGCGCCCAGCATGGAGCGCAGCGGCCGTTGGGAGCCGCGCACCCATCATCTGGGCCTGCGCTTCGACGCCGGAGCCGATGGGCCCGGACTCCTGGTGGAAAGCGTCATTCCCAAGTCACCCGCCGCCCGGGAGCGTTCCCGAATCCTCGCCGGCGAGCGCATCCTGTCCGTCGACGGCCACGCCGTTGCCTCGCAGACCGACTTGGATCGCCGCTTGACCTTGCCCGAATTGCGCGACGTGAAACTGGGCGTGCAGAACGCGGCCGGCGAGGAACGGGAAGTGGTCGTGCGACCCGTGACTTCGGTCGCCGGGCTGCTTTACGACGAATTCGTCGCAAACACGCGGGCCGAAGTCGAACGCCTATCCCAAGGCCGCTTGGGCTACCTGCACATCCGCGGCATGAACATGGGCAGCTTCCGCGACATGGAGGAAGCCCTGTACGATGCGGGGCACGGCAAAGAAGGGCTCGTCATCGATGTGCGCTTCAACGGTGGCGGCAGCACCACCGATCACGTCTTGACCGCTTTGACGCAACCCGTGCATGCGATCACCCAGTCCCGTGGCAGCGGGGAAGGCTACCCGCAAGACCGCAAGGTGTACGCCTCCTGGAGCAAGCCCATCGTGCTGCTGTGCAACGAGCACTCCTTCTCCAACGCGGAGATTCTGGCTCACGCCATCCAACAGATCGGCCGCGGCCCGGTCGTGGGGATGCGCACCGCCGGCGGCGTCATCTCGACCGGTAGCGCTCGCCTCGTCGACGGCAGTCGCATCCGCATGCCCACCCGCGGCTGGTATCTCATGCGCGATGGGTCCGACATGGAGCTGAACGGCTGCTTGCCGGACATCGCTCTGTGGAACGAGCCCCTGGGACCGGACGCGCAACTGGCGCGCGGCGTCGAAGCGCTGCTGGCCGAGGTGGAGGCCGAAAAGGCGAAACCCAAGGTCGAACTCACGCCCGCCGCGGACTTGCGCAAACGCTGATTCCCAAGGCGCGCAGACGCGTCCGAGAAAGGAAACCTTGCGACCGGGGCTTGCGCTAAGCTGAGCCCATGGTCGCACACGTTTCCCGTACCCCTCTGGCGCGGCTCTTACTGGGTGGCGCTTTGCTGGCCTTCGCCAGCGCTTGTCGCTCGCTGCCTTCCGCCGATGGAGCGGGCGCTTCTTCGGTGTCCACCCCCGTCGCTCCCTCGACCCAGGGCCAAGAAATCGTGGTGTGCGGCCAGCGCTACCCGATCGGCGCTCCGGTCGTCCTGTGGACCGACCCGGGCGGCTACGACGGATACGCGACCGAACGGCACTTCCTCGATCGCCCCGAACCCCAAGGCGCCCCGGCGCCGGGCACGCTGCGCTTTACCCCCGGCCGGGTCTCCCGCGATGCCGAACGCCGAACTTTGTTCCCGCCCCAGGGCACGGACCTAGCGGCCCTGCAGGAGGTCGTCGACCAATTCGTCCTGCACTACGACGTGTGCGGCTCGAGCCAGCGCTGCTTCCAAATCCTGCACGACCACCGGGGCCTGTCGGTGCACTTTCTGCTCGATGTGGACGGCACCCTGTACCAGACGGTGGATTTGCGCGAGCAGTGTTGGCACGCGACGAAGGCGAACGCTCGCTCGATCGGGGTGGAGATCGCGCACATCGGTGGCCGTCCTCCGCGTGCGGCCCAGGAGATGGAGTCTTGGTACGTGCGGGATGAGGTCGGACTGCGCCTGCAGTTCCCCGCCTGGGTCGGGGATGGGGGCGTGCGCACGCCGGGCTTCGTCGGTCGCCCGGCCCGCGACTACCGCATCGAGGATCGCATCCAGGGCGGCGAGCAGTGGATGTACGACTACACGCCCGAGCAGTACGAGACCTTGGTGTGCTTGAGCGCGGCTCTGTGTGACCTCTTCCCGCGCATGGCGTGCGATGTGCCGCGCGATGCGCAAGGTCGCGTGCGCACGACGGTCCTGTCGGATGAGGAGTTCGCCGCGTTCGGTGGCATCCTCGGTCACCACCACGTACAAGCCAACAAAGTCGACCCGGGCGTGGCGTTTGATTGGGAGCCTTTCTTGCGGGCCGTGCGTGCGGCTCGCGCGGGTCAGCCTTAGGCCGCCTGTTCGGGGGCGTCGGAACCGACGGCAAAATCCTTGCGCGGGCGCCCCAGCAGGAAGCCCTGTACCAAGTCGCAACCGAGCTCGGCCACGCAGCGATATTCCTCGTTGGACTCGACACCTTCCGCCACGACATGGATGTCCATTTCACGGCAAAGGGTCGTGATCGATTGGATCAGGCGTTGTCGCGTCGGGTCGGTGTGGATACCGCGGATCAAACCCATATCGAATTTGACCACGTCCGGGGACAGCATGGCAAAGCTGGTCAATCCGGCGTATCCCGCCCCAAGGTCGTCCAGGGCGATGCGGTAGCCCAAGGTGCGCAAGCGCTCGATGCAGCCCCCAAAGCTGGACGATTCGTGCAGGGAACTCTGTTCGGTCACTTCCAGGACAATGCGGTGGGCGAAGGCCGCGAGAGGATCGCCCGGGTCGAAGAGGCGCTCATCGGCCAAGCTGGTCGGGTGCACGTTGACAAACAAGCGCGCGCCTGCGGGTACTTCCGGTGCCCGTTGGGCGATAGCGGCACGGATCAAGGTGTCGACTTCAGGAATGCGTTCGAGGGCTTCCGCCAACCCAAACAACTGTCCCGGTTGGGTCACGCGCACCAGCGCCTCGAAGGCGAAAACGTCCTGGCTGGCTTGGCGGAAGATGGGTTGAAAGTTGATGTGCAGGGTGTCCAAGGCCCGATCCAATTTGCTGTCGGCCGCCGAACGTGCGTGGTGTTCGCCTTCGGACCAGCGTTGGAAGCGGCGTTTGTGGCTCTGCGCGTCCAAGGCCTCCATGACGCACGCGGCCAAGTCGCGGGGCTCGCACGGCTTCAGCAAGAAGCGAAAGATGCCGCCGTCGTTGATGGCGGTGATCGCCGAGCGCAAGTCGGCTTGTCCCGAGAGAATCAGGCGCATGGTGTCCGGGTAGAGCTCGCGCACGCGGCTCAGAAACTCCGATCCGCTCATGCGCGGCATGCGTTCGTCGGAGACGACCACGTCGAAGGGAGATTCCGCCAACAGCTCGAGGCCTTCTTGCCCGGAATGGGCGGTGAAGACCTCGAAGGGCGACTTGCGCAGGGACGTTCGGATGCCCTGCGTGACGGCGATATCATCGTCGACAAACAGGACTCTCGGGGTGCGATTGGGCGCGTTCATGGAGGGACGAGGGACTGGGAGGAGTGGGGGGCTGGGAGGTGCGGAGGCTAGCAGGGGCCTTCGACGGGGTGAAAGACGATCGGAGTCAGAGCGAGGCGTGCATCATGCGGCGGCGGAAGGGGGCTGGCCTTCCCAGTGGGCTTGCCAACGCGCGGTGAATGCCTGCAGATCGTGATTGCTGAGGTAGGAGGCATCCAGTTCGCTTGCGCGCACGATTCCGTCGGCCAAGTGCACGATGCCCAGCAGGCTGACGGTTTGGTGGGGCAAAGCGCTGGGACGGTGGTAAAAGGACGCGGTCTCCACAATCTCGAGGGGCAGCCCCCAGCTCTGAAGCAAGGCTCCGCCGACGGCGGTTTGTTCGTCCTGGGACAGGGCAGTGCTTTTGGAGGTTGGCTGATTCTGCGCCACGAGCATGGCGCCCACCTCGTGCAGCAGTCCCGCGGTCCAAGCGCGGTGCGGGTCCAGCTCCAGCTCGGCGGCCATGCGCCGCGAGAGATCGGCGACCTGTTGCGCGCGCAACAGGATGCGCCCCACGCGGCGGGATCCTTGTCCGAAGACCTGCACGATCTCGGCCGCGAGCACCACTTGACCCAACAAGCGCAACCCGATCATGGTGACGGCGTCCCGCACCCGTACGACGGATTGGCGCGGCCCGAAAAAGCTGGAGTTCGTGATCTGGAGCACGCGTGCCGCCAGTCCGGGATCCTGCTCGATCCAGTGGGAGACCGAGTCCAGATCGGCTTCGGGGGCTTGCAGAGCCTTCTGCACGCCTTGGTAGGCGTGCGGAGCGGCCGGCAAACCCTCGTTGGCGGCCACCCAGGCCCGCAGGGAGGGCGAGCGCAGGTGCTGCATGACCTGCAGGGCCCGGTCGATGCTGGTAACCAGGGTCGCGCGCGAGCAGGGTTTGCTCATCCATTGGTGCGCCAGGGGCACGGCGCGCAAGGACAACGATTCAGAAGCCTCACCCGACAAAACGAAGCGCAAACACTCGGGAAAGCGAAGTTTGACCTCGGCTAACAAGGTAGCCCCGTCCATGCGCGGCATGCGCATGTCACTCACGACGATGTCGGGCGGGATGCTTTGCATCGCTCGCAAGGCCTGCTTCGATTCGGCAAAGAAGTGCAAGTTCCAACGCTTGCGCTCCTTGTGCAAGATCTGCCGCAGGCCGGCCAAGATGTCCGGCTCGTCGTCGACGAAGTAGAGCACGGGGGGGTGGCTTGTCGGGTTCATGCTGCGAGCCCGGCCCGTCGGAGGGGCAGGAAGATCCGGAAGGTGGTGCCTTCGCCGGGGGAACTATCGACTTCGATGCGTCCGCGGTGTTTTTCGACCACGATGCGTTGCGAGATGGCGAGGCCCTGGCCGGTGCCCTTGCCTACCTCTTTGGTGGTAAAAAACGGGTCGAAGATGCGGTCCATCACGTGGGCCGGGATGCCCGCGCCGGTGTCGGAGATGGAATACACCGCCCAATCGCCCTCCTGGCGACTCGCGATGCGGATGCGGCCATGCTCTCCGGTTCCTTGGGCCTTCTCTTCGATGGCATGGGCCGCATTGACGATCAGATTCAGGAAGACCTGACCCATGTCGCCGGCGTGGCAAGGAACCTCGGGCAACTCCTTCAGGTCGGTTTCCAAGTCGGCGACGTACTTGTACTCGTTGTGGGCCAGGGTCAGGGTCGTGGCGATGACTTCGTTGAGATCGGTGGGGGCCACGTCTTCCGAACCCGGATGGGAGAAGCTCTTTAGGGCTTTGACGATCGACGCGACGCGGGACAGGCCGTGGGACGCTCGTTCGAAGGCGCCGGGGGCTTCCGCCTCGACGAATTCGATGTCGGCTTCTTCTTCGGCGGCGGTCACCGCTTGGACCCATTGGGCAAAGCGTGCATCGCGACCCCACTGCTCGCGGCTTTGGCGGTAGGTCGTCAGGACGCGGCGCAAGTCGTCGAAGGCTTCTTGTAGAAACGACAGACTGTCCCCGACGAATTGGATCGGCGTGTTGATCTCGTGGGCCACCCCGGCGGCCATTTGGCCCAGGGACTCGAGCTTTTGCGCGTGGCGCAACTCGATCTCCAATTGCCGCTGATCGCTCAGATCCAGCCAGACGCAAACGTAGGCCTCGATCGAACCATCCGAGGCACGAATGGGGGAGCGGGTGAAGTGAACGGGTACGAGCCGGCCATCTTGGGCTACCAGTTCCAGGTCGCGAGCGTCGCAAGCCAGCCAGCCGGTTGGCTGCTCGGGCTGCGTGGTCAGGGTGGCGAACGCTACGCCCAGCAGCGCGGCTTCGTTGGGGTAGCCCAGCGTGCTGACGGCGGCTTGATTGGCTTGGGTGATGCGGCCTTCCGCATCCAG
>JAUHXY010000158.1 GCA_030426785.1 bacterium
CGCCGCCGCCGGTTGCGACTTCCTCCGAAGCTGGTGCCCTTCTGGCTTCCCAAGAAACGCCACCCGCGCTTTCCGTCCAAGACGCGCTCGCGGCCCACCGCGCCGACCCCAGCCAACCGCTGCCCCCGTTGGCGGGCGTGCGTTGGGTGGGCGAAGACTTGTCGGGATTGAACTTTTCGGGTCAAGACTGTTCGGGAGCGGACCTGTCGCGCTGTTGCCTCGACCAAGCGGTGTTTTTGGGAGCGAACCTGCGCGGGGCGACTCTGTACGAGTGTTCCGCTCGGCAAGCCGAGTTCGGCGGCGCCGACCTGTCGCAAGCCAATCTCCTGCGCGCGGACCTGGAGCAGGCTAGTTTGGGTCAAGCCAATCTCACTGACGCTCGCCTCGATGACGCGAATCTGAGCCAAGCGAGTTTGGTCTCGGTCGATGCGCGCGGAGCCTCGTTTTCTCTCTGCAATTTGGCGTTCGCGCGCCTCAACGACGCGCGGCTCGAGGGTACGAACTTCGCGCAAGCCAAAATGCGCGGCGCGGTGTTGGACCAAGCCAACGTCGAAGGGGCTGTCTTTCTAGGCGCCGACATGCGCGCCTGCCAATTGCGGCACCTCTCCGGACAGCGCAGCGCGGACTGGATTGGTGTCGATCTGCGCGACGTGGACTTCACGGGTGCCTACCTGCTGCGCCGCCACGTACGCGACCAAAACTACTTGCACGAATTCCGCCAACAGTCCAAGGGCCACGAGTGGCTCTATTGGGTGTGGTGGCTGACGAGCGATTGCGGGCGCAGCATGCTGCGCTGGGGCATGTTTACGGGCACGTTGGTCATGCTTTTCGCCGTCGCCTACCTCTTCGTCGATGTCGACTACGGCCCGCACCAAGGGTTCCTTTCACCGGTCTACTTCAGCCTCGTCACCATGACGACGCTGGGCTACGGGGACGTGCTTCCCGCTTCCACTCCCGCCCAAATCGTCACGATGTTCGAAGTCGCGACGGGGTATCTGATGCTGGGCGGATTGGTCAGCATCCTGAGCAGCAAACTCGCGCGCCGCGCGGACTAATCATGGGTTTCATCAGCATCGGCAAGCGCAAGGCGCAAAAACAACTGCAACAGATTCTGAAAGGGCAAGAGGTCCCTACCTTTCCAGGTCTCGCCATGCGCGTCCTAGAAATGTTGCGCAACCCGGAGGTGGACTTTGAATCGGTCGCGGAGGGTTTGCAATGGGATCCGGCCCTGACCGTGCAGATCCTCAAGACGGTCAACAGCGCGGCCTATGGGGTTTCCCAGCCAATTCAGGACGTGCATCACGCGGTGCGCTACCTCGGGCGAGGAGCGCTGGAACAAATCGTGCTGAGCGTGGCTGTGCGCAAAGTGTTGCCGAACCCAACCGCTCCCGGTTTTCAGGTGGAACGCTTTTGGAAAGCCGCCTGTTATCGCGCGATCGTGGCCAAAGCGATCGCAACCCGGCTGCATCCGGCGCAGGAGGCCGCGAGTTTCACCGGCGCCCTGCTCCAAGACCTAGCGATTCCAGTGTTGGTCGATGCGTTGGCCCAGCCCTACGAGCCGGTGCTCAAGCGCTGGACGCAAGACCCCGACGTTTGGTTCCACCAAGCGGAGAAACAAGCCATGGGCTGGAGCCATGATGAGGTCGGCGGTTGGCTGTGCACCTACTGGGACATGCCCGATTCGCTTACGCGCGCGATCGCGCAACACCATTCGGACCAAGTCACCGACACCGAACTCCTTCCGGCTTTGCGCCTCGTGTCCTGGATCCGTGAGTCCCAGGACGCGCAAGCTTTGGAGGCCTTCTTGGATTTGGCCAAACAGGACTACGGTCTCGCGTCGGACGACCTGATGGCTTTGACCGCTCAGGCGGAAGAGCAGTCCGTGGAACTCGCGCAAATGTACCTGGGCAGCTAGTCCGACCACGGGGAAGCCCGGGGAAGCGACCCAAGGTCCTGAGCCTAAGCGTGATCGGGATCCACGAACGCTTGGGAGTCTCCGGCGCCAGAAACGCCGCCCGACACGACGAAGGTCATCACGTCCGCGGCGGGCAGATCGATCGCTTGCACGCGTTCGTGCGGTACCAGGATCAGGTTCGCCGCGAAGTTGTAACTCTGGGGCACGTACACCGCGACCTTCTCCTTGCGCCCCAGGTCCTGCAAACTTTCGCGGGTGACGAATCCGATCACTTCGACCTCGCGACTGTCACCAAAGGACAGAAGAACGGGCTTGTCGAACTTTTTGCGCTCGCTGACGAACGCCTCGATCATGTCTTTGATCGAGGTGTAGATTTGTTTGATGACCGGCAGGCGCTGGAACAGACGCTCGATGCGCCGCAGGATCCACGTGATGAACACGTTGGCGGTCAGAATGCCGATCAGCGTGATCAAGAGGATGGTGAGCGCCAAGCCGACCCCGTGACGCCACTCCCAGTCCGTCCCCGGGATGGGCACCGAGAGTTGCTTCCCGAGCAAGCCTTGCACCAAACCATCGATCCACGCGAAGACCGTCGTGACGATCCAAATCGTGCCTGCGATGGGTACGAAGACTAGGAGTCCGCGGAAGAAGTAGCGAATGAGACTGCGCATGAAGGTCGCCTGATCGGCGAACTCATCGTCCCATCGGATCTCGGGGAGGCAAAGAGCTGTCGCGGACCTCTTGGTTGCGAACCCGAATCAGGGACGCGTTGTGGGCGCGCAGGGTGGGGTCGCGATAGGGCAAGCCACTGCGCGAGCGCAAAGCGGCTTCGTCCTCGGGGGACAGGGCCCAGTGGGCCGGGTCGCCGGGCAACTCGGTCGGGGCGCACAGGGCGAGGGTGCCACCCCGCTTTTTGCCCAGGCGTGGGGTACGGTACAGAAAGAAGCCGGCCTCGCGCAGGGCTCCCAAAACGGCGATCGACGTGCTGTAGGTGGCTAGGACTCCGCGATGGGGCGCGAGCCAGCGGTGGTAGATCTTGAAGATCTCTGCCGTCCAAAGATGCGCAGCGCGCATCGGGGTGAAGGGATCGTGCAGAATCACGTCGTAGCGCTCGTCAGGTTCCCGCAAGGCTGTTCGGAAGTCGGCCGTGGTGAGTCGCAGTTCGATGTGGCAAGTACCCACGGAGCCATTCCAAATCCGCGCTCGTCCCGCCGCTGGACAGGCTGGGAAGCGATCCCGCAAAGGGCGCAAGGCGCGCACGCAATCCTGCTCTAACACCAAGGGCCAAAAGGCGGCCAAGCCCGCGTCCTGTTCGAAGGCGGTGACTTCGATGCGCGTGGGCCTTTCCGCTGTTGGCAACGCCAACCAAGCGTCCAGCACGGCCCAGGTGGCGTACCCGAGACCAAAACAAGCATCCAACACTCGCCAAGTGCTATCCGGTCGTGGTCGGGTCAACCCGGCCAGCACCGGCTGTGCGTAATGATGCCAGGATTCGCTCCAAGCCCCGGCCGAGTTGTGAAACAACTGGCCATGTTCCGCATCGCGCAGGGTCCACGAACCGTCCGCGGTAGGGATGGGTCCTTCGACGCGATTCCAAAGCGGGGCGCGATCCATGGGTCGGGAAGCGTCCGGGATCGAGAGGAACGTCTCCCCCGGAGACGATGGGACGGCGAGTCGGGTGGGAAGTTGGGTCGGAGGAAGGGCTTTTCGGGGAGCCCGTCGGGGGGCAGGGTACACTACGCCCCTTGTGACCCAAACGTCGTGGACCATTGAACCGGAGAACTCCGAAGAGGCTTTTGCCTTGCAAGCGGCCCAATCGGGCAACCATGAGCCTTTCGGCGTGGTGCTCGAAGGGTATCGCAGCCGCCTGCGGCGCATGGTGCAACTGCGATTGGCCCCAGCCTTGATGGGGCGCGTAGCGGTCTCCGATGTGCTGCAAGAGGCCTACATCGAAGCGACGCGCCGGCTGCCGTCGTACTTGGGTGCACAGGACGAGGATCCCGAGCGGCCGGCGAAGCGCATGCCGCTGTTTTTGTGGGTTCGTCAGCTCGCGGGGCAGCAACTGGCGCGCGCTTATCGCTTCCACTTGGGCACGAACGCTCGCGATGCTGGTCGCGAGCAGGGGTTGGTGCTCGGCGGAGTGCCGGGTGCTAGTTCGGTGCACTTGGCCGCGGCCATCGCGGAGAGCGGCGTTTCCCCCAGTGGCGCCGCCTCCTCGAACGAGCTGCGTGAAATCCTGGCGGATGCTCTCGAAAGTTTGGACGACACGGATCGGGAAATCTTGATGCTGCGCCACTTCGAGCAGATGCCCAACAAGGACATTGCACGCCTGCTCGGCTTGTCCGAATCGGGCGCGAGTTTGCGGCACCTGCGGGCCATGGACCGCATGCAAACCGCGTTGGCTGCCCGCGGTTTGACCTTCCCCAACGCTTTGCCGGAGGTTTGAATCATGTCGGATGCGGGTGTGATGCCTTCGGGAGGGCCGTTGCCCCAAGGGGACTCCGACGCGAATCGGCGCCGGCCGGAACCGGGATCCGAGGAGGCCTTGGCTGAGATTTTGGCCGACTTCGAGGCCGAAGTGCGCCAAGGTCACCGGCCCAGCGTGTCCGTTTGGGCGCGGCGTTACCCCGAGCATTCCGACACGATCCAACGCCTGTTCCCGGGCGTGTTGTTGATGGAACACACGGGGCAAGAGTGGCCCCAAACCGCTGCACCGAGCCCCCTGCCCGAGCGCGTCGGGCCCTACCCGATCCTGCGAGAGTTGGGACGCGGTGGGATGGGCGTTGTGTACCTCGCCAAGGATGAGCGCCTGGCGCGACAGGTCGCGCTCAAGGTATTCCAAAAGTACGGCGCGACCGATCAGCGCTTCTTGGAACGCTTTTTTCGCGAAGCGCGTGCCGCTGGGCGCCTCAACCACCCCCACATCGTGCCGATCTTCGATACCGGGCAGGAACAAGGGGTGCCGTATTACTCGATGCTGTACATCGAAGGGCCGACCCTGGAACAGTGTTTGTTCGAATTGCGTCGCACGCCTTCTTCGGGCGCGGCACGCCGAGCGGGTGGGGATGGTCGCGCTTTGTGGCAGCGCGTCGAGCAGCGCCGGCCCTCCGCCACGCAGGACGAACGCGAGGTCACCGAACCTTGGGCTTTGAGCTGGGCCGAGTGTTCGCGCTTGTGTCGGGAGGTGGGCAGCGCCCTGGCCCACGCGCACGAGCGCGGCATCCTGCACCGCGACGTCAAGCCGGCCAACATCTTGTTGGATCGCCGCGGTCACGCTTGGGTCAACGACTTTGGGTTGTGCCATTGGAAGGGCGAGACGGCCATGACCGAGGAGGGCGAGATCGTCGGCACCCTCAAGTACATGGCGCCCGAACAACTCGAGGGGGAGCCGGACGAGCGCAGCGATGTGTATGGGCTCGGCCTCGTGCTGTACGAGCTGGTGACGCGCAAGGAGGCTTTTCCCGAGACCCGCCGTGCGCGTTTGGTGCGCCAAATCACCTCGGTGGACCCGGTGCGGCCTCGCAAGATCGAGCCGGCCATCCCCAAGGACTTGGAAACGATCATCCTCAAGGCCACCGCGAAACTGCCCGACGAACGCTACCCCAGCGTGCAGGCCTTCGTGCGCGATCTCGAAGCTTTCGAGGAAGGGCGTCCTATCTCGGCCCGCCCGCCCAGCACTTGGTACTTGGCCCTGCTGTTGCTCAAGCGCCAAAAGCTGCTCGCTGCGGTGATTCTGTTTTTCCTGGCGGCTTCCGCCGTGCTTACCAGCTTGTACCTGCAGAGTTTGCGCGCGGAAAGGGAGCAGCGTACGGCGGGAGAGTACAATGCGCGTCTGACGGCCGCCGAAGCAGCTCTGCATTCCGCTGCGGTCGAGCGCGGTATCGAGCAATTGAACCTAGCGCCCGAAACCCATCGCGGTTGGGAGTGGTACCACCTACGCGCTCGCATGGATCAAAGCGTGGCGAAGTTCTACGTCGGCGAATACTACATTCGATCCGTCAAGTACTCTCGGGTCAGCGGCCACTTGGCAGTGGCGGCATCGCCAGCGGGGCATATTCTCCAGGAACATGCAGGAAGTCTTGAGCCCATCGGTTCGGTTCCCGGAAACATGAACCTGGCGCTTTGGGGTGCCGATGGCAAAGAAGCGTACTTCTTCGATGCCAATGGGGAGGTGAGGGCTTTACCGCTCGATCCCAGCCTTTCGGCTAGAACGATTGGGTGGGCTGCACGGCAGGCGACCGAGGCCGCTTGGATCGACGAACACCGAGCGGTCGTTGGAAACGATGCGGGCACCATTGGAGTTCTCGACACCAACTCTGGCAGCTGGACGGTCTTGAATCAGATGCCAGGACAAGTGCGCATCTTGTGCTCCTTGGCAGGGGGGGAGGTGTTTGCGGTGGATGTTCTGGGAAATTCTCTGCGCATGAGGGTTGGAACACCAGTCGTGCAGCGTGGATTGGTTGCGGGGACCATGATTAAGGGAGGAGCACTGCATTCGAAAGATCGAGAGCTGATCTATGCTGCGGGAGACGGTGCCGTCGAGTCCAGAACGTTGGCAGGACCCATGCAGATGCGCCGCTTCCCTGGCGGCTTGCCAGAATCCAAGGCGATAGCCTTGTCGGAGAGTCGAGACCGTTTGGCCGTCGTGGGCATGCATCGACTGGTCCAACAGTGGGTCTTATCCACAAAAGAAACCCTGGCTCCGCTACAGGGTCATGGGACAGGCGTCTACACGATCGATTGGAGTCCTGACGGTGAGCGCTTTGCAACCGGGGATGAACGTGGGTCTGTTCGCGTATGGCACCCACGCCTGCGCGGAGGGCGAATGGAGTTAGGGCATCACTTCTACGACATCACCGATATTCGCTTCCGTTCGGATGGTGGTCAGGTTCTTTCCAGTTGTCGCGACGGTTCCATCTCCCTTTGGGATCTAAGCAGCTATCTCCCCATCTGGACAGCGTTGGGGAATGGGCGCCCGGTACTGCGCTCCTTCTTTCTGAGCGACGACTCGTTGGTGCTATCGGTCATGACCAACGGGGACCTGGTTCTTTGGGATGCAAGGACTGGACGGCGGGTCGGTTCTTATTCCGGAGAGTCGTGGCCAGGCCTCGAGCCGTGCCGAGTAGCCCTAAAGCCGGACAAAGAGGGGGTTTGCATCGCCCGCTGGATCGATGATCCGGATCCAGGGACGCTTTGGTTTGAGTGGTCCCTTGATCGTGAAGATTCTCCCAGCCCAAGAGTCTTGGAAGGCCACCGCGTGACTGAGTTTGTGTGGGACCCGACACGCATGGTGTGGCTGGCTGGAACCCAGGTAGGAGAGCTCTTGGTCCTGCGAGAAGGGGACATGGCGGTGATCGATCGCCAGAGAGTCCCGAACGAAGGTCAACCGATTTGGTGGATCGAGGTAGATCCCGCCACAGGTTTGGTTGCCATAGGGGATTGGTCTCGACAAGTCTATGTTTACGATCGTGGGCTGGAGAATCTGCCCAAGATCCTCACTCATAGTGGCGCGCGCATCGATCACGCGCAGTTCATACCAGGGCAAGCTCGCTTGGTTGGTGGAACACGCTCTGGAAGCGTCTCTGTTTGGAGCCTCCAATCGGGCGATCACTTATGTGACATCGACACGCAAACCCATTGGATCAGCCACATTGCATGCTCACCCGATGGGAGTCGCGTGATTTCTGGCAGCTCTCATGGAGGGTTGTGGCTCTATGACCATCGCTCAACTCTAGAAAGGGTTCTGGAAGGTCCGCCCGGTCAGAGCAAGGATGCACCCACGCGGCTCGAGTCTGGAAGGTCCATCGTTTTGGCAACCCTGGACGGCTTGCTTGCGCGGCATGATGGAGCGGTGGGTGCTGCAAGCCTAATGAGTTGGACCTTTTCGATTCGCAACGAAGATGTTTGGGAAGCGGGTGTGCTACACGCGGCCATGGACTTGGTGCGCGGCCAACCCCAGCATGCGATCGCGGAACTGCGCAGCATTTTCGGGCGCGCAGGGGCATCCCCGGAACTCTTGCAGCACGCACGCTGCTTGTGGGTTCTGGCCCACCTGCGTTTGGGCGATTGGGCCGGGCTTGGAGAGGAAGCCCACGGCGTCGCACCGCTCACCCTTTGGCGCTGGAAGCGCGCGTTGGACGGTTACCCGAAGCGCGGATGAGCGATCAGTCCGAGGACGAGCCTTTGCCTGAAGCTGTTTCGTCCAAGAGGGGCAAGGGAAAGTCAGGGTTGACGGTGCGCTGTTCGGCGAACAACGCCTCGGCGCGCGCAATCCACTCGGGATGTTGGGCCGCCAGGTCGCGCGTTTCGGCTGGATCCTCCTTCAGGTGGTAGAGCTGCCAAGCCTCCGGCCCTTTTCGCAAACGTTGTCGGATCGCTTTGAAGCCTTCGGGGAACAGCACGGCCTGTTGACCCCCATAGCCGTGAAACTCCCACAGGAGGGGTTTTGCGCGGGGACCCTGTTTTCCGAGTACAAGGCAGTCGAACAAACTTTCGCCCGGCAGGTCGGCGGGCACTTCGGCGCCTGCCAAGGAGACCAAAGTCGGCAACCAATCCTCGAACGCGGCCGGTCGGTGGCAGAGCGAGCCGCGGGGGATGCGTCCGGGCCAGCGCACGATCCACGGCACGCGCAGGCCGCCTTCCCACAGGGATCCCTTGCGTCCGCGCAGCCCTCCGGTCGAATCAAAAAACGCCGTGTCCACGCCGCCCACATCGTGGGTGGGGCCATTGTCGCTGGTGAACACCACGAGGGTGTCTTGCGCAAGGCCGAGGGCCTCCAACTCCGCCAGCACCGTGCCCACGTGCTCGTCCAGATCGGAGATCATGGCCGCGTAGCCCGCGCGCGGCCGTGGGTGCGGTGTGTAGCCGCGCCGGCCCAGATAGGGCAGCTCGTCCCACTCTTCGGGATAGGCCTCGACCCACTCCGGCGGCGGTTGCATGGCGACGTGGGGCTCGACGAAGGGTAGGTACAAGAAAAAGCGCTCGTCGCGGTGTTCCCGTAAAAACTGCAGCGCTTCGGTCAAGATGCGGTCGGGGGCGTACACGCGGCCTTGGAAGCGCGCGAAATCCACGCTGGCTTCCTCGTCAGGAACGCGGAAGTGGCCGGGCACTGGAGGCGTATTGAGGGCTTCGCGTCGCTGGTTGTGGTTGAGATAGGGTGGAAAGTAGCTGTGGGCCACCCGTTGGCAGTAGTAGCCGTAGAACGTGTCGAATCCGAGGGCACTGGGGTTGCCGCTGTTGGTCGCGTTGCCCAGGCCCCACTTGCCGAAACCGCCAGTGGCGTAGCCAGCCGCGCGCAGGAGGCTCGCGATCGTCGGCGTGCCCGCGCGCAAAGGCCATTGACCCTCTTCGCCCTCCCCGTAGCGCGCATTGTCTCGGTTGCCGCGGATTTGCGCCCGCGGTGAACTCTGCCCGGTCAACAAAACGCAGCGAGCCGGCGCGCACACCGGGGCGCCGGTGTAACCGCGCGTGAAGCGCATGCCTTCTGCGGCGAGCCGATCCAGGTGCGGGGTCCGAATCTTGGTCTGGCCATAGCTGCCCAATTCGCCGTAGCCCAGGTCATCGGCCAGGATGAAGACGATGTTGGGGGGTAGTGGCGGCAACAAGCTCTCGGAAGAGGCCACCGAAGGGTCGAAGGGAAATCGTGGTTGCGAAGGCGCCGACTCCTGAGCCCAAGCCCCCACTCCCATGCCCGCCAGGACCCAACCAACCACACGTAAGGCAATCAGCAACATGGGAAGATTCTAGCGAAGCCTGCCGAGGGGGTCGCGTCGCGCTTGGGAGCTCCCCTTGCGGCGCCTAGAATCCGCCCATGACCTCGAAAACCAAACGTGTTG
>JAUHXY010000355.1 GCA_030426785.1 bacterium
GACGGTGCTGCGCAGCGAAGGGGATCTGGATCGAGGGGGAGTCGTGCTGACGCTCGAAGTGCACGATCGGGAGGGATCTTATTTGCCCGTCGCGCGCCCGACCGATCAAGGCATCGAAGTGCACTTGGCTGGCGAAGCCGAAGCGGAAGCGATGCTGCTCGCTTTGCAACACGCACTATTGGAAGCGAATGCGGATCGGGCGCGGCGCGTCGGGGTTCGGGTTCCGCACTAGGCGCTGGGTGCGCGCTCCTCGGGCGTCGCGAATCGGGCGATCCAGTGCCCATAGCGCAAAACAATCCCACCAACCCCGACAAACACGCCCGACACAGCCCAGCCCTTCGAGGAAAGCCCCCCGGTCTGGATCGCGACGTAGATCATCGCCAAAACCGTGAACAGGGCGGTCAGAAACCCGAGCATCTTGATCGAAGCGGTGACGGTGGCTCGGATTGGCATGGGGGACGGATGGGTCATGGCCTTCTAAGAACGAGCATGGGGTCGGAGTCTGCGGTTGGGGACGAGGGTGGGTTGGACGACGAACGTGGGGCAAACCTCCCGACCTAGCGCTTCTGGGCCTTCGACCCAGGCGTAGCGCGAAGCCCCTAGGGACTGGGACGAAAGCTCGGCCCCAGGTACGCTGTGCGCCCTCGCTTCGCCGGGAAAACCCAAACAAACACGTGAGCACCCCGACCCAACTGCAACAGTTCGCCGCCGAACTTGGCTTTGCCGTGCCGATAGAAGCGTGCGAGCGCTTGCTCGCCTACCTGGACGCGATGCTCGACGAGAACACGCGCATCAACCTGACCGCGGTGCGCGAGCGGGAGGAGGCGGTCCTGTTCCACGCCCTTGATGCACTAGCCATGGCGGGGCTACCGTGCGACAACCCGATCGAAAGAGCCCTCGACATCGGAACGGGCAATGGGTTTCCGGGGGTCGCGATCGCTTGTTTGCACCCTTCTGCTGAGGTGGTCCTGATGGACCGCACCCTGAAAAAACTGAAGGCTATCGAGCGGGCGCTACAGGCTGCAGGTTTTGATTCAGAGCGCATGACCACCGTACAGATGGATGCGCGCGAGGCCCCGGCCAAAGGACTCAAGGCGGCGTTCGACTGGATCACCGCTCGCGCGGTCACTGGACCCGAAGCGATTGGAAAGCTGGCGGAGCCGCTGCTGGCCCCCCACGGTCGTTTGTTGACCTGGCTCAGCGTGGAAACCACCGCGCCGGACGCCCTGACCAAACGACTCCAGCTGCAAGCCCGCTTTGACTACGAGCTGCCCACGCACCCGCCCCGACAGCGGCACATCGCCATGTACGGCTGGATGAGCCGCAAGATGCGGCAAGCGCAGTCGGCGGTCAGGCAGCCCTAAAACGACCTTCGCAAGGGATGCCTCGTGGGGCCCATTCGAATAACATGCTGCCATGAAGCGTCCCCTCGGCACCCACCTCGTTTGGCTCGTCCTTCCCCTACTGGCTGCTTGTGGCACGTTGGCGCAAGACCGGGAGGCCGCCGAGATCGCCACCCAGGCAAACGTCGCCCCGGCATCCGCACCGCAGGAGCTTCCCCTACATGCGCAGGCCCACGCGGCCATCGCGCCGCTCGCGTTTCTGGAAGGAACCTGGACCGCCATCAACCCCAACAAGACGGTCAACGAAGAGACCTGGATGGCGCCACGTGGCAACACGCTGATCGGCACTTTCCGGCAAATCCGCTTGGATGGGGATTGCTCGCTGGTCGAGCTGAGCCAGATCGCGCGCGAGGGGGATCAAGTGCTGCTGCGCTTGCGACACTTGCATGGGCGCTTGGAGGTTCCGCAAGGTCGCGAGGAGCTCTCGATCTTTGCATTGAAGTCCCTCAGCGAGGACCGCGTCGAGTTTGTCGGAACGGGCAGCGCTAAGGACGTCCACAGCGTCACCTACCACCGCATCAGCCCTACCGAGCTGATTCAGTCGATCGGCTTTGCCCCCGAAACCGGGCAAGACAGCTTCCAAACCCACTAC
>JAUHXY010000159.1 GCA_030426785.1 bacterium
GCAGCGCGCGCGGTATAGATGCCTGTCGCCTCATCGTAACTGCCGATGCAGGAGCGCGGCTCCATCGGGCTGCCGGTGATGCGGTTCACCCACGTGTCGAACTGGACCACATGTGCCGCCCTGGCGAACGCAGCGTCGGTCGCGCTCTCGTCGCCCACCTCGCAGTTGAGGGATTGATTGTCCGGCCGCTCGGCCCAACCCACCGGCGCCGTGTTCGACATTCTCGGCACCCCGAACGTGTCCGCGAACGACCTCGAGTTCGTCGTGTCCTCCTTGCCCTCGAACCAGTTCGGTTACTTCCTGATGGCGCCGGTCCAAGGCACCATCCCGCTCGGCGGCGGCAGCCAAGGCTTCCTGTGCTTGGGCAACGGCATCGTGCGCTGGAACGACCGTCCGGAATTCATCCTGAACTCCGGCCCGTTCGGCTTCGTCACCCTGCAGCCCGACCTGAACAACGGCCCCTTCGGCTACCAGTTCATGGACGGCGAAACTTGGAACTTCCAATACTGGTTCCGCGACTTCAACCCGGGTTCGACCTCGAACACTTCGCCGGGCGTGGAAGTCGTCTTCTGCCAGTAAGGGATGGATCGTCACCCCTCGCGCGGGTGACACTGGAACGAGCGGTCCCCTCTCTTCGGAGAGGGGACCGCTTTCTTGTTTCGGAGCGATCCTGAGCGCTCGATCGGGCTGCATCCCGGGGGGCGAATGTGCCACAATAGTCGGCCAAACGTTGGATTCCCCCACCGCCTCTCCACCGCCCCCACCCGTATGGAAGACCCCAACCGTGGCCTGATCACCGTCACGTCCTATCTGCTCGACGAGGAGCGCAAGCACCCCACCGCCACGGGCAAACTCACATGGATCTTGTCCGCGATCACCTTGGCGTCGAAGTACATCGCAGCTCGCTGTCGGCGAGCCCGGCTGGAGGACGTACTCGGCAGCATCGATTGCGAAAACGTGCAGGGCGAGATCCAGCAGAAGCTTGACGTGATCGCCAACGAGACGCTGTTGAAGTGTTTGGGCAACCGCGGAGGACTCGCCATCGTCGCCTCCGAGGAAAACGAAGAGCCCATCATCCTGCGCTCGTCGGACGACCCGGAGCGGCCCTACATCGCCCTCTTCGATCCGCTCGACGGGTCCTCCAACATCGACGTGTGCGGGGGGGTGGGCACGATCTTTAGCATCTTGCACCACGACCGGCGCGCCAAACCCCTGGAGTCGGCCGTGTTGCAACCGGGCTACCGTCAAGTGGCGGCGGGCTATGTCTTGTATGGCCCTTCCACGATCCTCGTGATGACCACCGGCAACGGGGTGCAGATGTTCGTGCTCGACCCCTCCATCGGTTCCTTCCTGCTCGTGGAGCCCGACCTCAAAATTCCGAAGGCCTACAAGTCCTACTCGTTGAACGAGGCTTACATCGAGACCTTTCCGGAGGGCTATCAGAACTACCTGCACTGGGCCCACCAGAACGGCTACTCGGGGCGCTATGCGGGGGCCATGGTGGCCGACGTACACCGCACCCTCATCAAAGGCGGCGTGTTTTTGTACCCGCCCACCAAAAAAGCGCCTAAAGGCAAGCTAAGGCTGATGTACGAGGCCAACCCGATGGGCATGTTGATCGAACAGGCAGGCGGCAAGGCTTTCTCCGGCCTCGAACGCACTCTCGACATCCAACCGGAGGGGGTGCACGACCGCGTCAGCGTCATCATGGGCAGCACCGAAGAGGTGGACCACGTGCTCGCTCACCTCAAAGAAAAACCCTAGCTCGTCCCGCCCTCACCCATCCTTCCGACCGACCTTCACTTCTCTAGCACCATGATCCGTGCCCTGCTTGCGCTCCTGTGCGCGACGACCGTCGGATGGGCCCTCACGGCCGTCCCCCCGCAAGACCCGCCTCAACCGGACCCCGAACCCGTCCAAACGCCGATCATTCGGTACGGCAGCGTGCTCGCCGTAGGAGGCATCGAAGCTATGGAACAGGGGCTCTTGGACGCCCTCGGTCGGCTGGATGTGGACTCCCCGATCGTTTTGATCGTGCCCCACGCGAGCGACGAGGAAACCCGCGGGCAAGCCGAGAAGGAAGCCTTCGAACGCCTCGGCATCACGCAAGTCAATGTCCTGCCCAACCTAGAGGGCGAAGACACGGTCGCGTTGCTGTCCAATGCCGACGTGATCTGGTTTTCGGATGGCTCTCCCGGACACCTGATGCGTCAACTGGCGGCGGCAGGAGTGATCTCCAATTTCTATCAGTGGCACAAACAGGGCACCCTCATCGGCGCGAATGGGCAAACCGCCGGTGTCTTGGGGATCGTGTACGTCGAAGGACTCATCGACGAACCCTACATGACGCACCTGTCCGTGCGCCCTCGCCGCGGATTGGGCCTTTGGAACGGTCTCGTGCTGACCGACATGATGAACGAAAACCGTTTGGCTCACGGCATCTCCGCTGTCCTGGACCAAAACCGCATCATGGGTTTGTGTCAGGATCGTCACTCCGCCGTGCGCATCTTGGGAGACGACATGTTTTTCACCGGTAAGGGCTCGACGATGGTGATCGATGCACGGCGCGCCAAGAAAACTTGGATCAACGAAGAGTCCACGCACTCCCTGCGCGACGTCAAGCTTCACACCTTCGCCATGGGCGAAACCTTCACCTGGATGCAGTAAGGCCTCCCACCCCAGCCCCGTTCCAATGACTCAGAACATCATGGAAGCCCCGCACGGTATGAACTTGGTCATCCGTTGCTCCGACGGCTTGATCTACATCGGCCGCTTCGATCAATGCAACGGTTTCGAAGTGCTCATGCACGACTGTGACCTGTGGGACCCCGGCGCCGCGGGCCTGCCCGATTCCGGGCCCGAGCACTGGGTCCGTGAAACGGCCACCTACGGGGTGGACGTCAAACACCGGGACCTGCGCTTTGACGCTCACTTGGTCGAATCCTGGCAGCCGCTCGGCGAAGTGGAAAAACTGCGCTGAACCCGCCGGGATGGGGCCTGGGCCCTCGATCGCCACGACGGAAAGGGGAGCTGGGTCAGCGCCCTTGCACCCTGTGGTAGATGCGTTGCTCTAAGAAGGGATACAACCAGTCGGGCGGCGCGGGAGTTGGTCCAAACACGCGGCGCCAGGCGGGCGGGAACGTGGAGTAGCGCTCGCGGAGCTCGTAGGAAGCTGCGATTCCCTCGATGAACCGGTGGATGTCCTCACGCGGAGCGAGGCTACGCGGACCCCACCACAACTCGCTAACGAAGAGCCAGTCGGGTTTGGATTCCTCCACGCGCTCTAGCTGCAAGCCACCCAACGAAAGCGACGGGTCCACGGGAACGCCGAGCTCGCTGGGGGTTGTCAAACGAGCGGGAAAGACGCTCGGGAAGGGCTCCGCTACGGTTTCCCCTGGCCGCCAATGCTCTTGTGCGTACCGGTAGGCGTATTCGTGAAACGAGAGCGCCATGAGGCCGCGCACCTGCAGAGCCGTCGGTAGCAGGTGCAGGAGCAAACAGCACCCCACCAAGACCTTCCCCCCCGCTCCGCGCATTGTCCAGCGGGCCAGTAGGGCCCCGGCCGCAAGCGTCAAGAGAGGTAGTCCAGGTACCGCGTAGCGCATAAAGCGTAGCTCTACGAGGCCCAGCATCCCGAAGAAAGGCGCGCCGAACGCGAGCAGAATCCAACCGTCTCGGCGCTCAAGCTTGCGCCAAGCCAAACTGCCCAGAATTGCGAGCCACAGGGTCACGACTCCCAAGTGGTAGTTCAAGTTGGAGGTCAGCAGATACACCCAACGGTTGCCTGCCTGGTCAAAGACATGGCCGTGTCCCTGCCGACTGTGCTCGAAGAGTTCGTAAGAGGCTCCTTTCCAAAACGCTGCCATGTCGAGCAAGGCGTACGGGCACCCGATCAGGAAGGCGAGCACTGCGAATCCGGCGGCTTGACTCCAGCGCACCAAGACGATCTTCGTCCCTCGCAGGGGCCCCCACCACACAGCAGCAAGAGTGGCCAAGAAAACGATCCCGTTGGGATACTTGGTGGCGGCCGCCAATCCGGCACACCCCGCGCTGAGGGCGAGGTGCCAGAACTGACCCCGCTGCCCGTAGAGCAACGCGGCCCGCAAACTGAGCGCAACAAACAAGCCAGAAGGCGCATCGACGGTCGCAAAACCTCCGTGCAAGCAAAGCCCCGGGGCGGTCGCCATCAAAAGCGCCGTGATCCAAGCCGCACGACCTCCGCACAGGTTGCGGGCCATACTGGCCACGACTGGGATGGTTAGAACGCTGCACAGCGCCGTGACCCCACGACCGACGCGGATGAGCACGGCTTCGGTCAACTCCCATCCCATCGCCTCGACCGCTGGCAGAGGCAACCAAACAAGGTACGAGTACAGGCTGCCGTAGTTGTAGAAGCCAGGGTTGAGCGTCGAGCCCTGGTACATCGCCCGCGCTGGACGGACGTTGTTCCACTCATCCGGGTGCAGCGACACCGCGTGATAGACCCCGTCCGGCAAACCCCAAGACCACCCGGCGAGGCGCAAGGCGAAGGCAGCCAATAGGAGGGCGAACCATGCTAGGGACGCGCTGCAATGCGAGGCACGGCGTTGCATACAGTGAGGCGACGGGGGAATTCGAACGGCAGTTCTTCCCATCGCGCAGTGCGATGGTGGCGCGAGGGTTCAGAGGTGTCAGAAACTCTGATAGGGCCGACCTAGCTCGCCCTGCCCCGGTCCAATGATCGGCTGTGCGCGAACCCATCCTGCCCGAAACCAAGAAACCTGCAAGCCACGCGAGACGTGACGACTCAAGAAGCACCACCGGGGTCCCCCGAACGGTTGCCGGTCGCTTCAACTGTCCCAAAATCTTCCATCGAGCACCCCCCAAGACCGAAGCATGGCCGCTGCAAGCCTCCGCGAGTTGGGCGTTCGTAAAGGAGTATTGGATCTCCGAACCGAATCGCCGGGTACCCCGTTTAGGAATGCAACCGTGGGGCCCTCCAGTGCGAAGGATTCGGGGCGAAGGCTCCGAATCTGGGCCATCACCCAGGTGACGATCCGGCCGATAAAACCTACCGGTAGGATGTTGTGATGAATATGGCTCGGGAGCCTCTCGACGGCTCTAGCCGTCCCCACCAAAACGCCCCGCCCGTGGGCCGTGCACGCGCTTGCCTGCAGAGCGGGTGGGCCGTCGGCGTGCTCGCATGTTGTGCTTGCGTGGCGCCGGAACCAGCTCCTCCCTTACCGTTTCAGGAGGTGGGGGCGTTTTCGGCCCAAGGCAGTGAGCCGACCTCGACCCGCTGGTGGCAAGCATGGCAAGATCCGCGCTTGGAAGCGGACGTGCAGCAGGGCCTGGGCCAAAACTGGACGTTGCGGATCGCTTGGGAACGCTTGCAGGCCGCCCGTGCCCTCGCCCAGCAAGAGCGTTCGGCGAGGCGCTTGACCTTGGACGCCGTCGGTGGCGGCCGAGTGTTTGACGGGGACGAACCACTGCCCGAACAAGAGATCGAGGCGGGGCTGCAGGCCTCGTTTGAGGTCGATCTGTGGGGTCGCATCGCTTCCGAGATCCGCGCGGCCGATTGGGAGGTGCGTGCGACCGCAGAGGATTACCGCGCGGCGGCCATCACCCTGAGCGCCGAGATCGCGACGGTGCTCTACCGCTTGGAAGAAGCGCGCGCCCAGCAGGACTTGGTCCGATCCCAGCTCGAAACCAACCGCAACGTGCAGCAGGTCATCGAGAACCGCTTCGCGATCGGTCAATCGAACAGCGCGGACGTTTTGCGGCAGCGGCAATTGGTCCAAGCCACGGAAGAGCAACAGCTCGCGGCGAATGCGGCCGTGGAATTGTTGGAGCACCAACGCGCCGTGTTGCTGGGACATCCTCCCCAAGAAAATCTCGCGGGCATCGAGGCCCGCCCGCTTCCCGACCTTCCACCCCTTCCGACCCTCGGGCTGCCGGCCGACCTGTTGCAACGGCGCCCGGATGTTCGTGCAGCGTTCGCGCGGCTGCGGTCGGCGGACGCTTCCGTCGCAGCGGCCGTCCAAGATCGCTATCCGCGCATCGATTTGTCGGGGTCTGCGGTGACGTCCGGCCGCACGGGCTCCGACCTATTTTCCACCTGGCTAGGGACCCTGACCGGTGAATTGGTCGGCCCACTGATCGACGGAGGTCGGCGCCGCCGCGTCGTGGAACAAGCCGTCGCCCTGCGGCGCGAAGCCGTTGCGCAGTATGGAGCGGTGGTCTTAGAGGCGTTCCAGGAGGTCGAGGATCTGCTCGTTCAGGAGCGGTGGCAGGAGCGGCGACTGGAGAACCTCACCGCGCGCCGCGACCTAGCGCGAGCGACCTACACCGAGTTGCGCAATCAGTACCGCAACGGCGCAGGCGACTTCATCGACGTGCTGGTCGCCCTGCGCGATCAGCAGGCCCTCGAGCGCAATTGGCTCGAAGCACGCCTCCTGCGCATCGAAGTGCGCATCGCGCTGCACCGCGCCTTGGCCGGCGGATGGGAAATCGTCGAGCCCGGTCCGTACCCAGCACCCGAGGCCCGCCCGTCCGTTCAAGCCTCAGCGGCCCCTTCCCAATGACCCGTTTGAATCAAGAGTCCCAAACTTCGGCGAGTTCGCCCACCCGCAGCCGCTTCGGCCCCCTGGGCAATCTGGCGCTCGTCGCGTTGTTGCTCGCGGGAGCGGCGGCGGTGAGCTACTGGATCCAGCAGTCCGAACCGGTCGCGCAACGGGAATCCGCGACGCGCCGCACCGCCGCCTTGGTCGAGACCATCGAGGTGACGCGCGGCACCCACCGTCCCAAAATCAGCGTGCTCGGCGTCGTGCAACCCGCACGAGAAATCATGCTGAGCCCCCGAGTGGGCGGCGCCATCGTGGAGGTCGCGGAAGACTTTCGGCCCGGCGGTCGCGTGACGGCCGGAACCCCACTGGTGCGCATCGACCCCGCCGACTACCAAAACGCGGTCGTGATGCGGCAGAGCGAACTGGGTCAGGTGGAAGCCGAGCTCGCCATCGAGGAAGGTCAGCAGCGCGCAGCTGAGCTCGAGTTCCGCCTGCTCGGCGAGGACATCGACCCCGCCAACCGCGCTCTCGTGCTGCGCGAGCCGCAGATCCAAGCCCTGCACAACAAGCGCCAAGCGGCCCAAGCGGCACTCGCTCAAGCACAACTGGAATTCGAACGCACGCAAGTCACCGCCCCCTTCGACGCCCAAATCGTCGAACGCTTCGCTGAGTTGGGTTCCCAAGTGTCTGCGGGCAGCCCTTTGGCGCGCCTCGTCGGCACCGAACGCTATTGGGTCGAAGCGACCGTGCCCATGAACACCCTGCGCTGGATCCCCTTCCCCGAAAAGGGCCAACCCGGCGCCGCCGCGCGCGTGCAACACCGCGCGACGTGGGAAGCGGGTACCTATCGCACAGGACAGGTCGAGCGCTGGATCGGCGAAGTCGATACGACGACGCGCCTCGCCCGCGTGATCGTCGCCGTATCCGATCCCCTGGGCACCCAAGGCCAACCGCCCCTGATCCTCGGCACGGTCGTGCAGGTAGAGATCGATGCACAGCCCCTCGACGACGTCGTGCGGATCGATCGAGCCTACTTGCGCCAAGGCAACACCGTTTGGGTCATGCAGGAAGGGGCCTTGCGGGTGCGCAGCGCGGACGTCGTCTTCCGCGACAGCACCCATGCCTACCTGCGCTCCGGCCTCGAGCCCGGCGAAGCCATCGTGACCACCAATTTGGCCACGGTCGTGGATGGTTTGCCGATTCGTACGGCCGCGGAGGACGAAGCTGCGTCCGAGGACCCCTCCGTTGCGAAGCGTGAGGGAGAGCAACAGCCGTGAGCCAACCCGAACAACCGCACCAGCCGTCCTCCCAAGGCCCGATCGCTTGGATGGCCCGCAACCCGATTGCGGCCAACCTGTTGATGTTCATCCTGCTGCTCGGCGGGGTTTGGTCCGCGCTGAACGTGCAGAAGGAGGTCTTCCCGCAGTTCCAGTTGGACATCGTCAACGTGTCCGTGGGCTATCCGGGAGCGGCGCCCGAAGAGGTGGAACAGGGCATCCTGCGACCCATCGAAGAAGCCGTGCGGGGCGTCGACGGCATCCGCGAAATCACTTCGCAGGCTCGCGAAGGGGTTGGGTCCACGACGATCGAGTTGGTTGCTGGAGCCAACCGCATGAAGGCGTTCCAGGACATCGACCAAGCGGTGTCGCGCATTCGCACGTTCCCCGACGATGTCGAACAGCCGGAAGTTAGCCTGCAGTCCCGCCAGGTCGAAGTCCTGCGCGTCGGATTGTACGGGCCCGTCGACGTGTGGACCTTGCGCCAGCTGGCGGAGCGCGTGCGCGATCAACTGCTGGCGAGCCCCTTCATCACTCAGGTGGAACTCTCGCGCGTGCCCGATTACGTCACGCACGTGGAGATCCCGCGGGAGACGCTGCGCGAGTACGGTCTGACCCTCGATCGCGTCGCGCGCTTGATCGAAAGCTCGAGCGAGGACGTCGCCGCGGGCTCGGTGCAAACCACGGCCGGAGAGGTCCTTCTGCGCGTCAAAGCCCGCAAGCAATGGGCGGAACAGTTCGCGCGCATCGAAATCCTGACCAGCGAAAGTGGCACGTCCGTGACTTTGGGCGACCTCGCCACCATTCGGGACGGCTTTACCGAGGGGGACTTCCACTCCCAGTTCAACCAGCAGCCTTCGGTGGAACTGCAGATCTACCGGGTGGGTGGGCAATCGCCGCTGGAAATCGCCGACGCCGTGCAAGAGGTCATGGGCGCCGCCGCGACCCAGTTCCCGCCCGGCGTGCAGTGGCGCACCGACAACAACAACGCCGAAGACTTCCGCAGCCGCCTCGCGCTCGTTTCGGAGAACGGGCTGTTGGCCATCGCGATCGTGCTGCTGATCTTGGCGCTGTTCCTGGAGATCCGACTCGCCTTCTGGGTGATGGCCGGCATGGCGATTTCCTTCATCGGAGGTGTGCTGTTCCTGCCGGTGGTGGGCGTCAGCATCAACATGATCTCCCTGTTCGGATTCTTGATCGTGTTGGGCATCGTCGTCGATGACGCCGTCGTCGTTGGGGAGAACGTGTTCGAGTTGCGCCAGCAGGGTTTGAGCCCCATGGAGGCGGCTATCCAGGGCACGCGCGAGGTCGGCGGCCCCGTCATCTTCAGCATCCTGACCAACGTCGTCGCTTTCATCCCGCTGCTGTTCATTCCCGGGGAAACCGGCCAGTTCTGGCGACCGCTACCGATCGTCGTGATCGTGGTGTTGCTGCTGTCGCTGTTCGAGGCGCTTTTCATCTTGCCCGCGCACTTAGCGCACATCCGTACGCAAGCCCCAAAGCCTGGTCTGCGGCAACGCATGCACGCGGCCCAACAAGCGTTCACCCGCGCCTTTGCTGGCTTCGTCGACCGCATCTATCGCCCGATCCTCGAGTTTGCCCTGCGAGTGCGCTACGTGACCGCTTCTGCGGCGGTGGGATTGTTCGCGATCGTCGTGAGCTACAGCACCAGCGCGCACATGGGCATGATTCTGATGCCCGAAGTCTCCGCGGACGAAATCGAAGCGGGCGTGCGCTTGCCCGTGGGCGCTACCCCAGATCAGGCTGCAGCGGTCGCGGAAGCGGTCACCGCGGCCACGGCGCGCCTCTTTGAAGAACGAAACTTCGACGAGGTGGCCGAAGGCGTCATGACCAACGTGCGCGGCGGCAGTTTCATCG